>NZ_JBIVKT010000013.1:0-215329 GCF_044750905.1 Streptomyces sp. NPDC088762
CAGTCTTTCGGCTTTCCGGTTCGGGTCGGTCGGTCAAGGGTGGCCGCAGGCCATCGCGAAGCGACGCGACCGCAGGGAGCGCCCTTGAGGGACCGACCCGAACCGGAGAGACGATGGGACTGACGGGAAACCCCCAAACCCTCACCGCTTCCGGGTAAGTCGGCTCCCGCCCATCGTGTGCCGCTTCACTTCACGGTGCCGCCTGGCACGCTTCCGCCCCGGAGCCCCCGCCCGCATATCGGCTCGCCCCGCCCCCTCCCCCGCCCGCGGTGGGTGGGCAGCCGCCGACCGACAAGGGGGTGAGAGGGGGGCCAAAGCCCCGCCCAGCCCCCCAGCCGCCCAGCCCCCCCTACAAGTAATCCTCCAGCCGCCCAATCCGGTACCCCTGCTCCTGGATGCGCTGGAGCATGCGCGTCGTCATCTGGGTCTCCGTCGAGCCCTTGAGTTCGGACGGGCCGCGGAAGTGGGCCAGGATGATGTCGCCCGGCTTGAGGGCGGAGCCCTCGGCGTACTGGAAGTTGTTGATCTGCATCGAGACCCGCCACAGCACCAGGGACGAGACGCCGCACTCCGAGGCGGCGCGGAGGGTGTCGTCGTTGTAGTTGCCGAAGGGCGGGCGGAAGAGCGGCGGGCGGTGGCCGAAGCGCCGCTCCAGGCGGTCCTGCTGGCCGCATATCTCCTTCTTCTGCGCCTCGAAGGAGAGGGTCCGGAGGTTCGGGTGCGTCAGCGTGTGGTTGTTTATCGTGCTCGCGGAGCCGTTGTCGCGGAGCTTCTCGAAGTGCCCGTAGTCCGCCGACGCCACGTTGTCCGTCAGGAACATGCTGATCGGCAGCTTCAGATCGGCCGCCATCTTGAGGAACTCGGGGTCCTTCTCCGCACCGTCGTCGAAGGTGAGGAAGACTATTTTCTCGTCTGCGGGCATGGGTATTCGGTCTATCACCGGAACCTTGCCCGGCCCCGCCTTCGGGAGTTGCGGCTTCTGGGCGGGCTTCGGTGCGTAGGTGAGGGGGGCCGTCAGGCCCCACTTCCGGTACGCCTCGTCAGACGCGTTCCCCGGCACGGGAGCGGACGACGGAGCGGACGACGGAGCGGGCGACGCGGTCGCCGACGCCCCCGCCGTCCTGCGCCCCATCCGTTCGGTGGTGTCGACGCCGTCCCCGCACCCCGTCAGGGACAGCGCGAGCGCGCCGGCCGTCAGCGTTCCGGCTACCAACCGGCGCGCACGTTTCACAGATAGTCCTCCAGGCGAGCCACGGCGTACCCCTTGTCCGTGACGGTCTTCATGACCTGACGGATCATGTCAGGCATCGTGCCCTTCCAGTCCTCCTTGCCCCGGAAGTGCGTGAGGATGATGTCACCGGGGTGCAGGTCGCGGTCCCACTCCCGGTAGTCCATCCGGTTCGTGAACGCCTCCGCGTTCCACAGCGGCACTGCCTTGATGCCGCAGGACTTCGCGGCCCTCAGCGTGTCCTGGTTGTAGTTCCCGTACGGCGGGCGGAAGAGCGTCGGGCGCTTGCCGAACTGCTTCTGGATCGTGTCCTGCTGACCGCAGATCTCCTCGCGCTGCTTCTCGTACGAGAGCGCCGGCATGTAGCGGTGGTTGAGCGTGTGGTTGTTCAGGGTGACGCCCGCGGCCTGCATCGCCTTGAAGTAGGGGTAGTTGTCCCGTACCAGGTAGTCGCTGAGGAAGGCCGTGTACGGGATCTTGAGCTCCTGCATCATCTTCAGGAACTGCGGGTCCTTCTCCGCCCCGTCGTCGATCGTCAGGAAGACGACCTTGTCCTCCGTCGGGATGGTGGTGAAGACCGGCGGGTACTCCTCCTGATCCTCGACTTCGAAGCCGTCCCGCGTGGTGATCTCCGGCTTTGCCTTCGGGGCGGCCGGGGCGGTCAGCGGCACCTTGCGCAGGCCCCACTTCTTCGCCGCGGCGATGCGTGCCTGCTGGGCCGCCTTGGCCTTCTCGGCGGCGCTGAGGGCGCCCGCCGCGCCCGCCTCCGCGCCGTTGCCCGTCTTCACCTTCTCGGTCTTGTCTGCCCCGGATCCCCCGGAGCATGCCGTGCCGAGGGCAGCTACCAGCAGGGTGGCCACGGCCACCCCGAACCGGCCGCGCGGACCCGCCGCGTACCGGTGACCTTGTTGCGCCTTATCTTCCTTTTGTCGTACTAGCTGCATAGCTGCGCATCCTGGCATCCGACACGCGGTCTCCCCGGACGACACCGCGAGCGGGGGGCCCACCTTCCTTCGACTGGCCCACACCGCCCGGCGTGGCGCCGGGAGCAGCGGAGCAGCGGAGCAGCACCGGAGCGGCACCCCTCCCGCCCCGTCGCCGACAATGGACCCGTGACCCCCGAAGACTTCGCCGCCCTCCTCACCCCCGAGGGGCGCGCCCTCCTCGACTCGCTCCGCGACTACGACCCCGCCCAGGAGTTGGCCGTCGCCACCCGTCTGCGCCGCGAGCACCCCGCCGGGCTGGTCTCCGCCGCGCTCGGGCAGGCCCGGCTGCGGCAGCGCGCGGTGGCGAAGTTCGGTGCCGAGGACGCGTTCCGGATGTACTTCACGCCGGGCGGCGGGGAGATGGCCACGCGCGCGTCCGTGGCCGCGTACCGGGCCGGGCGCCTCGCCGGCCTGGGCGTACGGTCCCTCGCCGACCTGTGCTGCGGCATCGGCGGGGACGCCCTCGCGCTGGCGCGGCTCGGCATCCGGGTGCTCGCGGTCGACCGCGACCCGCTGACGGTCGCCGTCGCGCGGGCCAACGCCGAGGCGCTGGGGCTGGCGGACCTGATCGAGGTGCGGGAGGCGGACGTGACGGACGTGGACGTGTCCTCGTACGACGCCGTCTTCATCGACCCGGCGCGGCGGGGCGGGCGCGGCCGGATCTTCGATCCGGAGTCCTACTCGCCGCCGCTGTCGTGGGCCGTGGAGACGGCCCGTACGGCGACGTACGCCGCCATCAAGATCGCGCCCGGGATCCCGCACGAGGCGGTGCCGGAAGAGGCCGAGGCCGAGTGGATCTCCGACCAGGGGGACGTGAAGGAGGCGGTGCTCTGGTTCGGGACCTCGCCCGGGACCGTGCGCGCCACCCTGCTGCCCGGGCCGCGCGCCCTGCACACCGCCGATCCGCTGCCGGATCCGGAGCCGGGGGCGGTCGGCCGCTGGCTCTACGAGCCCGACGGCGCCGTGATCCGCGCCCACCTGGTCGCCGAGGTGGCCGAGCAGCTGGACGGCCGGCTCATCGATCCGACCATCGCCTACATCACGGCGGACGAGCTGCGCGAGACGGCGTACGCGACGGCGTACGAGATCACGGACGTGCTGCCGTTCGGCCTGAAGAAGCTGAAGGCGCTGCTGCGGGAGCGGGGGGTGGGGGTGCTCACGGTGAAGAAGCGGGGGTCGGCGATCGAGCCGGAGGAGCTGCGCAGGCGGGTGAAGCCGCAGGGGCCGAACTCGGCGACGGTGTTCCTGACGCGGGTGGCGGGGGCTCCGTCGATGCTGATCGGGGCGCCGGCGGTTTCACCGCCTCCGGCGGGGCCTGCCCTCTGACTGACCCGGGCGGCCCGGCCCGCTCGGGTGCGGGCGCCGTCGCGCAAGCGGCCCCGGGCTGCGCCCGGGCTTTTCGGGGCTCCGCCCCGCACCCCGCGCCTCAAACGCCGACGGGGCTGGATTCGGACCCCGCCGCTGGGCACGTGCGGCAGAAAAATCCGGGGCTCCGAGGCTGCACCCCGCGCCTCAAGCCGGCGGGGATGGATTCGGACCCCGCCGCTGGGCACGTGCGGCTCAAAGATCCGAGGCGCTGAGGCTGCAGGGGTCAGGTCCGGTGGAGCGCCCGCACGGCCCAGCGGTAGTGGGCGGCGGCCTTGGCCGCGCCCAGGAGGGCGGTGATCCAGAGGATCATGCCGATGCCCATGAAGTACGTGACCTCGCCGTACGTGTCATGACCCGGGCGGGCCGTCGCCGCGACGGCGAAGGTGGTCCACAGGCCGAGCGCGCCCAGGGCGAAGGAGGACAGCAGCCAGGTCAGGCTCAGGCCCGGCGCGCGGAGCCGGGAGTCCGTCGCCGGGTCGCGACCCGCCTCGGCCCACGCGGACAGCAGCCGCCGCACCTGGCGGTCCCGGCGGGCGCCCCAGGCGAACCAGAAGCCGGCCGGGATCAGCACCCCCGCGCCGAGGACGGCGTAGACCATGCCGAAGACGGCGGAGAGCGGGTCGCCCGACTCGAAGGCCATCACGGCCATGCCGACGAAGGACCAGCCGAGGAGGAAGACGGCCGAGACCGACCAGAGCAGCAGCAGCCTCCCGAGGCCCAGGCTGCGCCGGCTCAGGTCGCGCAGGAAGTGCGCGCGGTCGGCCCGTACGACGGTCTCGTCCATCCAGGCGCGCACGTGCGCCGGCGGAGGCGGAGGGGGCAGGTCAGGGCGGGACATGTGCATGACGATAGCCGCAGTCCCCGCCCCGGTCCGAGCCCGGGCGGGAGCCGTCAGGCGCCGGTGGTCTCCACCGACTCGAACCGCCAGCGGTGCACCGCCCGGGTGATCAAGTCGGCGGCGGGCTCCGGAAGTTCGGGGAGGTCCGCCGAGACGCCCTCGGCCGTCTCCCACCACGTGATGACGAGCACCCGGTCGTGCGGGGCCCGGAACACCTCGCGCCGTACCGGCTCCCGGGCCAGGATCTGGGCACGCGCCCATTCCAGCAGCTCGTTGCCCCGGCCGGCGGCGGCCCGGGCCTCCCACATCAGCGCGACCAGCCCGACGGTGCTCACGAGTAGAGGTTGTCCTTGCTCAGCTCGTGCACGTGGTCGTGGTCGTGGGAATGGGCGTGACCGTGGGTGTGGGTGTGGCCGTCTCCGTGCTCCTCGGACGTGCCCGGAACGTGCGGGTCCGTCACCGGCAGGGAAGAGTCCGCCGACAGGTCCCAGTCCGAGGCGGCCCGGTTCCGCTTCACCATCTCCGCACCCAGCGCCGCCACCATCGCGCCGTTGTCGGTGCACAGCTTCGGCCGCGGCACCCGCAGGATGATCCCCGCGTCGTCGCACCGCTCCTGCGCCAGCGAGCGCAGCCGGGAATTGGCCGCCACACCGCCGCCGATCATCAGGTGGTCGACGCCCTCGTCCTTGCACGCCCGGATCGCCTTGCGGGTGAGCACGTCCACCACGGCCTCCTGGAAGGAAGCCGCCACATCGCGCACCGGAACCTCCTCGCCCGCCTTCCGCTTCGCCTCGATCCAGCGGGCGACGGCCGTCTTGAGCCCGGAGAAGGAGAAGTCGTACGCGGCGTCGCGCGGCCCCGTCAGCCCGCGCGGGAAGTGGATCGCCGTCGGGTCTCCCTCGCGCGCGAGCCGGTCGATGACCGGACCGCCGGGGAAGCCGAGTTGCAGCACGCGCGCGATCTTGTCGAAGGCCTCGCCCGCCGCGTCGTCGATGGTCGCGCCGAGGGGCCGTACGTCGCTCGTGATGTCGGGGGCCAGCAGCAGCGAGGAGTGCCCGCCCGACACCAGCAGCGCCATGGTCGGCTCCGGCAGCGGCCCGTGCTCCAGCTGGTCCACGCAGATGTGCGAGGCCAGGTGGTTCACGCCGTACAGCGGTTTGCCGAGCGCGTACGCGTACGCCTTGGCCGCCGAGACGCCCACCAGCAGCGCCCCCGCCAGGCCGGGACCGGCCGTGACCGCGATGCCGTCGAGGTCACGGGCGCTGACGCCGGCCTCCTTCAGGGCGCGCTCGATGGTGGGGACCATCGCCTCCAGGTGGGCCCGCGAGGCGACCTCGGGCACGACCCCGCCGAAGCGCGCGTGCTCGTCGACGCTCGACGCGACCGCGTCCGCGAGGAGGGTGGTGCCGCGGACGACGCCGACGCCGGTCTCGTCGCAGGAGGTCTCGATGCCGAGGACGAGAGGTTCGTCAGCCATTGCTCTCACTGCTCTCAGTGTTCTCAGGGGTGTCAGAAGTCTCAGGGGTGTCAGGAGCGTCAGGGGTCTCGGGGAGCCCCGTCGTCGCCTGTGCGGGGTCGGTCAGCCGCATCACGAGCGCGTCCACGTTCCCCGGCTGGTAGTAGCCCCGCCGGAAGCCGATGGGCTCGAAGCCGAAGCGCTCGTAGAGCTTCTGGGCGCGGGTGTTGTCCACCCGTACCTCCAGCAGCACCTCGGCGCACTCGAAGGCGGTGGCGGCGCGCAGCAGTTCGGTCAGGAGCCGGGCGCCGAGCCCGGTCCCCCACTGGTCGCGGGCGGCCGCGATGGTCTGTACGTCGGCCAGGTCCCCGGCGGCGGCCAGGCCGGCGTAACCCACCAGGCGGCCGGTCGTGGGGTCCTGGGCGACGAGGTACCTGCGCGTGGCCCGCGGGCCGCGGGCGTGCGCGAGTTCGGACCAGAACATCCCGGCGGACCAGGCGTCTTCGGGGAACAGCTCGTGCTCCAGTTCCAGCACGGGCTCGATGTCCCACCAGCGCATCTCACGCAGCACCACATCGGGGACGGGCGTCACTTCGGGGTGACCACCTTGTAGTTCTTGGGCACCTGCGCGTCGGGCCGGCGCAGGTAGAGCGGAGTCGGAGGAAGGAACTCCGCGCCGGAGGCCAGTCGTTCCGCCGCCAGGGCGGCCAGGGCCGCGGCCGACTGGTGCTCGGGGGCGCGCGCGTCCGGGAAGACCTCCGGGTAGAGCAGCGCGCCCTGGCCCACCGCGGGGAGTCCCGCGACCTGCTCGGCGATGTCGGCCGGGCGGTCCACGGCGGGCTCGCCGACGCGCGTGCGGGGGTCCTCGTAGCGTGCCCAGTAGACCTCCTTGCGCCGCGCGTCGGTGGCGACGGTGAAGGGGCCCTCGATCCCGGCGGCGCCGGCCGCGTAGGCGAGGCCGTCGAGGGTGCACAGGCCGTGCACGGGCACGCCCAGCACGGCCGCGAAGGTGGAGGCCGTGACCAGGCCGACGCGCAGGCCGGTGTAGGGGCCGGGGCCGACGCCCACGACGATGCCGGTGACGGCTTCGAGCTTCGTCCCGGCCTCGGCGAGCACCTGGTGCACGGAGGGCAGGAGCAGCTCCCCGTGGCGGCGGGCGTCGACCTGGTTCGACTCGGCGAGGACGGACTCGCCGTCGTGCAGGGCGACGGTGACGGCGGGCGTGGCGGTATCTACAGCGAGCAAGAGCACGCGAACAGCCTACGACTCCTTGAACCCGGGCCCTTGCGGCCGGGCGCGGAGCGGGCCGGCTGCTACCTTTCGACCAGGGAATCCTGGTGGCGCGGAGAGGTGGAGCAAGGTGGCACGCAGCAGCTCGGGAATCGTGGCGGGGCTCACCGCCGCGGCGATCGCCGCCGTCGGTTTCCTCGGCTACCAGGCGTCCGCGACGGCTCCCGCGCACCCCCCGAAGGCGGCCGAACTGGGCCCGGCCCCCGCCCCGAGCCAGTCCGCGGCCAAGCAGGATCCGGCGAAGCCGGTGCCCGTGCCGGAGGGCTCCGGCACCGGCGTGCGCGTCGTGTACTCGGTGGGCCAGAAGCGGGTCTGGCTGGTGGGCGACCCGGCCGCCGGCCAGCAGCCGAGGTCCTTCACGGTCATGCCGAGCACGGTGCACCCGAAGGCCGGCACCTACACGGTGGGCTCCCGCTCGGGCGCGGTGACCGGCTCGGACGGGGTGCCGATCGAGCACGTCGTGCGGTTCACGAGCACGGAGGGCGTGGCGATCGGCTTCAGCGCCCGCGCGGACGGCGCGACGCCGGAGCCCGACCCGAACAAGAAGACCGGCGGCATCCGCATGGCGAAGGCCGACGGCGACGCGATGTGGGCCTTCGCGACCATCAACTCGAAGGTCGTCGTCGTTCCCTGACGGCCGACCCGATTTTTCACGGCCGACCGGATTTTTCACCCGTACGGGCGAGTCAGGCCGCTTCGGTCTCCGGAGCGGCCCCTTCGCGTGCGGCGCCTTCGGCCCGCTCGGCTCCGGTGGCTCCCGCGGCGCTCTCCGGCTCACTCCCGGGCGCGTGTTCGCGCGCGGGCGGAGTCGATACGGCGGTGGCGGCCATGCCCGCTGCGAGCAGCGCCCGCATGGACACGGCGGACGGACGGGGGTCGCGCGGTGCTCCCGCTGGTGCCGACATGGCTGCCTCCTGGGCCCCGGAACGCCGAACTTAGGCATACCTAAGAAACTCTCGGTACCATGGGACCACGCCCGTCGGCACGGGCGCAATATCTTGCCGACGAGTTGTCGGTACGTTTACTCCGAGAGGGCGCCCGCGAGCACCTCGAGCCCCGCCCCGTCGGCCGTCCAACGCTCGCCGATCCCGCGGACCGAGACCTCCCGTACGTCGTCCAGGACCTCCTCGTGGCCCACCGCGCGCGCGATCACGACGTGCAGCCGGTCGTCGGAGAGCTCCTCCACCTTGTCGTCGCCCCATTCCACGACGACCACGGACTCGGGCAGCGAGGCGTCGAGGTCCAGGTCCTCCATCTCGTCCAGCCCACCGCCGAGCCGGTACGCGTCCACGTGCACCAGCGCCGGCCCGCCGGTCAGCGAAGGGTGTACGCGGGCGATCACGAAGGTCGGCGAAGTCACCGCCCCGCGCACCCCCAGGCCCTCGCCGAGGCCGCGGGTCAGGGTGGTCTTGCCGGCGCCCAGCTCACCCGTGAGCAGCACCAGGTCGCCGGGGCGCAGCAGGCGGGCGAGCCTGCGGCCCAGCTCCTGCATCGCGTCCGGGGAGTCGACGGTGATCCGGGCCTCGACCGCGCCCTCAGGCGCCGGTGCCTGCGGCGCCGCCGGCGCCTCTTCCCGGCCCGCGGCCGGTGTCGTTCCCGTTCCCGGTGCCGTTGCCGGGGCCTGGCTGCGCTGTGCTTCCCGCGGTACTTCTTCCATGCCTGCCAACGTTAGTCGGTGCGGAGGCCGGGACCGCCCCGGTGCGCGCCAGCAGGCCGGTCAGCAGCCGCGTCACGGTCTCCGGGCGCTCCAGCATCATCAGGTGCCCGGTCGACTCCAGGACCACCAGCTCGGCGCTCGGCAGCGCCTCCTTGATGGCCACGCTGTGCCCGGCCGGGGTGATCATGTCCTTGTCCCCGGCGATGACGGTGACCGGGATGTCCCCGAACCGATGGAGCGCGGCGGTCTTGTCGTGGGTCTGGAAGACCGGGTAGAACTCGGCGACCACGTCGATGGGGGTGGCCTCGATCAGCCGCTCGGCGAAGCGCGCGACGCCCGGGTCCACGTCCCGGGAGCCGAACGAGTACATCTTGATCATGCCGGCGAAGAGGTCGGCGGTGGCCCGGCGGCCCCTTTCCACCAGCTCCACCTGGGAGCCGAGCGCCTTGAGCACGCTGGGCACGAGCTTGCGTACGACTCCCACGCCGACGGCGGGCAGACCGTACGTCACCTCGCCCAGGCGGCCGCTGGAAGTGCCCACCAAGGCGACGCCGAGGACACGCTCGCGCACGAGGTCGGGGTACTGCTCGGCGAATCCCATGATGGTCATTCCGCCCATCGAGTGACCCACCAGGACCAGCGGGCCCTCGGGCACGGCCGCGTCGATGACGGCCTTCAGGTCGCGGCCGAGCTGCTCGATGGTCACCGGCTCGCCGTCCGCCTGGGCCAGCCCGCGGGCGCTGCGGCCGTGGCTGCGCTGGTCCCAGTAGACCGAGCGGACCGTTCCGCGCAGGGCGGCACGCTGGAAGTGCCAGGAGTCCTGGGAGAGGCAGTAGCCGTGGCAGAAGACGACGGTCGCCGGCGGCACGGGCTTGCGGCGCATGCGGCGCCGGTTGGCCTCCTCCGGCAGTTCGTCGACCTCGTAGTGGAGCAGCGTGCCGTCCTCGGCCCGGCAGGTCCCCTCGGAGCCGCGCAGGGACCCGTAGTCCCCTGCGGCGTCGAGGGCCAGCCGCGCCTTCCTGCGCATGCCGCGCCCGACGGTGATCCGTTCGACCGCGACGCCGGCCGCCGCGCCGGCGGCCAGCACGCCGATGGCGGCGCCGGCCCAGCCGGCCCTGCGCCAGTTCTCGCTCACGCCGCTCACGCCGTCCACGCCACTCACGCCGCCGCCCTCACTCCCTCTCGGGCACTCCCGTCTCAGGCGCCCAGGTACACCCGGGGCACGCGCCCTCCGATACGGGTGACGATCTCATACGCGATCGTGTGTGCCGCTTGAGCCCAGTCCTCGGCGGTGGGCTCACCGCGCTCCGCGTCCCCGAAGATGACGGCCTCGTCGCCGACGCGGGCCGCGTCACCGTCCAGGTCGACCACGAACTGGTCCATGGCCACGCGCCCCGCGACGCGGCGGACCTTGCCGGCGACGAGGACCGGTCCGCTGCCGGAGGCGTGCCGCGGGATGCCGTCGGCGTAGCCCGCCGGAACCAGCGCCAGGGTGGTCTCGGCGTTCGTGACGTAGTGGTGGCCGTAGCTCACGCCGTGGCCGGCCGGGACGGTCTTGACCAGCGCGAGGGAGGCCTTGAGGGTCATGGCGGGCCGCAGGCCCAGCTCGGCCGGGGTGCCGAGCTCGGGCGCGGGCGAGACCCCGTAGACGGCCAGGCCGCAGCGCACGAGGTCGAAGTGGGACTCGGGGAGGGTGAGGGTGGCGGGCGAGTTGGCGATGTGCCGCACCTCGGGCTCGACGCCCACCTTCTCGGCGTACGCGAGCATGTCGCGGAAGGCGGAGAGCTGGAGCTGGATGGAGGGGTGGCCGGGCTCGTCGGCGCAGGCGAAGTGCGACCAGATGCCGGTGACCTTGACCGTTCCCTCTGCCTCGGCGGCCACGGCCGCCTGTACGAGGTCCTCCCAGTCGGCGGGCTGGCAGCCGTTCCGGCCCAGTCCCGTGTCGGCCTTCAGCTGGATGCGGGCGGTCCGCCCCGCCGCGCGCGCCGCCGCGCACACCTCGTCCAGGGCCCACATCCCGCTGACGGAGACGTCGACATCGGCCTCGACGGCCTCCCGCCAGGGGCCGCCGGGGGTCCACAGCCAGCACATGACCCGCCCCTCGACCCCGGCGGCGCGCAGCGCGAGCGCCTCGTCGGGCGTGGCGGTCCCGAGCCAGGTGGCGCCGGCCTCCTGGGCGGCCTTGGCGCAGGCCAGGGCGCCGTGCCCGTAGGCGTCCGCCTTGACGACGGCCATCAGCCCGGCCCGGGGCGCCCGCTCGCGCAACGCGCGCACGTTCTCCCGTACGGCATCAAGGTCGATCTCGGCGTACACGCGCGTCGGTGTCTCGTTCATCCCGCACAGTCTCTCAGAACCCCCCGCCGGCTCCACGGAGCCCGCCCACCGTCCTCCACCCTGGACCCGCCTCACGCGCCTGCGGGGCTCGCGGGGCCGCGCCGGCGGGTCAGGGGCGGACGTTGCGCCAGGCGTCGGGGAGGGCCGCGGCGACCTCGTGGGCCAGCAGGGGGGCGCCCGAGGCCGCGCGCCGGGCCGCCAGGCCGTGGAGGTACGCCGCCACCGCCCCGGCGTCCGCGCCCGACAGGCCCGCTGCCAGCAGGGATCCGGCCAGACCGGACAGCACGTCACCGCTTCCGGCCGTCGCCAGCCACGCCGTCCCCGTCGGGTTCACCCGTACGGGACCGCCGCCCGAGGCGACCAGCGTCGTCGAGCCCTTCAGCAGCACCGACGAGCCGTACACCCGCGCCAGCTGCCGCACCGCGCCCAGCCGGCCCGCCTCCACCGACTCCCGCGGGACCTCCAGCAGGGCCGCCGCCTCGCCCGCGTGCGGGGTGAGCAGCGTCTCGGCCGTCCGGGCCCGCAGCGCCGCCGCGTCCAGTCCGCGCAGCCCGTCCGCGTCGACCAGTACGGGGACGTCCTGCGCGAGCAGTTCCGCGACCTCCCCGGCGCGCCCCTCCCCCAGGCCCGGACCGACCACCCAGGCCTGCACCCGCCCCGGCCCGATCAGCGTCTCCGGGTACCGGGCCAGCACCGCGTCCGCGGCCGGCCCCACGTACCGCACCGCGCCCGCCCCGCCCCGCAGCGCACCCGCCACGGCCAGTACTGCCGCCCCCGGGTACTGCACGGACCCGGCGACGATCCCGACCACGCCCCGCCGGTACTTGTCGCTCGACGCCGTCGGCAGCGGCAACAGCCCCGCCACATCGGCGTGCTGGAGGGCCTCCACCTCCGGCTCCGGGAGCTCCAGCCCGATGTCCACCAGCCGCACCGCCCCCGCCCGCGAGGCCCCGGGGTCGATCAGCAGGCCGGGCTTGTACGCCCCGAAGGTCACCGTCACATCGGCCCGTACCGCCGGCCCCGCCACCTCGCCGCTGTCCGCGTCCACCCCGCTCGGCAGGTCCACGGCCACCACCGGCGCCCCCGGCGGGATCCGCTCCACCAGCGCCGCGCCCGCCGGCCGCAGCCCGCCGCGCCCGCCGATCCCGAGCAGCCCGTCCAGGACGAGGTCCGCCCGCTGCGGGACGGCCTGCGCGACCCGCCCCCCGGCGGCCCGCAGCGCGGCGAGCCCGCCCGCGTGCATCCGCTCCGGATCCATCGGGACCGCCGTCACCCCGGCCCCGCGCCGCGCCAGCCGCGCGCCCGCGTACAGGGCGTCGCCGCCGTTGTCCCCGGGCCCCACGAGCAGCACGATCCGCGCCCCGTACACCTTCCTCAGCAGCCCCGCGCAGACGGCGGCCAGTCCGGCCGCCGCCCGCTGCATCAGGGCGCCCTCGGGCAGCCGCGCCATCAACTCCCGCTCGGCGGCCCGTACGGTCTCCACGCTGTAAGCAGTACGCATGCCACCACCCTGCCCCACGGCGGGCGTCAGCCCTCGGCGATCACCACGGCCGACGCGACACCGGCGTCGTGACTGAGCGAGATGTGCCAGGACTTCACGCCCAGCTCCAGGGCCCGCGCCTCGACCGTCCCGGACACCCGCAGCCGCGGCCGGCCCGAGTCCTCCACGTACACCTCGGCATCGGTCCACAGCAGTCCGGCGGGCGCGCCCAGCGCTTTGGCCAGGGCTTCCTTCGCCGCGAACCGGGCGGCGAGCGAGGCGATTCCGCGCCGCTCGCCGCTCGGCAGCGTCAACTCGGTATCGAGGAAGAGCCGCTGCGCCATGTTCGGCGTCCGCTCCAGCGCCGCGCCGAACCGCTCGATCTCCGCGACGTCGATCCCCACACCGATAATCACAACGACAACCCCGCCTACTCCACCGTCACCGACTTGGCGAGGTTACGCGGCTGGTCCACCTCATTGCCCCGCGCCGTGGCCAGCTCGCACGCGAACACCTGCAGCGGCACCGTCGCCACCAGCGGCTGGAGCAGCGTCGGCGTGGCCGGGATCCGGATCAGGTGGTCGGCGTACGGGACGACCGCCTCGTCGCCCTCCTCCGCGATGACGATGGTCCGCGCCCCGCGCGCCCGGATCTCCTGGATGTTCGACACGATCTTGTCGTGGAGCACCGAACGGCCGCGCGGCGACGGGACGACCACCACCACCGGCAGGTCCTCCTCGATCAGCGCGATCGGCCCGTGCTTGAGCTCGCCCGCCGCGAAGCCCTCGGCGTGCATGTACGCCAGCTCCTTGAGCTTGAGCGCGCCCTCCAGCGCCACCGGGTAGCCGACGTGCCGCCCCAGGAACAGCACCGTGTCCTTGTCCGCCAGGGACCGCGCGAGCGCCCGGACCGGCTCCATCGTCTCCAGTACGGTGTCCACGGCCGCGGCGATGTCCGACAGCTCCCGGATCACCGACTCGATCTCGTCGCCCCACTTGGTGCCGCGCACCTGACCGAGGTACAGCGCGACCAGGTAGCAGGCCACCAGCTGCGTGAGGAAGGCCTTGGTCGAGGCGACGGCCACCTCGGGACCGGCGTGCGTGTACAGCACGGCATCCGATTCGCGCGGGATCGTCGACCCGTTCGTATTGCAGATGGCCAGCACCTTGGCGCCCTGCTCGCGCGCGTGCCGCAGCGCCATCAGGGTGTCCATGGTCTCGCCGGACTGCGAGATCGCGACCACCAGCGTCCGCTGGTCCAGGATCGGGTCGCGGTAGCGGAATTCGCTCGCCAGCTCCGTCTCGCACGGGATGCGGGTCCAGTGCTCGATGGCCAGCTTCGCGATCATGCCCGCGTGGTACGCCGTACCGCACGCCACGATCACGACCTTGTCGACCTCCCTGAGCACCGAGTCGGGGATGCGCACCTCGTCCAGGGTCAGCGAGCCGCTCGCGTCGATCCTGCCCAGGAGGGTGTCGGCGACAGCCTTGGGCTGCTCGGCGATCTCCTTGAGCATGAAGTAGTCGTATCCCCCCTTCTCGGCCGCCGAGGCGTCCCAGTCCACGTGGTACGCCCGCACGGTCGCGGGCGAACCGTCGAAGTTGGTCACCGTGACCCCGTCGCGGCGGAGTTCGACGACCTGGTCCTGCCCCAGCTCGATCGCGGCCCGGGTGTGGGCGATGAAGGCGGCCACGTCCGAGGCGAGGAAGTTCTCGTCCTCTCCAACGCCCACCACCAGCGGCGAGTTCCGGCGCGCGCCGACCACCACGTCCGGCTCGTCGGCGTGCACCGCGACCAGCGTGAAGGCCCCCTCGAGGCGCCGGCACACCAGCCGCATCGACGCCGCGAGGTCCGCGGTGGCCGAGAACTCCTCGGCGAGCAGGTGGGCCACGACCTCGGTGTCCGTCTCGGACTCCAGCCGGTGTCCGCGCTCGGCCAGTTCGGCGCGCAGCACGGCGAAGTTCTCGATGATGCCGTTGTGCACGACGGCCACCCGCCCGGAGTTGTCCAGGTGGGGGTGGGCATTGGCGTCGGTGGGCCCGCCGTGGGTGGCCCAGCGGGTGTGCCCGAGCCCGGTGGATCCGGCCGGCAGCGGATTGCCGACCAGCTCCTTCTCCAGGTTGACCAGTTTCCCGGCCTTCTTGACGGCGGCCAGCCCCCCGTCGGCGAGCACGGCGACCCCCGCCGAGTCGTAGCCGCGGTACTCGAGCCGCTTGAGTCCGGCGATGACCACATCGAGCGCCGACTGCGCTCCCACGTAACCCACAATTCCGCACATACGCCGCAGCGTACGCCGAAGTTGGCCGTCTGCCCTGTAGCCGAACAAGACGAAAACCCGCCCCGGCGAAGGTGCCGGAGCGGGTGTGACGCGTGGTGCGCCCGTGGCGCGCGCGGGGGTCAGCCGAGCTTCTTGACCTGCGCGTCGATGACGGTCTTGGGCTGCTCGGCGGTGCCGGACAGGCTCAGGGCCGAGAAGGTCGCCACGGTGTTGCCCTTGCGCACGAACACCAGCTGGGTCGTCAGCTTCTCGCCGTCGGCGTCACCCTCGACGGTGAGGGCCAGGGCCTCGTCGCCGGCGGTCACGGAAGCGCCCGGGGAGACCTTGGTGACCTTGCCGGTGTCGCCGCCCAGAGTGGCGCCATAGCCCCCGGCGCACTTCTGGCTCGCGGTCTTGACGGCGGCGAAGGCCTCCTCGGCGCCCTTGGCGTCGTACGAGGCGAGGGTGACGGC
The DNA here is from genome assembly GCF_044750905.1 of Streptomyces sp. NPDC088762. Lineage (NCBI taxonomy): Bacteria > Bacillati > Actinomycetota > Actinomycetes > Kitasatosporales > Streptomycetaceae > Streptomyces > Streptomyces sp. NPDC088762. Next base: position 15,368 of record NZ_JBIVKT010000013.1, read on the forward strand.
GGTAGCGGTGGAGCTGAGCGCGCCCAGGATGGCCTTCGCCTTCTCCTCCTCCGAGGCGCCCTCGGCGGCGGCCTTCGGATTGGCGACGACCTTGGTGCGCGCGGTGCCCGTGGGCGTGCCGGCCGGGGCGAAGCTCTGCGCCTGGACGAGCACCTTGCACTCGGGCTTGTCGCTGGTGGCGGCGGCGCCCGCGGTGGACTCGGCCGGGTCGGCCGCCTTGAAGGTGTGGTCCGCGAGGTCGGCCTGGGACAGCAGGACCTTGGCCAGCTCCGCGTCCGTCTTGCCCTTGGCGGCCGGGGCCGCCGAGGTGGCCGCGGCGGCGGACGGCGTGGCGTCGGCCTTGGTGTCGCCCTTCTCGGCGCCGCAGGCGGTGCCCAGCAGGGCCAGCGACACCGCGGACGCGGTCAGGACAGTACGACGGACAAGAGCGGTACGCACGTGAGGACTCCCCCGAAAACGAGAACAGGAACCGCGGGAGCGGCGCCCCGGCAAAAACGGGGCGGGCACGCATCAGGACCGCGGTATTCCGGCAATCTACTGCCGAAACGATCACCTGATCGGAGATTTCCCCGCCTCCCGGCCAATCGTGACCGGCACGAGACCCCAAGAGACTCGAATCGGTACCGTCCCTCGTGCAACCTGCACCCCGGCACGCGCCTGCCCGGCGCACCTGACGTACGTGACCGACCACACCACCCACAACGGCCCCCGAGCCCCGACAATGGCGGTGTGATCACTTCGCCGCCACGAAGCAACACGCCGGACAGTGCAACGGAGCGCACCGGCCAGGAGGGGCACCCCACGCGCCCCGCCCACCGCCGCGGTCCCGAGGCCTCGCCGTACGTCGACCTCACCCGCGCCGAGTGGAGCGCGCTGCGCGAGCGGACCCCGCTGCCGCTGACGGCCGAGGAGGTCGAGCGGCTGCGCGGCCTCGGCGACGTCATCGACCTGGACGAGGTCCGCGACGTCTACCTCCCGCTCTCCCGCCTCCTGAACCTGTACGTCGGCGCCACCAGCAACCTCCGCGGCACCCTCAACACCTTCCTCGGTGACGCGGGCAACGGCCACGGCGCCCAGCAGGGCACCCCCTTCGTCATAGGGGTCGCCGGTTCGGTCGCCGTCGGCAAGTCCACCGTGGCCCGTCTGCTCCAGGCCCTCCTCGCGCGCTGGCCCGAGCACCCCCGCGTGGAGCTGGTCACCACGGACGGCTTCCTCTACCCGATGAAGGAGCTCCAGCGGCGCGGGCTCACCTCCCGCAAGGGCTTCCCCGAGTCCTACGACCGCCGCGCGCTCACCCGCTTCGTCGCCGACATCAAGGCCGGCAAGGACGAGGTCAGGGCCCCGGTGTACTCGCACCTGATCTACGACATCGTCCCGGGCGAGGAGCTCGTCGTACGGCGCCCGGACATCCTGATCGTCGAGGGCCTCAACGTGCTCCAGCCGGCCCTCCCCGGCAAGGACGGCCGCACCCGCGTCGGCCTCGCCGACTACTTCGACTTCAGCGTGTACGTGGACGCCCGCCCCGAGGACATCGAACGCTGGTACCTCAACCGCTTCCGGAAGCTGCGCGAGACCGCGTTCCAGAATCCTTTCTCCTACTTCCGCAAGTACACCCAGGTCTCCGAGGAGGAGGCCATGGAGTACGCGCAGACGATGTGGCGGACCATCAACAAGCCCAACCTGCTGGAGAACGTGGCCCCCACCCGCGGCCGCGCCACCCTGGTCGTCCGCAAGGGCCCGGACCACAAGGTCCAGAAGCTGAGCCTGCGCAAGCTCTAGTCCGTCGCTAGGGTGCGGGCATGCTGCATCTGCGGATGATCACCCCGCCCCACCTCACGGACCAGGTGGTGTCACTGATCGACCAGACGGTCGGGACCACCCATCTGGTCGTACTGACGGGCGCCGCCCGCAACCCGGAGGGCGATGTCGTGCTGTGCGACGTGGCCCGCGAGGCGGCCGGCGAGCTGCTCCAGGAGATGCGCACGCTCGGCATCGACCAGAGCGGGTCGATCGCCGTCGAGAACATCGACCTGTCGATCTCCAAACGCGCCGATGAGGCGGAGGAGGAGGCACCGGGCGAGGCCGCCGACGCGGTGATCTGGGAACAGCTCTCCGAGTCGACCCACGAGGAGTCCACCCTCACGATCACCTACAGCGCCTTCATGATCGTGGCGACGATGATCGCGGCCTGCGGTGTGGCCCTGGACAACGCGATCCTGATCGTGGGCGCCATGGCGGTCGGCCCCGAGTTCGGCCCGCTCGCCGGGATCTGCACGGGCCTGGTGCAGCGCGCCCCGAAGCTCGCCGCGCGGTCGCTGATCGCCCTGATCGTCGGTTTCGCCTCCGCGATCGTGGCCACGACGGTCTTCAGCCTGGTGATGGACGCGATCGGCCAGTTCCACGAGGGAATGCTCGAGGCCCCCCGGCCGAACACCAGCTTCATCTGGCAGCCCGACCCGTTCTCCTTCGTCGTGGCGCTGCTCGCCGGCGTGGCCGGCATGCTGTCGCTGACGTCGGCGAAGGCCGGTGCGCTGGTCGGCGTGGCGATCTCCGTCACCACCGTCCCGGCGGGCGCGAACGCCGCGGTGGCCCTCAGCTACGGCGACTTCGCCCAGATGTGGGGCTCGGCCGTACAGCTGATGCTCAACCTGGGCGGCATCATCCTCGCGGGCACGCTCACCCTCGTCGCCTGGAAACTGCTGTGGCGCACCCAGCACGACCGGATGATCCGGCCACCGGGTGCGCCACGCATCTGAACGTACGTGCCGCTGACGCGACTACGGCTAGCCGAGCGCCGACTTCACGACGTCCGCCAGCCGGCCGGCGACCGCGCGGGCCTGCTCGATGTCGGCGGCCTCCACCATCACCCGTACGAGCGGCTCCGTACCGGACGGACGGAGCAGCACCCGCCCGGTCGTGCCCAGCTCGCGCTCGGCGTCGACCACGGCCGCGGCCAGTTCGGCGGAGGTGGTGACCCGGGACTTGTCCACGTCGGGGACGTTGACCAGCACCTGCGGCAGCCGCTGCATGACGCCGGCCAGCTCGGCCAGGGACTTGCCGGTGGCCGCGACCCGCGCCGCCAGCAGCAGGCCGGTCAGCGTGCCGTCGCCGGTCGTCGCGTGGTCGAGGATGATCACGTGGCCGGACTGCTCGCCGCCCAGCGCGTAGCCGTGCTCCTTCATCGACTCCAGCACGTACCGGTCGCCGACGCCGGTCTGGACGACCTGGATGCCCTCGGCCTCCATGGCCAGCTTGAAGCCCAGGTTGGACATGACGGTGCCGACGACGGTGTTCTCGCGCAGCTGCCCGGCCTCGCGCATGGCCAGCGCCAGCACCGCGAGGATCTGGTCGCCGTCCACCTCCGCTCCGGTGCCGTCCACGGCCAGGCAGCGGTCGGCGTCGCCGTCGTGCGCGATGCCGAAGTCGGCGCCGTGCTCCACGACGGCCGCCTTGAGCAGGGCGAGGTGGGTGGAGCCGCAGCCGTCGTTGATGTTCAGGCCGTCCGGCTCGGCGCCGATCGTGATGATCTCCGCGCCGGCCCGGGCGAAGGCCTCGGGCGAGACGTACGCGGCGGCGCCGTGGGCCTCGTCGAGGACGACCTTCAGGCCGTCGAGGCGGTTGGGGAGCACCCCGATGAGGTGGGCGACGTACCTGTCGAAGCCCTCGGTGTAGTCGGAGACCCGGCCGACGCCGGCGCCGGTGGGCCGGTCCCAGGGAGCGCCGGTGCGGTGCTCGTCGTAGACCGACTCGATCCGGTCCTCCAGCTCGTCGGCGAGCTTGTGGCCCCCACGCGCGAAGAACTTGATGCCGTTGTCGGGCATCGCGTTGTGGCTGGCGGAGAGCATCACGCCGAGGTCGGCACCCAGCGCACCGGTGAGATACGCCACCGCCGGGGTGGGCAGCACACCGACGCGCAGGACGTCCACGCCCGCGCTCGCGAGGCCGGCCACGACCGCGGCCTCGAGGAATTCACCGGAGGCCCGGGGGTCCCGGCCGACCACGGCAGTGGCCCGGTGGCCCGCGAAGGTGCCCGCCTCGGCGAGTACGTGGGCAGCCGCCACGGAGAGGCCGAGCGCGAGCTCCGCCGTCAGATCCGCGTTGGCAACGCCGCGTACACCGTCCGTCCCGAAGAGTCGTCCCACTGTTGTCCTCCCGAGTTTCCGCTTTGTCTGTGACCGCATGTGACAGGTATGTGCCGCTTGTGGCGGTAAACGAACCGCCCCGGCAGCACGGAGAGTGCTGCCGGGGCGGTTTCGTTGCTGAACAGCAGGCGCAGATTAACGCTTGCTGTACTGCGGAGCCTTACGGGCCTTCTTGAGACCGGCCTTCTTGCGCTCGACCGCACGGTCGTCGCGGGAGAGGAAGCCGGCCTTCTTCAGCGCCGGGCGGTTGTTGTCCACGTCCGCCTCGTTCAGCGCGCGGGCCACGCCCAGGCGCAGGGCGCCGGCCTGGCCGGAGACGCCGCCACCCGAGATGCGGGCGATGATGTCGTAGCGGTTGTCGAGCTCGAGCAGCTTGAACGGCTCGTTGACTTCCTGCTGGTGCACCTTGTTGGGGAAGTAGTCCTCAAGGGTGCGACCGTTGATCTTCCACTTGCCGGTGCCCGGAACGATCCGGACGCGGGCGATGGCGTTCTTGCGACGGCCCAGGCCGGCGGCCGGCTGGGGGTCGCCGAAGCGACCGGCAAGGGACTCGGAGGTGTAGTCGCCCTCGACGACGACCTCAGACTCGCTGGTGTACTCCTCGACGTTGCCCTCGAACTCGTCGACGGGGGTCGTCTCGGCGGTGGTCTCGGCCACGATGCTCCTCAGAATTTTCTACGTCTTAGGGGGTGGCCGGAACTACTGCGCGACCTGGGTGATCTCGAACGGCACCGGCTGCTGGGCAGCGTGGGGGTGCTGGTCGCCCGAGTAGACCTTCAGCTTCGAGAGCATCTGACGGCCCAGGGTGTTCTTGGGGAGCATGCCCTTGATGGCCTTCTCGACGGCCTTCTCCGGGTTGTTCGCCAGGAGGTCGTCGTAACGCACGGAGCGGAGACCACCCGGGTAGCCGGAGTGGCGGTACGCCATCTTCTGCGACGCCTTGTTGCCGGACAGGTGAACCTTGTCGGCGTTGACGATGATGACGAAGTCGCCCATGTCCATGTGGGGGGCGTAAGTCGGCTTGTGCTTGCCGCGCAGGAGGGCGGCGGCCTGGGTCGCCAGACGGCCGAGGACAACGTCCTGGGCGTCGATGACGAGCCACTGGCGCGAGATGTCGCCGGGCTTGGGGCTGAACGTACGCACGCGTATGCCTTCGCTTCTTCAGTGGTGGGTCATCCCATAGGGCGCAAGCCCCGCGGGAAGGGTCCTGACAGGGTCACCACGGACGATCACGACAGCCCTCGTTCACATCGGGGACGCAACCCGTGTGAACCGCTGGTCATCGGTCCGGTGGACCGGCGTAAGGCCCTTTCACGTGAGAATGAGAAAGCCAATACGCATAACAAACCAGCAGAGTACCCAAGAAGACCCGTATGGGTCAAAACGCGGTCCGCGATGCCGATTCTGCTGGCGTCGCGGCGCACTCCGGTTCGGTCCTGGGTGGGGACCCCGCAGTTGTTACGGGCTCCAGAATAACCCGACCGGAGCGCAGCGCACGACGCCCCAGCAGGATTGCCAGTCCGCAGAGGGTGGCGCAGTCCTTGAACGCGCGCCGCTTGTGGGCCAGCTCCGAGGGCCACGGGACGAAGGCCACCTGGGGCGTCAGCGCCAGCCAGAACCAGGGCGAGCGGGGCATCGACCCCGGCCGCACCCCCGAGGCGAGCAGCACCGGCAGCACCACCAGCAGGTAGTGGTCGAAGGACGGCCGCGACACCAGGAATGCGGCGAGCATCACCATGCAGGCCGTCTCCACCAGCCGCAGCTCGCCCCCGTCCGCGTCGTCCGTGCGCCGCCACCGCGTCCAGGCGGCCCACAGCCCGGCCGCGGCCCCGGCGAAGGCCACCAGCACCGCCAGCGGCTCCGGCACCCCCAGCCTCGGCAGCACCGCGATCGGCGAGGCGTCCCAGGGCAGCGCGTAGGCGTCCTGCCCCTGGAGCAGGAACGGCAGCGTCTTGGTGAAGAACAGCGACGGGCTCGGCATCAGCAGCGCGCCGGCCAGCGAGAGCCCCAGCGGCACCAGCACGGCCACGGCCAGCCCCCGCCACTGCCGGGCCAGCAGGAACAGCAGCCCGATCGGCACCAGCATCGGCTTGCAGGCGATCGCCAGCCCCACCACCAGCCCGGCCGCGCCCCAGGCCCTGCGGTGCGCGAGCAGCAGCGCCGCCGGCAGCGCGGCCGCCGAGATGGCCGTCCAGTTCCCGATCAGCACGAGGTTCACGTACGGCTTGTAGGCGAGCGCCAGCACCGCGAACCCGCCGACCGCAAGGCGCGAGCGCAGCGGCACCGAGAAGAGCCTCAGCGCGGCCAGCCAGCCCGCGCCCAGCAGCGCGGACATCCCGAGCGGCAGCAGCCATCGCAGGACCGTCTGCGGCAGCACCGCCTCCGGCACCGCCATGAGCACCGCGCTCGGCAGGTACAGGAAGCGCTTGTCCTCGTACGGGGAGCCGCCCGCCAGCAGCGTCTGCGCGGCCTTGACCACGAAGGCGTTGTCCGAACCCCAGTTCTCCCGCAGGCTCGTGGAGACGGAGATCCCGAGGACCACCGCGAGGGCGGCGAGCCGCAGGGGGCGCGAGGAGGGCCGCAGCAGCCAGCCGATCAGACGGTCCCCGGCGGCCGGGCTGTCCCATTTCACGAGCCAGATGCTAGGCCGCAGGCCCACGACGTCTCCCCCTCGCTCCTACCGCTTGCGTTCGACTCTACGTTCGTCCCAGACGGGCTCCTGAGTCTCCCGCACCACACCGTCCGAACCGAAGACCAGGTAACGGTCAAATGTGCGCGCGAACCACCGGTCGTGCGTGACGCACAGCACAGTGCCCTCGTACGCCTCCAGGCCGTCCTGCAGCGCCTCCGCGGACTCCAGGTCCAGGTTGTCCGTCGGCTCGTCCAGCAGCAGCGCCGTGGTCCCGGCCAGCTCCAGCAGCAGGATCTGGAATCGCGCCTGCTGGCCGCCCGAGAGCTTCTCGAACTTCTGGTCTCCCTGGCGCTCCAGCTCGTAGCGGCGCAGGACGCCCATGGCGGCGCCCAGCGGCTTCGCCGCCTCCGTCCACAGGATGTCGACGAGCGTGCGGCCGAACAGCTCCGGGTGGGCGTGGGTCTGCGCGAAGTGTCCGGGGACCACGCGGGCGCCCAGCTTCCAGGTGCCGGTGTGCTTGACGTCCTCGCCCGCCAGCAGCCGCAGGAAGTGCGACTTCCCGGAGCCGTTCGAGCCGAGCACCGCGACCCGCTCCCCGTAGAAGACCTCCAGGGAGAAGGGCTTCATCAGGCCGGTGAGCTCCAGGTTCTCGACGGTGAGGGCGCGCACGCCCGTACGGCCGCCCTTGAGCCGCATCCGGATGTCCTGCTCGCGCGGCGGCTCCGGCGGCGGGCCGGCCTCCTCGAACTTCTGGAAGCGGGTCTGCATGGCCTTGTACCGGGAGGCCATGTCGGGGCTGCTCGCCGCCTGGTTGCGCAGCCGCAGGACCAGCGCCTTCAGCCGGGCGTGCTCCTCGTCCCAGCGCCGCTTGAGCTCCTCGAAGCGGGCGAAGCGCTCCTTGCGGGCCTCGTGGTAGGTGTCGAAGCCGGCGCCGTGCACCCACACGTCCGTGCCCATGGGGCTCGGCTCCAGGCTGATGATCTTCTCGGCGGCCCTGGACAGCAGCTCGCGGTCGTGCGAGACGAACAGCACGGTCTTGCGGGTGGCCTTGAGCTGCTCCTCCAGCCACCGCTTGCCCGGGACGTCGAGGTAGTTGTCCGGCTCGTCGAGCAGCAGCACCTCGTCCGGCCCGCGCAGCAGCGCCTCCAGGACCAGCCGCTTCTGCTCACCGCCGGAGAGCGTGCGCACCTCGCGGAACTGCGCCGTGTCGTACGGGATGGCCAGCGCGGCCGTGGTGCAGACGTCCCACAGGGTCTCGGCCTCGTAGCCCTGGACGTCGGCCCAGTCGCTGAGCGCCTGCGCGTAGGCCATCTGCGCGGCCTCGTCGTCCACGGTGAGGATCAGCTGCTCGGCCCGGTCCACGGCCTTCGCGGCCTCCCGGATGCGCGGCTGGGACACCGAGACCAGCAGGTCCCGTACGGTCGTCTCGTCCCGTACGGAGCCCACGAACTGCGACATCACACCGAGGCCGCCGCTGACGGTGACCGCACCGCCGTGCGGCTGGAGCTCGCCGGAGATCAGCTTGAGCAGGGTGGTCTTGCCGGCGCCGTTCGCCCCCACGAGGGCGACGACCGACCCCTCCCCCACGCGGAAGGAGACGTCGGGGAGCAGGACCCGCCCGTCGGGAAGGTAGTACTCCAGGTGGCTGGCTTCGAGATGTCCCATGCGGGCATTCAACAGCCCCGCACGGGACGCGCTCAAACGGATAGGGCCGCGGGCCTACGCGGCCCCGCGACGCCGGGAGATCACCCGCAGGCCGATACCGGCTCCGAGCGCCAGGACGGCCAGCCCGGCGGCGCCTGCCACGGCGGTGCCGGTGCTCGCAAGCCCACCCCCGTTGCCGCCGGCCGCCTGGGTGGCGGTGGCGGTGGCGGTGCCCGTCGGGGCCGGGGTTCCGGTGGCCGTACCGGTCGGGGCCGGGGTGGCCGTGGCGCTACCGGTCGGAGCGGGCCCGGTGGCGAGCTTGACCTTCGTCTTGAGGGCGTCGTTCTCGGGCTTGGTGTCCCGGCCGGCCTTGTTGTGGATCTTCGCCGTGATGACGGCGCCGTCCGGCAGCGAGGAGTCGATCTTGAATTTGAAGGAGAACCGCGTCTCGTAGCCCTTGGGCAGCGGGGACGACGTCAGGCCGCAGACGTAACCGGTCGTCTCGGTGGGCTCGTTGGGTGCGTCACCACCGTCGGCGGCCTTGCAGCCCTCCACGACGGTCACGCCCTTCGGGGTGACGACGTGCACGTATCCGGCGGGGACCGGCTCCCACGGCGAGTAGACCGTCGCCGGCCCCTCGCTGCGGAAGACGAAGTCGGCGGCCACGGTGCCCCCGGCCGGCGCCGAGAGATCGGTCGGACCGGTGAGCGAGAAGTCCGCCGTGTTGTTCACGTACACGGTGTTCTCGAATTCGCCGATCTCGCCCCATCCGGGCTTCGCCGCGGCCATGACCAGCTCCGGGCCATCACCCTTCTGGTACTGGATGCCGCCCCTCAACATGGTCCGGTTCGCCGGCGTGTCCTCGAACAGCTGCGCCTGGAGGAATTCGATGTAGGAGGTCGGCAGGGCCTTTACCGTCATCGGCTGCGAGATCTTGTACCAGCTGCCCGGCTCGAACGGCCCCTTGAACGTGCAGAGCGCCCGCACCTCGTACCCGGTGGCGTGCTTGCCTCGGCCGTACTCGCAGTTCGAGAACCGCTCCGAGGTCTCCAGGCCGCTCATGGAACTCAAGAGCACGAGCACGTCCCCGCCCCGTACACCGCCCGAGTTGGTCAGGCCGAACGTGATGGGCTGCGTCTCACCGACCTTCATGCCCCACTTCGGCTCGGTCTTCACCATCCGCAGGAGCGGAGCCTTGCGGACCGACACCACGGAGGAGGACCCTGCGATCGCAGTCCCGTCGGGGGTCGTCGCAGACACCTTGATCGTGCCCTTGGCGTCGGGGGCGCCACCCTTGACACCGGTGAGGCCGACCGTCACCTTCCGGCTCGTACCGGCCTTCGGAAGGCCGCCGTCCAACGGCGTGCAGCTGACGATCCGCCCCGTGGTCTTGCACCCGTGGCCCGGCCAGGCCCAGGCGAAGTCCGCGACCCCGGCCGTGTCGGTGAGGTCGAGGGTGACGGTGAACGGCGCGTCGGCCTTCGTGGCACCCGCGGCCGCCTTGATCGTGACGTCGAAGTCCGTGCGCTGGTACGGTCCCGGGTCCAGTGTCACCTCGCCGTCATTGATCGCGGTGCTGTACTCGGCATCCGCCGCGTGCACCGGGGCCGTCGCCCCGAGCAGCACCAGCGAACCGGCCGCGAGACCCGCGGCAAGCGATCGGAATCGCACTCTCAAACCACTCCCCTATCGGACGACAGGGCGCGTCGTGCGCGCCCCTTTGTCCGACCGAGACGAAGATCGAAAGTTGCCTCACGGCACATAACGAATCCGCAACGGCCCTGCGAACCTCAGCAGCAGCCCTTCCCCGGCAGGGTGCGCATGTTGCGCGCCTCCTTGCTGCGGGCGGCCAGCAGCTCGTCCGCCGGGTAGCCGACCTCCTCCAGGGTGAGCCCGTGCGGCTTCACCACGTGCACGGAGGAGTCCCGTACGGCCGCTTCCAGCACCTTGCCGGGCCAGTCGGTCGGCCGGTGGCCGTCCCCGACGTGCAGCAGGGCGCCCACCAGGGAGCGGACCATGTTGTGGCAGAAGGCGTCGGCGCGGACGGTCGCGGTGATGATCCCGTCCTCCCCGCGCACCCAGCTGAGCTGCTGGAGCGTACGGATGGTCGTGGCACCCTCGCGCTTCCTGCAGTACGCGGCGAAGTCGTGCTCGCCGAGCAGCGGGGCGGCGGCCTCGTTCATGGCGTCCACGTCCAGGGGCCACGGGTGCCACAGCACGTGCCCGCGGCGCAGCGGGTCGACCCCGCCCTGGTGGTCGCCGACGCGGTAGGCGTAGCGGCGCCAGATGGCCGAGAACCGCGCGTTGAAGCCCTCGGGGGCCTCGGCGACCTTCCACACCCGTACGTCGTGCGGCAGCCGTCCCGCGAGGCGGCGCAGCAGCTTGTCGTGGTGCTCGGCCCACACCTCCTCGGCCAGGTCGAACTGCGCGACCTGCCCGCGGGCGTGCACGCCCGCGTCCGTACGCCCGGCCACGGTCAGCTCGACCGGCTCGGACAGCCGCATGACGGTCTGCAGGGCCGACTCCAGTTCGCCCTGCACGGTCCGCAGGACGCGCTGCTTCGCCCAGCCGGAGAAGTCCTTGCCGTCGTAGCTCAGGTCCAGCCGCACCCGGACGTGCCCGGGCTCCACCTCGTCACTCACGTGACCGATCCTCTCAGAAGCTCCCACATGCAGAACGGGCCCGCCCCGAGAGGGGCGGGCCCGTTCAGAGCCGTTTCAGCGTGATCCCGGGAGGGATCAGGCCTCCTTGGTCTCCTCGGCGGCGGGAGCCTCGGCGGCCTCCGCCTCCTTCACCGCGCGCTTGGTGGCGGCCTCGGCCTCACCGGTGGCCTGCTGGGCGACCGTGAGGGCCTCGACCAGCTCGATCACGGCCATCGGGGCGTTGTCGCCACGACGGTTGCCGATCTTGGTGATGCGCGTGTAACCACCGGGGCGGTTCTCGTAGCGCGGGGCGATCTCGGTGAACAGCGTGTGCACGATGCTCTTGTCCGTGATCGTCTGCAGCACCAGGCGACGGTTGTGGATGTCGCCCTTCTTGGCCTTGGTGACCAGACGCTCGGCGTAGGGACGCAGGCGGCGGGCCTTGGCCTCGGTGGTGGTGATGCGGCCGTGCTCGAAGAGCGCCTTCGCGAGGTTCGCGAGGAGGTGCTTCTCGTGCGCGGCGGAGCCGCCCAGGCGGGCACCCTTTGCGGGACGCGGCATTGTTACTCCTTCATATCTGCACCGGCCGTGTCAGGTACCGGAGTCAGTTCCCTCAGGCGGTCGCGAGAGGGGTGTGCGGGGGGCGTGAGCCCCCCGCAAGCTTTTCTAGTACTGCTCGGTCTCGACGAAACCGGCGTCCGCGTCGTCGTCGGCGCCGAAGGCGTCGGCGGCGGCGGTCGGGTCGAATCCGGGCGGGCTGTCCTTGAGGGCCAGGCCCATGCCGGCCAGCTTCGCCTTGACCTCGTCGATCGACTTCGCACCGAAGTTGCGGATGTCGAGCAGGTCGGCCTCGGAACGCGCCACGAGCTCACCCACGGAGTGGATGCCCTCGCGCTTGAGGCAGTTGTACGAGCGGACCGTGAGCTCGAGCTCCTCGATCGGCAGCGCCAGGTCGGCGGCCAGGGCCGCGTCCGTCGGCGAGGGGCCCATGTCGATGCCCTCGGCGTCGATGTTGAGCTCGCGCGCCAGGCCGAACAGCTCGACCAGGGTCTTGCCGGCGGACGCCATGGCGTCGCGCGGGCGCATGGCCTGCTTGGTCTCGACGTCGACGATCAGCTTGTCGAAGTCGGTGCGCTGCTCGACTCGGGTCGCCTCGACCTTGTAGGTGACCTTGAGGACCGGGCTGTAGATGGAGTCGACCGGGATGCGGCCGATCTCCTGGCCCAGCTGCTTGTTCTGCACGGCGGAGACGTAACCGCGACCGCGCTCGACGGTCAGCTCCATCTCCAGCTTGCCCTTGCCGTTCAGCGTGGCGAGGACCAGGTCCGGGTTGTGCACCTCGACACCGGCCGGGGGCGCGATGTCGGCAGCGGTGACCAGGCCGGGGCCCTGCTTGCGCAGGTACATCACGACCGGCTCGTCGTGCTCCGAGGAGACGACCAGCTGCTTGATGTTGAGGATGATGTCGGTGACGTCTTCCTTGACACCCGGCACGGTGGTGAACTCGTGCAGGACGCCGTCCACGCGGATGCTGGTGACAGCGGCACCCGGGATCGAGGACAGGAGCGTACGGCGCAGGGAGTTGCCGAGGGTGTAGCCGAAGCCCGGCTCCAGCGGCTCGATCACGAACCGCGAGCGGTACTCGTCGACGACCTCTTCGGTCAGCGAAGGACGCTGAGCGATAAGCATGTCTGTGTTCCTTCAGTCGTGGACGCCCACTATTTGACGCCCGACATGTACTGCTGGGTACTACAAGGGTACGGGCGGTACGTCCCCCGAAGGGTTCGTACCGCCCGGACACTCAAGAACGCACAGGTGCGTCAGACGCGGCGGCGCTTCGGGGGGCGGCAGCCGTTGTGCGGGGTGGGGGTGACGTCCTGGATCGAGCCGACCTCGAGGCCGGTGGCCTGGAGGGAGCGGATCGCGGTCTCACGGCCGGAGCCGGGACCCTTGACGAAGACGTCGACCTTGCGCATGCCGTGCTCCTGCGCGCGGCGGGCGGCCGACTCGGCGGCCATCTGCGCGGCGAAGGGGGTGGACTTGCGCGAGCCCTTGAAGCCGACGTGGCCGGCGGAGGCCCAGGAGATCACGTTGCCCGAGGGGTCGGTGATCGAAACGATGGTGTTGTTGAACGTGCTCTTGATGTGGGCGTGCCCGTGAGCGACGTTCTTCTTTTCCTTGCGGCGCACCTTCTTGGCAGCGCCCTGACGACCCTTGGGGGGCATCTAAATCTCCTACGGGAGGTGGTCGGTCCTACAGCGCAAGACCGCTGAACAGGACTACTTCTTGCCCGGCTTCTTCTTACCGGCGATCGCGCGACGCGGGCCCTTGCGGGTACGCGCGTTCGTGCTGGTGCGCTGACCGTGCACCGGCAGGCCACGACGGTGGCGGATGCCCTGGTAGCACTGGATCTCGATCTTGCGACGGATGTCGCCCTGGATCTCGCGGCGGAGGTCACCCTCGGTACGGAGGTTGGCGTCCACGTACTCGCGGATCTTGACGAGGTCCTCTTCGGCCAGGTCACGAACGCGGGTGTTCGGGTTCACGCCGGTGGAGGCGAGGATCTCCTTGGACCGGGTGCGCCCGATACCGAAGACGTAGGTGAGTGCGATCTCCACACGCTTTTCGCGCGGGATGTCAACACCGGAAACGCGTGCCATTCAATGGCTCCTGTGTGTTCGGGGGTCTTCCGCAGAACCACTCCCGACCGCCGACCACCCTGCTGGGTGGTGGTACGTCCGGGTCCCCGGCCCCCGCCGGAGGTACCGCCGGCCCCTCTCAGGGCTGGGCGGGTTCTGCGTATGTACGTTTTCTTACGTCGCGCGAAGAACTGCGGAAGGCAGGTCGGTCGGCGTGCGTCAGCCCTGGCGCTGCTTGTGGCGCAGGTTGTCGCAGATGACCATGACCCGGCCGTGACGGCGGATCACCTTGCACTTGTCGCAGATCTTCTTGACGCTCGGCTTGACCTTCATGTTGGTGAGGTTCTCCGGGTCAGTGCCACCACCCGCGCCGGGACAAGACGCCCAGGCGGGAGTGAAGACAAGATCTACTTGTATCGGTAGACGATCCGGCCACGCGTCAGGTCGTAGGGAGAGAGCTCCACGACAACCCGGTCATCAGGGAGGATGCGGATGTAGTGCATGCGCATCTTGCCGCTGATGTGCGCGAGGACCTTGTGACCGTTCTGGAGTTCCACCTTGAACATCGCGTTCGGGAGGGACTCGATCACGGTGCCCTCGATTTCGATGGCACCTTGCTTCTTGGCCACGCTTCGCCTTTCGAATCGGCTACCTTGATCGGCCTCGCGCGCCATGCAGGCATGGAAGTGCACGAGAGCCGACGAGTCAGTCTACGTCAGGGCTCCCAGAAACACGAATCCGGAAAGTTTGCCCCAGAGTGTAGATCATTAACCGGCCAGGTCCAGGGGGTCGGGAGCCGTCGTGACCCCGTACTCCGCCAGCTTGGCCTTACCGCAGTCCGGAGCGGTCAGCACGATGGGCCCGGCCTCCGTCAGCGCGATGGAGTGCTCCCAGTGCGAGGACCAGGTGCCGTCCGTCGTGATGACCGTCCAGTCGTCCGCCAGGACCTCCGTCTGGGCCGTGCCCAGGGAGACCATCGGCTCGATCGCCAGGCAGACGCCCGGGACGAGCTTGATCCCCTTGCCCCGCTTGCGCGAGACGTAGTTCAGCAGGTGGGGGTCCATGTGCATCTCGGACCCGATGCCGTGGCCGCCGTAGTCCTCGATGATCCCGAACCTGCCGAGGCTGTGGTCGCCCGTGCTCGGGCGCGGCTGGCGCTTGATGTAGGTCTCGATCGCCTTCGAGATGTCCACGAGGCGGTTGCCGAGCTTCATGGCGGCGATACCGGCCCACATGGACTCCTCGGTCACCCGGGAGAGCTCCAGGAGCTCGGGGGCGTGCCCGGTGCCCACGAAGGCGGTGTAGGCGGCGTCGCCGTGCCAGCCGTCCACGATCGCGCCGGCGTCGATCGAGATGATGTCGCCGTCCTTGAGGACCGTCTTGTCGTCCGGGATGCCGTGGACGACGACCTCGTTCACCGAGGTGCAGATCGTGGCGGGGAAGCCGCCGTAGCCGAGGAAGTTCGACTTGGCCCCGGCGTCGGCGATCACCTTGCGGGCCACCATGTCCAGATCCCGTGTCGTGGCGCCCGGAACGGCCGCCTCACGGGTCGCCGCGTGGATCGCCGCGACGACCAGCCCCGCCTCGCGCATCTTCGCGATCTGCTCGGGGGTCTTGATCTGGACCATGAAAGAACGCCTTCCAGCTTCGGTACGAGTCTTCTCAACAGTACGGCCGCGGCGTCCTGGGGACACCGCGGCCGTATCCGCACAGCGGGGGTACTACTTCTTGAGGGCGTCCATCGCGCGCTTGGTGACGTCCGCGACCTCACCGAGGGCTGGGATGGTCACCAGCAGGCCCTGGGCCTTGTAGTAGTCGATGATCGGCTCGGTCTGCGTGTGGTAGACCTCGAGCCGGTTGCGCACCGTGGCCTCGGAGTCGTCGCCGCGCTGGTACAGCTCGCCGCCGCAGGTGTCGCAGACACCCTCGGCCTTCGGCGGGGCGTACGTCACGTGGAAGACGTGCGCCGACTCGTTGCGGCAGATCCGGCGGCCGGCGATGCGCTTGACGACCTCGTCCTCCTCGACCTCCAGGTCGAGGACGGCGTCGAGCTTCATGCCCTCCGCCTGGAGCATCACGTCGAGCGCCTCGGCCTGCGAGACGTTGCGCGGGAAACCGTCGAGCAGGAAGCCGTGCACGGCGTCGGGCTGCTCCATCCGGTCCTTGGCCATACCGATGGTGACCGAGTCCGGGACCAGGTCGCCGGCGTCCATGTACGCCTTGGCCTGCTTGCCGAGTTCGGTGCCCTGGCTGATGTTGGCCCGGAACAGGTCGCCCGTGGAGATGTGCGGGATCGACAGGTTCTTGGCAAGGAACGCGGCCTGCGTTCCCTTGCCCGCACCGGGCGGTCCGACGAGGACGATTCGCATCAGCGGAGGAACCCTTCGTAATTGCGCTGCTGGAGCTGGCTCTCGATCTGCTTCACGGTTTCCAGACCGACACCCACGATGATGAGGATGCTCGTCCCGCCGAACGGGAAGTTCTGGTTCGCTCCGAAGCCGGCCAACGCCATCGTCGGCACAAGAGCGATGAGACCCAGGTACAGCGACCCCGGCCAGGTGATCCGGTTGAGCACATAACTCAGGTACTCGGCGGTAGGTCGACCGGCGCGGATACCCGGGATGAACCCACCATACTTCTTCATGTTGTCTGCAACTTCCTCGGGGTTGAAGGAAATCGCCACGTAGAAGAACGCGAAGAAGACGATCAAGAGGAAGTAGGCCGCGATGTAGTACGGGTGGTCGCCCTTGACGAAGTGCTTCTGGATCCAGGTGGCCCAGCCCGCGGTGGACCCGCTGAACTGGACGATCAAGGCCGGGATGTACAGCAGCGACGAGGCGAAGATGACCGGGATCACACCGGCCTGGTTCACCTTGAGCGGGATGTAGGTCGACGTGCCGCCGTACGCACGGCGACCGATCATGCGCTTCGCGTACTGGACCGGGATCCGGCGCTGCGCCTGCTCGACGAAGACCACCAGGGCGACCATCGCGAGGCCGACGAGGATGACGACGCCGAACTCGACCCAGCCGTCGGCGATCTTGCCCTGGAGCTTGATCTGCCAGAGGGCGCCGATGAAGCCGGCGGCGATGGAGATGAACATCAGGATCGACATGCCGTTGCCGATGCCGCGGTCGGTGACGAGCTCACCGAGCCACATGACGACACAGGTACCGGCGGTCATGGTGACCACCATGACGATCGTGGTGAAGATGGACCGGTCCGGGACGATCTGGCTGGCGACCTGGCAGCCCTGGAACAGGGCGCCGGTGCGGGCGGTGGCGACGAGGCCGGTGCCCTGCAGGATCGCGAGTGCGACCGTCAGATAGCGCGTGTACTGGGTGATCTTCGCCGTGCCGGCCTGACCCTCTTTTTTGAGGTTCTCCAGCTTCGGGATGACCACGGTCAGCAGCTGCAGGATGATGCTCGCCGTGATGTACGGCATGATGCCGAGCGCAAAGATCGTGATCTGCAGCAGCGCACCGCCGCTGAACATGTTGACGAGACCGAACAGCCCGTTGCTGTTGCCTGCCTGGTCGACACAGATCTGAACGTTCTTGTAGCTCACGCCGGGTACCGGGATGTGGGACCCGAGCCGGAACAGCACGATGATGCCGAGCGTGAAGAGCAGCTTCTTGCGCAGGTCGGGCGTCTTGAACGCCCGGGCGAACGCGGTGAGCACGGTGCCTCCTGCGACCCCCGCGCTACTGCGTCAGAGGTGACGGTCTGAGGGATCGACGAATACGTACATGCAAAGGTGCAGGCCACCTTACCGGCGACTGCGGCCCCCGTGGAACGACCAACCGGGGATGCCCCATATGTGAGGCATCCCCGGTCGGGTTTCGAGCTATTTAGCCACTGGATTCGTCTTAGACGAGCTCGGTGACAGTGCCACCGGCAGCAGCGATCTTCTCCTTGGCGGAGCCGGAGACGGCGTCAACCGAAACCTGCAGCGCCACGGAGATCTCGCCCTGGCCCAGGACCTTGACGAGGCTGTTCTTGCGAACCGCGCCCTTGGCGACCAGGTCGGCCACCGTGACCTCTCCACCCTCGGGGTAGAGCGCGCCGAGCTTGTCCAGGTTCACGACCTGGTACTCGGTGCGGAACGGGTTCTTGAAGCCCTTGAGCTTCGGGAGACGCATGTGGAGGGGCATCTGCCCACCCTCGAAGCGCTCCGGGATCTGGTAGCGGGCCTTCTGGCCCTTCGTACCACGACCGGCCGTCTTACCCTTCGACGCCTCACCACGACCGACACGGGTCTTCGCGGTCTTGGCGCCGGGGGCCGGACGGAGGTTGTGGGCCTTCAGCGGGCTGTTCTCAGCCATGATTAGTCAACCTCCTCAACCGTCACGAGGTGGCGGACGGTGTGAACCATTCCGCGGAACTCGGGGCGGTCCTCCTTGACGACGACGTCGTTCAGGCGCTTGAGCCCGAGCGAACGCAGCGTGTCGCGGTGGTTCTGCTTGCTGCCGATGTACGACTTCGTCTGCGTGATCTTGAGGCGAGCCATTACGCACCCGCCCCAGCACGCGCACGAAGCAGAGCCGCGGGGGCGACGTCCTCGAGGGGCAGACCACGGCGAGCCGCGATCTCCTCGGGACGCTGCAGGCCCTGGAGGGCCGCCACGGTCGCGTGCACGATGTTGATCGCGTTGTCGGAGCCGAGCGACTTCGACAGGATGTCGTGAACGCCGGCGCACTCCAGAACGGCGCGCACCGGGCCACCGGCGATAACACCGGTACCGGGGGAAGCAGGCTTCAGCAGGACGACGCCCGCAGCCTTCTCGCCCTGGATCGGGTGAGGGATGGTGCCCTGGATGCGCGGAACCTTGAAGAAGTTCTTCTTGGCTTCCTCGACACCCTTGGCGATGGCCGCGGGAACTTCCTTGGCCTTGCCGTAACCGACACCTACGGTGCCGTCACCGTCGCCCACCACGACCAGCGCGGTGAAGCTGAAGCGGCGACCACCCTTGACAACCTTGGCGACGCGGTTGATCGCGACAACGCGCTCAACGTAAGCGGTCTTCTCGGCGGCAGGGCCACCGTCGCGACCCTTCCGGTCCCGCCGCTCGCCGCCACCGGCACCGCTTCCGCGGCGCTGGGGTCCAGCCATTGGATTACCTCTCTCTGTTACGTCCGTGAGTCCCGGAACCGGGGCTTAGAACTTCAGCCCGGCTTCGCGGGCGGCGTCAGCCAGAGCGGCAATGCGCCCGGCGTATCGGTTGCCACCGCGGTCGAACACGACGGTCTCGACACCCGCGGCCTTGGCACGCTCGGCGACGAGCGCGCCGACAGCCTGGGCCTGGGCGCTCTTGTCGCCTTCGCCACCGCGGATCGAAGCGTCCAGGGTCGACGCCGACGCCAGGGTGTGACCCTGGAGGTCGTCGATGACCTGAGCAACGATGTTGCGGTTCGAACGCGTCACGACGAGGCGCGGACGCTCCGCCGTACCCGAGACGTTCTTGCGGATGCGGATGTGGCGGCGAGCCTTGGCAGCGCGCTTGTACGCGTCGCCCTTGGCGATCTTCACACCGTATGCCATGGCTACTTACCAGCCTTTCCGACCTTGCGGCGGATGACCTCGCCGGCGTACTTGACACCCTTGGCCTTGTACGGGTCGGGCTTCCGCAGCTTGCGGATGTTGGCGGCGACCTCGCCGACCTTCTGCTTGTCGATGCCCTCGACCGAGAACTTGGTCGGCGACTCGACCTTGAAGGAGATGCCCTCGGGCGCCTCCACCAGGATCGGGTGGCTGTAGCCGAGCTGGAACTCCAGGTCGGAGCCCTTCGCGGCCACGCGGTAACCGACACCGCTGATCTCGAGAGCCTTGACGTATCCCGTGGTCACACCGGTGATCATGTTCGCCACCAGCGTGCGGGACAGGCCGTGCAGGGCCTTGTTCTGACGCTCGTCGTTCGGGCGGGTGACGTTCAGAACGCCGTCCTCGTCCTTGACGACTGCGATGGGCGCCTTAACGGTGTGCGCGAGGGAACCCTTGGGGCCCTTCACGGCGACCGTCTGGCCATCGATGGTGACGTCCACACCGGCGGGAACCTGGATGGGGAGCTTGCCGATTCGCGACATTGCTTTTCCTCCGTTCCCGACTACCAGACGTAGGCGAGGACTTCCCCACCTACGCCCTTCTTGCCTGCCTGCTGACCGGTCAGGAGACCGTGGGACGTGGAGATGATCGCCACGCCCAGGCCACCGAGGACCTTCGGCAGGTTGGTGGACTTCGCGTACACGCGCAGACCGGGCTTCGAGATCCGCTTGATGCCCGCGATGGAGCGCTCACGGTTCGGCCCGAACTTCAGCTCGAGGACGAGGTTCTTGCCGACCTCGGCGTCCTCGACCTTCCAGCCGGTGATGAAACCCTCCTGCTTGAGGATCTCTGCGATGTGCGACTTGATCTTGCTGTGCGGCATCACGACGGTGTCGTGGTACGCCGAGTTAGCGTTACGCAGACGCGTGAGCATGTCTGCGATCGGGTCAGTCATGGTCATGAAGTGGCCTTCGGCCTCTCTCGCCGGGGTTTCCTGTATGCGCCATCCCTCTCCCCGCTCAGTGGCGGGACGGGTGCGGTGCGGGGACCTACGGCGTAGTAAGTCGTTATGGGCGGCGGACGCCCAACCACACAAGCCTAAGGCATGCAGGGCCGGGCAGCCGCCGTCCAGATGCTTACCGAGAGTGCCTGGTACTTCCCAAGTCCTTGCGGACGAGGGGGATTTACCAGGAGCTCTTGGTCACGCCCGGCAGCTCGCCACGGTGAGCCATCTCACGAAGGCAGACGCGGCACAGGCCGAACTTGCGGTACACGGAGTGGGGACGACCGCAGCGCTGGCAGCGGGTGTACGCACGCACACCGAACTTGGGCTTGCGGGCAGCCTTCGCGATAAGAGCCTTCTTCGCCATCTCGCTTACGCCTCCTTGAAGGGGAAGCCGAGGTGACGAAGGAGGGCACGGCCCTCGTCGTCGTTGGTCGCCGTGGTGACCACGGTGATGTCCATACCCCGGGTACGGTCGATCTTGTCCTGGTCGATCTCGTGGAACATGACCTGCTCCGTGAGACCGAAGGTGTAGTTGCCACGGCCGTCGAACTGCTTCGGCGACAGACCACGGAAGTCACGGATACGCGGCAGCGCGAGCGACAGCGTACGGTCCAGGAACTCCCACATGCGGTCACCACGGAGGGTGACGTGGCAGCCGATCGGCTGACCCTCGCGCAGCTTGAACTGCGCGATGGACTTGCGGGCCTTCGTGACGGCCGGCTTCTGACCGGTGATCGTCGTCAGGTCGCGGATGGCGCCGTCGATCAGCTTGGAGTCGCGGGCGGCGTCGCCCACACCCATGTTGACCACGATCTTCACGAGGCCGGGGATCTGCATGACGTTCTCGTAGGAGAACTCCTCACGCAGCTTGCCCGCGATGTCCTCGCGGTACTTCGTCTTGAGACGCGGAGTGGTAGCCATCAGATGTCCTCACCCGTCCGCTTGGCAACGCGGATCTTGTTGCCCTCGTCGTCGAAGCGGTAGCCGACGCGGGTGACGACCTTCTTGCCGTCCTTCTCCACAACCAGCTGAACGTTGCTGACGTGGACCGGGGCCTCGGTGATCACAATGCCACCGGCCTGGTTCTGCGCAGCCTTGGTGTGCTTCTTGACCCGGTTGACACCCTCGACGAGGACACGGTTCTCAGCGGGGAAGGCAACGATGACCTTGCCCTGCTTGCCCTTGTCCTTACCGGTGATGACCTGGACCAGGTCGCCCTTCTTGATCTTCATGCTTACAGCACCTCCGGCGCGAGCGAGATGATCTTCATGAACTTCTTCTCGCGCAGCTCACGGCCCACGGGGCCGAAGATACGGGTGCCGCGAGGGTCGCCGTCGTTCTTGAGAATGACAGCGGCGTTCTCGTCGAAGCGGATGTACGAGCCGTCCTGGCGGCGGCGCTCCTTGACGGTGCGAACGATGACCGCCTTGACGACGTCACCCTTCTTCACGTTGCCACCGGGGATCGCGTCCTTGACGGTGGCGACGATGACGTCACCGATGCCCGCGTAGCGGCGACCGGAGCCACCGAGAACACGGATGCAAAGGATCTCCTTGGCACCAGTGTTGTCGGCGACACGCAGTCGCGACTCCTGCTGGATCACGTCTATCTCCTGTTTGTCTGCCGGTTCCCGGCGGGGGCTTCACTCCGAGGAGCGAGGCCCCCACCGAGCCTGGCGGAACGAATCCGGGGGAAACCCCCCGGACGAATTACTTGGCCTTCTCGAGGATCTCGACGATGCGCCAGCGCTTGCTCGCCGACAGCGGACGCGTCTCCATGATGAGGACGCGGTCGCCGACGCCGGCAGCGTTCTGCTCGTCGTGCGCCTTGAGCTTGTTCGTACGGCGGATGACCTTGCCGTACAGCGCGTGCTTCACGCGGTCCTCGACGGCGACGACGACGGTCTTGTCCATCTTGTCGCTGACGACCAGGCCCTCACGGGTCTTGCGGAAACCGCGCTCGGTCTTCTCAGTCACGTTGTTCTCGCTCATCAGGCGTTCTCCACCGTCTCGATACCGAGCTCACGCTCGTGCATCAGGGTGTAGATGCGAGCGATGTCCTTACGGACGGACTTGAGCCGGCCGTTGTTCTCCAGCTGACCCGTGGCCGCCTGGAAGCGGAGCTTGAACAGCTCCTCCTTGGCCTCGCGCAGCTTGCCAACGAGCTCCTCGTTGCCGAGCTCGCGGAGCTCGGACGCCTTGGTTCCCGTCGCCATCACGACTCACCTGCCTCGCGCCGAACAATCCGGCACTTCATCGGAAGCTTGTGAGCAGCGCGGGTGAGCGCCTCACGAGCAATCTTCTCGTTCGGGTAGGACAGCTCGAACATGACCCGGCCCGGGTGCACGTTGGCGATCCACCACTCGGGAGAACCCTTACCGGAACCCATGCGGGTCTCGGCAGGCTTCTTCGTGAGCGGGCGGTCCGGGTAGATGTTGATCCAGACCTTGCCGCCACGCTTGATGTGGCGGGTCATCGCGATACGAGCCGCCTCGATCTGGCGGTTCGTCACGTAGGCGGGGGTGAGCGCCTGGATGCCGTACTCGCCGAACGAGACCTCAGTACCGCCCTTGGCCATACCGCGGCGCTTCGGGTGGTGCTGCTTGCGGTGCTTGACCCTACGAGGGATCAGCATGTCGGTCAGGCCTCCGTTCCGGTGCTCTCGGCCGGAGCGGCGGCGGGAGCGTCGGCCTTGGGGGCCTCGGCACCAGCAGCCTGCTGCGGCTTGCGGCCACCACGGCCGCCGCGCTCGCCACCACGGCCACCACGGCCGGCGGGACGGTCGCCAGCGCCGGCACCACGGGCCGGGCGGTTACCCGCACGGGCCGCAGCGTTCTCGGCGCGAACCTCGGCGATGTTCTTGACGTCGCCCTTGTAGATCCAGACCTTCACACCGATACGGCCGAAGGTGGTCTTGGCCTCGAAGAAGCCGTAGTCCACGTTCGCGCGCAGCGTGTGCAGCGGCACACGACCCTCGCGGTAGAACTCGGAGCGGGACATCTCGGCGCCGCCGAGGCGGCCGCCACACTGGATCTTGATGCCCTTGGCGCCGGCCTTCATCGTGCCCTGCATGCTCTTGCGCATGGCACGACGGAAGGAGACGCGGGAGGAGAGCTGCTCGGCAACGGCCTGGGCAACCAGCTGAGCGTCGAGCTCGGGGTTCTTGACCTCGAGGATGTTCAGCTGGACCTGCTTGCCCGTGAGCTTCTCGAGGTCACCGCGGATGCGGTCGGCCTCGGCGCCACGGCGGCCGATGACGATGCCAGGACGAGCGGTGTGGATGTCCACACGCACGCGGTCACGGGTGCGCTCGATCTCAACCTTCGAGATGCCGGCGCGCTCCATGCCGGACGTCATCATCCGACGGATGGCGACGTCTTCCTTGACGTAGTCCTTGTACAGCTTGTCGGCGTACCAGCGGGACTTGAAGTCCGTGGTGATGCCGAGTCGGAACCCGTGCGGGTTTACCTTCTGGCCCATTACCGGGAACCTTCCTTGCTGCTGACGACCACGGTGATGTGGCTGGTCCGCTTGCGGATCCGGTAGGCACGGCCCTGCGCACGCGGACGGAACCGCTTCAGGGTCGGGCCCTCGTCCACGAACGCCTCGCTGATGAACAGCGTGGAGGCGTCCGGGTGGTTGTAGTTGTGCGCGGCGTTGGCAATGGCGCTGTCCAGCACCTTGCCGACGGGCACGCTCGCGGCCTGCGGGGCGAAACGCAGGACCGCCTGAGCCTCCGTGGCATCCATGCCACGGATAAGGTCCACCACGCGGCGGGCCTTCATGGGCGTGACGCGGATGTACCGCGCCTGGGCCCTGGCTTCCATGGTTGTCCCTTCGGTGTAAGTCATAGTCGTAACCACCCCGCCTTTAGCGGCGCTTCGACTTCCGGTCGTCCTTGACGTGGCCGCGGAAGGTGCGAGTCGGCGAGAACTCGCCGAGCTTGTGGCCGACCATCGACTCGGTGACGAACACCGGGACGTGGGTCTTGCCGTTGTGCACCGCGATGGTGTGACCCAGCATGCTGGGGATGATCATCGAGCGACGGGACCAGGTCTTGATGACGTTCTTGGTGCCGGCTTCGTTCTGGGCGTCCACCTTCTTTACGAGGTGGTCGTCGACGAAGGGCCCCTTCTTGAGACTGCGCGGCATCTAAACCCGCTCCTAGCGCTTCTTGTTCGTCTTGCGGCGGCGGACGATGTACTTGCTCGAAGCCTTCTTCGGCGAGCGAGTACGACCCTCCTTCTGACCCCACGGGGAGACCGGGTGGCGACCACCGCTGGTCTTGCCCTCACCACCACCGTGCGGGTGGTCAACCGGGTTCATCGCGACACCGCGGACGGTCGGGCGAACGCCCTTCCAGCGCATGCGGCCGGCCTTGCCCCAGTTGATGTTCGACTGCTCGGCGTTGCCGACCTCGCCGACCGTGGCGCGGCAGCGCGCGTCGACGAGACGGATCTCACCGGACGGCATGCGGAGGTGGGCCATGACGCCCTCCTTCGCCAGCAGCTGCACGGAGGCACCAGCGGAACGCGCGAACTTGGCGCCGCCACCGGGGCGGAGCTCGATCGCGTGGATCGTGGTACCGACCGGGATGTTGCGGAGCGCGAGGTTGTTGCCCGGCTTGATGTCGGCCGTGGGGCCGTTCTCAATCCGGTCACCCTGCTGCAGACCGCGCGGCGCGATGATGTAGCGCTTCTCGCCGTCGGCGTAGTGCAGCAGCGCGATGCGCGCGGTGCGGTTGGGGTCGTACTCGATGTGCGCGACCTTGGCCGGCACGCCGTCCTTGTCGTGACGACGGAAGTCGATCACGCGGTAGGCGCGCTTGTGGCCACCGCCCTGGTGGCGAACGGTCACACGACCGGTGTTGTTACGGCCGCCCTTGCTGTGCAGGGGGCGGACCAGCGACTTCTCCGGCGTGGACCGCGTGATCTCGACAAAGTCGGCGACGCTGGAGCCACGACGGCCCGGGGTCGTCGGCTTGTACTTGCGGATACCCATTTCTCAGTCCTCGTCCGATTCCGGACGACTAGACCTCCGTTAGGAGGCCTGGCCGCCGAAGATGTCGATACGGTTGCCCTCGGCAAGGGTCACGATGGCGCGCTTGGTGTTGGCGCGCTTGCCGAAACCGGTCTTGGTGCGCTTGCGCTTACCCTGACGGTTGATCGTGTTGACCCCGGTGACCTTGACCGAGAAGACCGCCTCGACGGCCTGCTTGATCTGGGTCTTGTTGGCGCCGGGCGCGACGATGAACGTGTACTTGTTCTCGTCCAGCAGCGCGTAGCTCTTCTCCGAGACGACCGGCTTGATCAGCAGGTCGCGCGGGTCGGTGAAGGTCTTGCTGGTAACGGTCGCCTCAGACATCAGGCGTCGCTCCCTTCGGTCTCATCGGCCTTGGGGCCAGACACGAAGGACTCGAAAGCGGCCTGGGTGAAGACCACGTCGTCAGAGACGATCACGTCGTACGTGTTCAGCTGGCCCGGCTCCAGGATGTGAACCTGGGGCAGGTTGCGGGCGGACAGCCACGCGGCCTCGTCGGCACGCTCGACGACCAGGAGCAGGTTCTTGCGCTCCGAGATCTTGCCGAACAGCGTCTTGGCGGCCTTCGTGGAGGCGGCACCCTCGACCACGCCGGTGACGACGTGGATGCGGGAGTGACGCGCACGGTCAGAGAGGGCACCGCGGAGGGCGGCGGCCTTCATCTTCTTGGGGGTCCGCTGCGAGTAGTCACGCGGCTGCGGGCCGTGGACGACGCCACCGCCGGCGAACTGCGGAGCGCGGGTCGAACCCTGACGGGCGCGGCCGGTGCCCTTCTGGCGGTACGGCTTGCGGCCACCACCACGGACTTCGCCACGGGTCTTGGTCTTGTGCGTGCCCTGACGGGCAGCAGCCAGCTGGGCGACAACGACCTGGTGGATCAGCGGAACGCTGGTCTTCGCGTCGAAGATCTCCGCGGGGAGCTCGACGGTACCGGCCTTGTCGCCTGCCGGCGAAAGGATGTCAATGGTGCTCATTACCTCAAGCCCCCTTGGCCGCGGTACGGACCAGGACGAGGCCGCCGTTCGGACCGGGGACCGCGCCCTTGATGAGCAGCAGACCCTTCTCCGCGTCAACCGCGTGGATGGTCAGGTTCTGGGTGGTGACGCGCTCGTTACCCATGCGACCGGCCATGCGCATGCCCTTGAAGACACGCCCAGGGGTGGCACAGCCACCGATCGAACCGGGGGAGCGGTGCTTGCGCTGCACACCGTGACCGGCGCCGAGGCCCCGGAAGTTGTGCCGCTTCATGACACCGGCGAAGCCCTTGCCCTTGCTGTTGCCCGTGACGTCAACCTTGACGCCGGACTCGAACACCTCAGCAGTGATCTCCTGGCCGAGCGTGTACTCGCTGGCGTCGGAGGTGCGGAGCTCCACCAGGTGGCGGCGGGGGGTCACGTCGGCCTTGGCGAAGTGGCCCTTGAGGGGCTTGTTCACCTTGCGCGGGTCGATCTCGCCGAAGGCGATCTGGACCGACTCGTAGCCGTCGATGTCGTTCGTACGGACCTGGGTAACGACGCAGGGCCCGGCCTTGACGACGGTCACCGGGACGACACGGTTGTTCTCGTCCCAGACCTGGGTCATGCCGAGCTTCTCGCCCAGGACGCCCTTGATCTGCTTTGCCATCTTCTCGACGCCTCTCAGAGCTTGATCTCGATGTCAACGCCGGCCGGAAGGTCCAGGCGCATCAGCGAGTCAACGGTCTTGGGCGTCGGGTCGAGGATGTCGATCAGGCGCTTGTGCGTGCGCATCTCGAAGTGCTCGCGCGAGTCCTTGTACTTGTGCGGCGACTTGATGACGCAGTACACGTTCTTCTCAGTGGGCAGCGGCACCGGGCCCGCGACCGACGCACCAGTGCGCGTCACCGTCTCGACGATCTTCTTCGCCGAGGAGTCGATGACCTCGTGGTCGTAGGCCTTGAGCCGGATGCGGATCTTCTGTCCCGCCATGGCTACTCCGTAGTCCTGTCTCTATGTGGAAACGCTCTGGCCCTCGGGAGGCTGCGGAACCGGGGTTCTGCGGCTTCTCTCCGACCCACGCGGTCGGGCGTGTCGCACTCCCTCTACAGAAAATTCCCATACGGAAATTCCCTCGTCCAAGGGGGTGCGGTCCCTGTGACCGCGTTTCGGGGGAGAAACACCCACCGAGTGCCTGGTGGGCACCGTGCTGACACTTCCCAGAAGATTCCCGTACGTCCGCCCCCATTGCTGCCCCGGAAGGCAGATTAAGGACGACGAGTACTGTGGGACTCGCTTCCGGTCCTCCCGGCGGGAGGCGCGCAGCATCGGCACTCAGCCGAGCAACTTGAGTAGTCTGCCATACGAGGCACGTACCTGGCCAATCGGGCCGAAGAGAATACCCCGCCACGGTGAGTGGTCAAACTGCACCACGCGCGTCACCCCGGCGGGATCTCCGCCGGTCAGGAGCGCGTGATGGTTCCGCACCCTTCGCCCTGAATGTCCTGGCTGCGGTCGTACGGATCCGTGGCGGGCCCGGAGGGCGCCGACCCGGACGGCGCGTCCAGCGGGAAGTGCGGGTGCAGGAATCCGTCGGCCGCCTCGCACGCCACGTTCGACCACTCCGCGGTGTACGCGCGCGCCTGGAGCCGGCCCCGCGTGGTCTCCCAGCGCGCCGGGTCGAGCAGGGCCAGGGTGATCTGCCGGCGCACGATGGAGCGCTGCACGCCCGTGCCGCCGGCCTCCGTCATGGGGTGGACGAAGGTGTAGTCCGCGACCACCAGCAGCTCCCCGCGCTGCCCCGGCTCGGCGTGCATGCTGCCGCGCACCTTGACGACGTCGCCGACGGGCTTGACCCGGGCGGGGTCGAAGCGGGTGAAGAGCGTCACCGGGGTGTCCTGCGCGGTGGGATGCGTCAGCGAGCGCTCCAGCCGCTCCGGAACCTCCGGCTGCCGGGGATCCAGGATCGCCAGCGCGGCGGTGGGCCGCTCCCCGCGCAGGGTGGCCGGGTCCAGATTCGACGCGATCAGGAACCGCCTGGTCTTCTCCAGCGCGTCCGCGACCTGCTCCTTGCTCATCCCGCCGATCGCTGTGGCCTCCGGCACCTCGATGCCGGCGGCTCCGTCGGCCCACTGGAGCGCCGGGGAGCCGCGGAAGGGTTCGGCCAGGGTCGGCCGGTCCGGCGGCGCGGCCGCCGCGGGCTCGGAGGGACGCGCCGACTCGGCGGGCAGCGGCGCGGCGTTCTGGGCCTCCTGGCGGGCTCCGGCCTTGCCGGTGAGGCGGTCTATCACCAGTTCCGGCCGTACGGCCACCAGTGCGAGGCCCGCTATGAAGACGATGGCCAGGGTGGCCTTGAGCCTCCGGCGGGCCGTGCCGCGGCCCCGCATCTCCTGCCAGGCGGGCCCCGTCCGCCACCCCGGCGGTTCCTGGGCCTGTTGCTCCCGCAACCGCTCGGTCACCATGCGTGCCCGTGCGGACGGCTCCTTGGGCGCCTCCCCCGGTCCCTGGGCTGCCTGCTCCATGAACCGGGCCCACTCCTCGTCGGAGACGCCCGGCCTGCCCTCGTCGTTCTGTC
Source organism: Streptomyces sp. NPDC088762 (assembly GCF_044750905.1). Classification (NCBI taxonomy): domain Bacteria; kingdom Bacillati; phylum Actinomycetota; class Actinomycetes; order Kitasatosporales; family Streptomycetaceae; genus Streptomyces; species Streptomyces sp. NPDC088762. Next base: position 44,181 of record NZ_JBIVKT010000013.1, read on the forward strand.
CCATGCCCCTCATCCGATGTCCGGTCTCTGCGTCAGGACGGAGGCCCCGCACCGTGGGGTGCGGGGCCTCCGTTGTGTGTCGTGCGCGGTGCGGAAGGTGCTCTCAGATCACTTGGTGAAGTAGCCCGTGATGTCCGCGATCAGGTCCACGCTGCCCGCGTTGTTGTAGAAGCTGACCTTCCCGTCGACCACCGGTACGACCACCAGGTTCGGGATCGTCAGGCCGGCCGTGACGTTCAGGTTCGACGCGCTCGAACGGGTCGTACCGCTCGGGTAGACCGAGACGTAGCTCGCGGCCGTCGGGTTGGTCGCGGTCACGTTCAGGACCACCGCGGTCACGCCCGTCGCCGGAACACCGCCGACTCCCGCGACCGGCAGGGTCACCACGCCGCCCTGGCCGACCGGCGCCTTCGCCACGCCCAGACCCTCACGCGTGTCCATCAGGCGCTTCGGGCCGATGTTGGTGTGCGTGGAGCCGGTGGCGCTGTCGGAGAAGTAGCCGGTGATGTCCGCGATCAGGTCCACGCTGCCCGCGTTGTTGTAGAAGCTGACCTTCCCGTCGACGACCGGGACGACCACCAGGTTGGGGATGGTCTGGCCCTTGGAGAAGTTCAGGTTCGACGCGCTGCTGCGGGCCGTGCCGCTCGGGTACACGGAGACGAAGCTGGCCGCCGTGGGATTGGTCGCCGTCACGTTCAGCACGACGGCCTTGACCCCGGTGGCCGGGATCGCGCCGACGCCCGCGACCGGGAGGGTGACCACGCCGCCCTGGCCGACCGGGGCCTTCGGCACGCCCAGGCCCTCACGGGTGTCCATCAGACGCGTGGGGCCGTAGCTGGTGTGCGTGGCGCCCTCGCCGGCCGAGGTGAAGAAGCCGGTGATGTCCGCGATCAGGTCCACGCTGCCCGCGTTGTTGTAGAAGCTGACCTTCCCGTCGACGACGGGGACGACCACCAGGTTCGGGATCGTCTGGCCCGCCGTGAAGTTCAGGTTGGAGGCGCTCGAACGGGTCGTACCGCTCGGGTAGACCGAGACGTAGCTCGCGGCCGTCGGGTTGGTCGCGGTCACGTTCAGGACGACCGCGGTCACGCCCGTCGCCGGGATGCCGCCGACTCCCGCGACCGGCAGGGTCACCACGCCGCCCTGGCCGACCGGCGCCTTCGCGACGCCCAGACCCTCACGCGTGTCCATCAGGCGCTTCGGGGAGACCGGGACGAACTTGATGGCCTTGGCCTCCGCGAGGACGGTGACCGGGAGGCTGGTGGCCACCTTGCCGTTCGTCGTGGTCGCCAGCACCTGGAGCTGGTGGCTGCCGAGTGGCAGCGTCGTGGACGCCGAACGGGCGGTGCCCGCGGTGGTGACGACCGGCTTGCCGTCGACCAGCAGCTCGAACTTGCTCACCAGGGCGCTCGCCGTGCTGGTCTCCCAGCCGACGGTCACCGGACCGGGGGTCTCGAAGCCGGCGCCCGGCTGGACGGCCGCCCCGTTCACGGAGGCGACCTTCAGCTTCCCGGCGGGACCCGAGGTGCGGACCGAAGCCAGCTGCGGGTAGAGCGAGTTGCCGGGGCACTGGGTGTTGTAGCCGTCCCGGTGGCCGGAGAGCGACTTGAAGGTGTACGTCTCGCCCTTGGTGAAGGCGGTGCCCGAGTAGTTCTTCTGGGTCTCGCCCGCGACCAGCGTCGTCGTGCCGTTGAGGTCGCCGTCGTACTGGCCCAGCTTGTAGGCGGCGACATCGGACACGGCCGCGAGCGCCTGCGCGGAGGCCCCGGCGTCCGTGTAGTCGCCGAGTACGGCGATGCCCGTCGACTCGGAGTTCCAGCCGAAGGTGTGCGCGCCGTAGACGGGCTGGTCCACACCGCCCTGCCGGCCCTCGAAGACCTTGCCGCACTTGTCGACGAGGAAGTTGTAGCCGAGGTCCCGCCACCCGTTGGTCTGCACGTGGTAGACGTGCAGGCTGCGGACGATCGCCTCGGACTCGGTGCACTCGTACGGGGTGGCGATCGCGGTGTGGTGGACGAAGACCGCCTTGACCTTGCCACCGGGGAGGTAGATCGGGCCCTCGTCGTTCAGGGACTCGTCCGCGCCCCACTGCACGCGCGAGACCACGGTCGGCTTCGGCGCGGTGGACTCCGGCCCGGGGACCGTCGGCGGGGTGGTGGGCGGATCGGCGGGCGTCGGCGGTACGGGGTCCTCCGCCGGGGCCGCGAAGGCCACCGGGGCCGCTGCCAGGTCGCCCTTCTTCTTTTTCCTGGCCGGCTTGCCGGTGCCCGGGTCGACCAGGTTCAGCTCCAGGCCCTCGGGGAGCGCCCCGCCGCCGTCCACGCGGACTTCGGCACCGTCCGACAGGCCGACCCAGACGGGCTCGGTGGCACCGCGTGCGCCGGGACGCCTGCCGTCCATGCCCGCCTTGACCGGCTCCAGGGTGATCCACCGGGACCACTTGCCGCTCTCCGCGTCCCGGGTGCGGGCCTCGATGGCCCCCTTCACCTGGGCGGAGGGGTTCTTCCAGGAGACGCCCAGCAGGCCGAAGGGCTTGGTGTCCTGCTGGGAGAGGGCGGCCTTGCCCCCTCCCTTGCCCTTCAGCGCGAGCTTGTGGACCTTGCCCTCGACGGGAGCGCCGGCCTGGTTGGGGGCGCTGTAGTCGATCCCGTCCAGCGGGTCCGAGCCGAGTCCGTTGGCCGCGCCCTGGAAACCGAGCACCGCCACGACACCGAGCGCGGCAGCCAGAGCCGTACCGCGCGCACGACCAAGTCTCAAGTTGTTCCCCAACCCCTGTAGCGAGCGAGCCACCAGGTGACAAGCCTGGTTTCGGCCGGATGTTACTGGCCACCGGAGGCGGGCACTCCGGCGGGGGCTGGGTTTGCGGCTTCAGCGGGCGGGGCGGCGCCCGAGTCGTCCTAGGACGGGCCCTTGCGTCCGCAGACGACCGGCCACTTGTCGTACGGGATGTTGCCGCACCAGATCTTGCCGTCGTCGCGGTTCGGCTTCCAGTCCCACGTGCTGACGTCCGCGCACTGCTTGTACGGGGTGTAGCGGGGGCACTTGCCGTTCGGCTTCTTGAGCCCGTGCGCCCGGTAGGCGTCGATGCCCATCGTCTCCGTGTCGGGCGAGGGCATGTAGCGGTTGACGTTCCAGGACGCCCCCATCGTCGCGAACAGCGCGAGGACGCACACCATGCCCGCCGCGAGCTGCTGGACCGCACGCCGCGGAATGACCCGCGCCGGGGCCGGACCGCTCGGCCGCAACGAGCGTTCGAGCCAGCCGGAGCCGCGCTGCACCGCTGCCATCACGCCCAGCACGGCCAGGATCATCAGGCAGTACATGATCATCCAGGTGGTGCGCGGGAAGAGCTGCACCGCCTGGTCGTGTGCCATGTGCGAGGCGAACCAGAACCGGACCAGCCAGGCACCGACGAGGACGGCCGCGGCCGTGCGGACCATGATGCTGCGCAGGCCCAGGCCGACGCCGAGCCCCACACCGAGCAGCAGCAGCAGCGCGAATCCGCTCTGGCCCGCCATCTCGCCCGCCACGGGCCAGTTCTCGTACGTCAGCTTGCCGGGCCGGTCGGACGCCCAGCCCAGGACGTACGCCGGGTCGACGTAGACGGAGAGGTAGGCGTAGCGGTCCGGGTGCTGGGAGCCCAGCCGCAGCATCTGGTAGAGCAGCGGGGCGCCGATGACCCCGGCCGTCAGCAGGGTGGTGCCGACGAAGGCGAGGGCGCGCCTGCGGGCGGCGGCGCCCCGCCGCCACGGGAAGAGGAAGAGCGCCAGCAGGCCCACGCCGGGCGCGGACCACACGTACCAGCCGGAGTACCAGAGGAACAGCAGGCCGAAGACGAGGCCGAGGCCGGCGCCGCGCAGCAGCGCCGAGCGCAGGGGCCGCTCGCCGGCCCGGCGCATCTCGCGCAGGCAGTACGCGAGCAGCGGCAGCAGCACGATCATGACGATGTGGCTGTACGGGCGGATCGGGTCGAGGAAGAGCACGACCGAGGGAACGGCGATCAGCAGCGCCCAGAAGGGACGCAGCAGCAGGCGCCAGGCCAGGTAGGCCATCGGGCCGGCCAGCGCGCTGAAGAAGATCTGGAGGTCGTGCAGCGAGTAGCCGGCCCCGCCGATGCCGCCGTAGCGGATCTTCGCCCAGACGGCGATCAGGCCCGGGAACCCGGGCGGGTAGATGCCGGACATGCCCTCGCCGTGGAGGAACGAGTTGGCCATGGCGATCAGGACGCCGGGGTCGCCCTCCTGGCCGCCGAGCGCCGAGGGCGTGCCGCGCAGGGCGACGACCACACCACCGGCGATCACACCGGTCGCCAGGCCCGCCAGGGCCGCGCAGACCAGGCGCTTCACGTTCTGGTGGCGCCGCAGCGTCCCCCGGTACGCGGTGTACAGGAGCAGCGCGAGCAGCGGCAGGCCGAGGACGGCCACGTACTGCTGGAGCTTGGCGAGACCGCTGACCTGGCCGATGCGGTGAATCGGGTTCACGCTGATGTGCCTGCTCAGCAGCGTGTAGCCGAGGGCCGCGGTGATGCTCACCACGACCTCGGCGAGGATGAGCGCCCAGCGCGTGGAGGTCCAGGCGGGCAGTCTCCGGCCCCGGCGTGGTGCCGACGCGCCGTCCGGGGCTTCGGTCCGGCTGCGCGCCGCACCGGCCTCTCCGGCCAGGTGGTCGGGGGCCAGGTTCGTCATCTCATCCACTTCCGTCGCGAGTGTCACCGCGTCGAGCACCCGAAGGGCTCGGGTCGCGGTTGTGTGGGCACGCCGGGCAGCAAGCGATCGCCGATCTCTCGGATCCGGTACCCGCTGGTGAAATCGCGCGATCCGTGTCACATGCGTGCCCGGCCGTCGCGTCCCCCGCAACGGCCAACTTACCAAGCGGGCGGGAGCGGAGGCCTTGTCCGGCAAGGCCGACCGACTCACATGCGGCAGGCGCCTGCCGGTAAGGTCAACAGTCATGATAGTTACCGCTCCCGCGCCGTCCCCGGTGGCCGAACGCCGGGCCCCGCGCGGCCGCGGCGGCCGCCTCAGACGCGCCATCGCCCTTGTATCGGCCGAGGCTGCGGTCTCGGTCTTCGCCGCTCTTCTGCTCACCTACCTGGGCAAGCGTCTGCATGTGAACCCGATGCAGCGAATCGGGCAGGTCAGCGGCCTGGCGGCCATCCAGCTCCGGTTGCTGCTGCTCCTCGCGGTGACCGTTCTGCTCTACCTCGCCCTCTCGCGGCGGTGGCCGGGGGCCGCCGTCAACATCGGCGCCGCGACGGTGGCGGGGCTGGCGACCGGCGTGACGGCGGCCGGCAACGTCGTCGCCCTGCGCGGCACGACGTGGCCCCTCAACGGGTACGGCGGCGACGTCGGCAACCTGCAGACGTGGGCGTACAACGTCATCGACGGGGTGCCGCTGCCGCCGGAGTACCCGCCGGGCTTCCCGCACTTCCTCGCCCTCGTCGCCCAGCTGTTCTTCGACGGTCAGGTGGCGTACGCGGCGAAGTGGGTGATGATCGGCTTCCTCGCCGTCTCCGGCCCGGTCGCCTACCTGGCCTGGCGGATGCTGCTGCCCCCGCTGTGGGCGCTCGGCATCGGGCTGACCTCGGCCCTGCCGCTGTTCGACCTGTACAAGCCGTACTCCCCGCTCGTCCTGGTCGTCGTGATCCCGGTGTTCGCCAAGCTGGTGCAGGTGACCATGCGCTCGGCGATGCTGAGCCGCGGCCAGGCCCTGGCCGTCGGCGGCGGGCTCGGCGCCCTGCTCGCGGGGCTGTTCCTGATGTACGCGGGCTGGTTCGTCTGGTCCGCGGTCGGCGTGGTCGTGCTCTTCGCGATCGTGCTGGGCGGGCTCGCCCGCTCCGGCGGGGTGCGGGCGCTGTGGCAGGGGCTGCTGCCGCTGCTGGCCGCCACGGTGGTCTTCCTCGCGCTGGCCGGCCGGTACATGGTCCGCCTGCTGGGTGCGAGCGGTACGACCAAGGACACGTACTTCTACTTCGACACCTACACCGACCCGGCGTACTTCGCGATGTGGGGCGTCGACAGCCCCGGCCCGCAGCGGCTCGCCGGCTGGCCGCCGCTCGGTGAGCTCGGCGGCGTCGGTCTCTTCCCGATCCTGCTGGTACTCGGACTGGCGGTGGCGCTCGGCCTCGCCCTGCGCCAGCCCATGGTGCTGACCCTGGCGGCGTGCACGGCGAGCGCGTTCCTGCTGCGCTACTGGTACGCCTCGCACATGGCGCGCGACCACGCCGTCCAGCTCTACCCGCGGACCAGCATCCAGATCATGTACTGCCTGCTCGCGCTGACCGGGCTGGCCGTGTACTACTCCGCCCAGCGCCTCCGGGACTGGTCCCGCAGCCACGAGACGCTGGTGCTGCCCCGCCGCCCCGGCCGGGGGCCCGCGCGCCGGTCCGTCGTCATCGGCGCGCTGTGCGGTCTGGGGCTGCTCTACGGCATGGCCGGCTCGGCGACCGCCGACGCCTTCATGCCGAAGGACCCCTCCAAGGGATCGCTCGGCACGCTGGCCTGGTACTCCCACACCCTCCAGCAGCCGAACGGAAAGTGCCCGCACTACGCCCCCAAGGACGTCTGCGGGGCGTTCAACCTGCCGGAGCGCCCGGGCCCCGGCCCGGTGAAGAAGCAGCCCTGACCCGGGCGGCGCACGAACGCGAAGAAGCGGCCTGCCGCGGTCCGAGGACCGGCGGCAGGCCGCTTCTTCGTGTCCGGGGTGCTCGTCAGCCCTGCCCGGAGGTGAAGGCGTGCTTGGCAAGGGTGCGGACGCCCTCGCGGTGCCCGCGGCGCAGCGCGCCCGGGAGCATCGTGAGCGCGTGCAGCCGCGAGGCGCTGTGGAAACGGGCCGCACGGGCCGCCTTGGGCCAGCCGCGGGCGTCCATGCGGGCGGCCACCGCGGCGAAGTACCGCTCGGCCTCGGCGAAGCGGGTGCCGGAGAACGCCTGGACCGAGGACTCGCTGACGGCGTGCCGGCGGTACCGGAAGACGGTGGTCGAGTTGTCGATCACCATCTCCTCGCCGGCCTCCAGGAGGTCGACGACCAGCGCCAGGTCCTGGATCACCGAGTAGTCGTCCCGGAAGTTCACCTTGCGCAGCACCTCGCCGCGCCAGGCGATCGAGGGGAAGTAGAGCCAGTTGCCGCGCAGCACGCTGGCGGCCAGCTCCTCCCCCGCCATCAGCCGACGGCCCTTCACCTGGGGCGCGTACAGCCGCTTCTTGGTGTTGTCCGCCAGGCCCTGCGTCACCCGGCCCTCGCCGTCGATCACCTCGACGCCCGGCTGGACCATGCCGATGCCCTCGTGGGCGGCGATGATCCCGCGGACCGTCTCCAGGTAGTGCGGGTGCAGGAGGTCGTCGCAGCCCATGATGACCACGTAGTCGGCCTCGGAGAGCTGCACGCACTTCTGGAAGTTCTTGGTGATGCCGAGGTTCTGCTCGTTGCGGGTGTAGTGCACCCGCTCGTCGCCGAGCTGCTCGAACCAGCCGGGTACGTCCGGCTCCTTGCCGTCGTCGATGACGACGAGCCGGAAGTCACGGTCGGTCTGCGCCAGGACGCTGCGGACCGCGTCCTGCATCAGCTGCACGTCCCCGTAGTAGGGGAGCATGAAGTCGAAGGTCGCCATGGAGCGTCAGGCCTTCACGGAGTCGGAGTCGGAGTCGGCATCGGCATCGGCATCGGCATCGACGTCGGCGGTGGCGGCAGGGGCGGCGGCCTTCGCCGGGACCTCGGCGTCCGAGCCGAGGCGCTCGTCGTTGTGCCGGACGCCCTCGTTGATGGCCACGGTCCGCGCCAGGTCGGTGATCTTCTTCTCCAGCGAGCGGAAACGCAGGAAGGTGTTGAGCGTGAGGAAGCCCATCGCGAGCACCATCACGTAGAGCACCAGGTCGGTGCCGCGGCCGACGCCGAGCTGCTGGGCGACCCAGGTGACGTCGGTCGGGCGGAGCACCGCGTACACGTTGACGACGACGAACACCGAGAACGCGATGCGCTTCCAGGCGCGGTTCTTGGCCTGGCCCCACGTGCGTATGAACATGAGTGCCATCGACACCGAGCCGACGATCAGCACCAGCTGGATCCAGAAGTACTTCATCGACGGCCACGCTCCCGCAGAGAGATGTCGAAAAGGATGTTGACGCCGTTGATCAGGGACTGGCCCTTGGCGCGCGAGTAGTCGGTGTAGAGGATGTCCACCGGTACCTCGGTCACGCGCAGCCCCGAGCCGGCCAGGAAGCCGACGAGTTCGGACGCGTGGGCCATGCCGTTCATGGTGATGTTCAGCTGCTCCGCGGCTTCACGGCCCAGGACGCGCAGGCCGTTGTGCGCGTCGGTGAGCTTGAGCTTGCGGGCGGTGGGGCTGACGGCGGCGGCCGTGCGCAGCACGACCTGCTTGATCCACGGCACTTGGCCGTTCTGCTCGATGAAGCGGGAGCCGAGTACGACGTCCGCCTCTCCCCTGCGCAGCACCGCGACCATCTTCTCGACGTCCTTGGTCTGGTGCTGGCCGTCCGCGTCGAAGGTGGCGAAGTAGCGGGCGCCGGGCTGGGCGAGCGCGTACGTGAGACCGGTCTGGAGGGCCGCGCCCTGGCCGAGGTTGACCGGGTGGCGCACCAGGTGGGCGCCGGTCGTGGCTATGTGCTTGGCCGAGTCGTCCGTGGAGCCGTCATCGACGACGACGATGTTGGGGAACGTCTTGCGGGCCCCCTCGACCACGTCGGCGATCACCTGGCCCTCGTTATAGGCCGGTATGACCAGCCAGACATCGTCGTATTGGGACACGGTAGCTCCAGCGGAATGTGGCACAAACGAGTGCGCGGTGATCGGTGTGACGTCTCGGGCCGGCGTGGTCATCTTCCGACCGCACCCACGCCCAGGGGGCCGGTGCCGGCCGTCTGTCCGGGCCCTTCGGTGGCTGCCGCGGCCGCTCCGGGGAAGCTCAGCCTCAGTGCTGCCAGCATAGCGAGCACGGTGGCGACGGAGCCGAGGGCGTAGGCGACGATCACGCGCATCGCCACATCGCCCGGCGTGAGGGTGATGCCCACCAGGACCGCCGTGCCGACGGCCCAGCAGAGCAACTGCAGGTTGTGCCGCTTGAATACCATGAGCGCCTGTCCGAGCACCATCGCGAACATGTACGCCACGGTGCCGGCGGACAGCAGGAAGAAGTCGAGGCAGCCGAGCACCGGGTCCTCGGCCCCGAAGAGCACCTCGATCAGCCACGGGCCGAGGACGGTCGCGGGCACGCCGCCGAGCAGACCGAGCAGGCCGACGACCATGCCGATCCGGCGGAGCATCGCCCAGAAGGCGACTCGGTCGCCGGCCGTGAAGGCGGCGGTGAGGCCGCTCAGCAGCGAGGCCTGGAGCGAGCCGAAGACGAAGAGCGGCACCCGCGCCAGGACCAGGGCGCTCATCAGGGATGCGATCAGCGCGCTGTCGGAGGGGGCCAGCAACTTGGTGCTCATCACCGCGGCGTTGACCACCAGCTGGGACAGCAGGGTCGCGCAGACGAGCAGGCCCAGCCCGTTGCACAGCTCCCGCCAGGCGATCGGCTCGCCGGGAGACACGGCGCGCAGCAGCGCGGGCAGCGTGACGAGCGTCGCGACGACGGGCGCGACGGCCAGGACGAGGCTGAAGGCGAGCGCCGAGTGCAGCCCGAACAGGGCGCAGGCGAAGGCGAGGACGATCCGCAGGCCGCCGTCGACGGCGAGCTGGGTGCCGTACGCGCCGAAGCGGCCGAGCCCGGCCAGCACCCCACGGGTCAGGTAGCAGGCGGCCATTCCGGCGAAGGCCCCGCCGAGGGCGGCCACCAGGGCGCGGTCGCCGTGGAACAGCAGCTCGGCGATCGGCCGTGCGCCGAGGCCCAGTACGAGCAGGGTCGCGCCGAGGATCCCGGCGGTGAGCAGGGTGGCCCGGCGCAGCACCGGGGCGGTGCCCTGGCCCAGGACCACGCGGGCGGAGACGATCCGGGTCAGCTCCTGCTCGATGGGGAAGAAGACGCCGATGCCGATGGACATCACGATCGTCCACAGCACCGAGACGTTGGCCATGGCGTCCGTGGACAGGCTGTGGCCCGCCACGCCCAGGTGGACGTACGAGGCCGCGCCGAGCACGACGGTGCCGCCGGCCACCGCGACGGTGCCCGGCGGCAGCGCCGCGGTCAGCTTGTTCAGCAGGGTCTTCATCCCGCTCGGCCGTCCCGGGCCCCGTCGGCCAGTACGGAGAAGCCGGGGGCGGCGAGCGCCTCGGCCAGTTGCTCGCGCCAGTCGGCGAGGGGCGCCAGGCCCGCTTCGGCCCAGCGGTCGTGCGCGAGCACGCTGAAGGCCGGGCGGACGGCGGGGCGGACGAAGGCCGCGGAGGTGGTCGGCCGGATCCGCTCGGGGTCCAGGCCGCTCAGCCGGTAGGACTCGCGGGCCAGTCCGAACCAGGTGGTCCGGCCGCTCGCGGTGCCGTGGTAGACGCCGGCGGGGGCCTGTCCGGCGAGCGCGGCCCGGCCGAGTTCGACCAGCCGGCGGGCGAGCGCGTACGACCAGGTGGGCTGGCCGTGCTGGTCGTCGACCACGTCGAGGGTGTCCCGCTGGGCGGCCAGCTTGAGCATGGTGGCGACGAAGTTCGCGCCGTGCTCGCCGTACAGCCAGGCGGTGCGGACCACGTAGCCGTCCTGCGGCAGCAGTTCGGCGACGGCCTGCTCGCCGGCCAGCTTGGAGCGGCCGTACGCGTTCACGGGCCCGGTGGCCGCGTCCTCGCGGTACGGCTCCGAGGCGTCGCCGGGCAGCACGTAGTCGGTGGAGACGTGCACCAGGCGCGCGCCGGCGGCGGCGCAGGCCTCGGCGAGGACGCGTACGCCGGTGCCGTTGACGGCGGTGGCGGCCTCCTCGGCGGTCTCCGCGCCGTCCACGTCGGTCCACGCGGCGCAGTTGACGACGACGGCGATGCCCTCGACGGCGGCCCGGACCGCGGCCGGGTCGGTGATGTCGAGGTCGGCGCGGCCGAGGGCGACGGCTTCGATGCCGGCGTCCTTCAGGACGGCCAGGACGTCCTGCCCGAGCATCCCGGCGGCGCCGGTGACGAGCCAGCGCGTGGCCATGGCGTCAGCGGTCACTTCTGCAGCGCTGCCTTCGCCTTGAGCGGCTCCCACCAGGCGCGGTTCTCGCGGTACCAGTCGATGGTGGCCTTGATGCCGTCCTCGAAGGTGACCTGCGGGGCGTAGCCGAGCTCCGCGCCGATCTTGCTGATGTCGATGGAGTAGCGGAGGTCGTGGCCCTTGCGGTCCTCGACCTGCTCGACCATGTCCCAGCCGAGGCCCGCGGCTTCGAGCAGGACGCCGGTGAGCTCCTTGTTGGTGAGCTCGGTGCCGCCGCCGATGTTGTAGACCTCGCCGGCGCGGCCCTTGCGCATGGCCAGGTCGATGCCGCGGCAATGGTCGGAGACGTGCAGCCAGTCGCGCACGTTGCCGCCGTTGCCGTACAGCGGGACCTTCTTGCCGTCCATCAGGTTCGAGACGAACAGCGGGATGACCTTCTCCGGGAACTGGTAGTGCCCGTAGTTGTTGGAGCAGCGGGTGACCACCACGTCCATGCCGTGCGTGCGGTGGTAGGCCAGCGCCAGCAGGTCGGAGGAGGCCTTCGACGCGGAGTACGGGGAGTTCGGCACCAGCGGCCACTCCTCGGTCCAGGAGCCCTCGTTGATGGAGCCGTAGACCTCGTCGGTCGAAATGTGGACGAAGCGGCCGACACCGTGCTTGCGGGCGGCGTCCAGGAGGACCTGGGTGCCCACGACGTTGGTCATCACGAAGGGACCCGCACCCGCGATCGAGCGGTCCACGTGGGACTCGGCGGCGAAGTGCACGACGACGTCGTGGCCGGCCATCACCTGGTCGACGGCCTCGGCGTCGCAGATGTCGCCCTTGACGAAGCGGTATCCGGGGTGGTCCGCGACCGGGGCGAGGTTCGCCTCGACGCCGGAGTAGGTCAGCTTGTCGAAGACCGTGATCTGCGCCGTTGCATCTGCACCGAGCTGCTGGCGGACGAATTCTGAACCGATGAAGCCGGCGCCGCCGGTCACAAGGATGCGCATAATACGAAGAGTCTAGCGGCCCGCTGAACGTCACACTCCGCCCGCTCGGCTCGCCCCCGCCCTCTCGCATAGGGTTCACCCATGCGTGGAATTCTCTTGGCCGGTGGCACCGGATCACGACTCTGGCCGCTGACCCGGGCCGTCTCGAAGCAGCTGCTGCCCGTCTTCGACAAGCCGATGATCTACTACCCCCTCTCCACCCTGGTGATGGCGGGGATCAGCGAGATCCTGATCATCACCACCCCGGAGGACCGCGACCAGTTCGAACGACTGCTCGGCGACGGTTCCCAGTTCGGCCTGCGCCTGGAGTACGCCGTCCAGGAGCGCCCCGAGGGCATCGCCCAGGCCTTCGTGCTCGGCGCCGACTTCATCGGCGACGAGTCCGTCGCGCTGATCCTCGGCGACAACATCTTCCACGGCAGCGGCCTCGGCACCCGCCTCGCCGAGCACACCGACTCCAAGGGCGGCCGCGTCTTCGCGTACCCGGTGGCCGACCCGACCGCCTACGGCGTGGTCGAGTTCGACGAGAAGGGCCAGGCCATCTCCATCGAGGAGAAGCCGGCCCAGCCCAAGTCCCGCTACGCGGTGCCGGGCCTCTACTTCTACGACAACCGGGTCGTGGAGATAGCCCGGGGGCTGAAGCCCAGCGCCCGCGGCGAGTTGGAGATCACCGCCGTCAACGACGCGTACCTCCAGGCCGGCGAGCTCAACGTCACCATCCTCGACCGCGGTACCGCGTGGCTGGACACCGGCACCTTCGTGTCGATGGTGCAGGCCTCCGAGTTCGTCCGCGTGATCGAGGAGCGCCAGGGCTTCAAGATCGGCTGCATCGAGGAGGCGGCCTGGCGGGCCGGCCTGATCGACTCCGCGCAGCTGCGCGCGCTGGCCGAGCCCCTCACCAAGAGCGGTTACGGCAACTACCTGCTCACCCTGCTCGACGAGGAGGCCGCGCGATGAAGTTCCGCGAACTGTCCATCGAGGGCGCCTTCGAGGTCACCCCGCAGCTGCACGGCGACCCGCGCGGCCTGTTCACCGAGTGGTACCGCTTCGACCGGCTCGCCGAGGTGGTCGGCCACCCGCTGAACCTGGCGCAGGCGAACCTCTCGGTCTCCTCCGCCGGCGTGGTCCGCGGCATCCACTTCGCCGACGTACCGCGCGGCCAGGCCAAGTACGTGACCTGCGTGCGCGGCGCCGTGCTCGACGTCATCGTCGACCTGCGGGTCGGCTCCCCCACGTTCGGTAGGTGGGAGGGCGTCCGCCTGGACGACGTGGACCGTCGCGCCGTGTACATCCCCGAGGGCCTGGGCCACGGCTTCTGCGCGCTGAGCGACGACGCCACGCTGTCCTACCTGTGTTCGGAGACGTACAACCCGACCGGTGAGCACTCGGTCCACCCGCTCGACGCCGACCTCGGCATCGAGTGGCCGGCCGACGTCCCGCTGCTGTCCGCGCGCGACGAGGCCGCCCCGTCGCTGGCCGACGCCCTCGCGACCGGACTGCTGCCTGACTACGCCGTCTGCAAGGAGTTCACCGAGTCGCTCCGCGTGAGCTGACCGGCCGCCGTCACCCCAGGAGGGCCGCACCCGCACGGGTGCGGCCCTCCTGTCGTTCCGCGTTCCGTCCCCGGTACGCCGAAGGGCCCCGTCCCTCCGCCGGAGCGGTGGGACGGGGCCCTCCAGTGCAACTTGGCGCTCGCTTCAGCGAGCTACCAGGTCAGAGCACGAATTACTTCGTGATCTTGGTGACCTGGCCGGCGCCCACGGTACGACCACCCTCACGGATGGCGAACTTCAGGCCCTCCTCCATGGCGACCGGCTGGATCAGCGCGACCGACATCTCGGTGTTGTCGCCCGGCATGACCATCTCCGTGCCGGCCGGCAGGGTGACGACACCCGTGACGTCCGTGGTACGGAAGTAGAACTGCGGACGGTAGTTGTTGAAGAAGGGGGTGTGACGGCCACCCTCGTCCTTCGACAGGATGTAGGCCTGGGCCTCGAACTCGGTGTGCGGCGTGACCGAACCGGGCTTGATGATGACCTGGCCGCGCTCGACGTCCTCGCGCTTGATGCCACGGAGGAGCAGACCGACGTTCTCGCCCGCCTGGCCCTCGTCGAGGAGCTTGCGGAACATCTCGATACCGGTGACCGTGGTGGTGGTCTTCTCTTCCTTGATACCGATGATGTCGACGGTCTCGTTGACCTTCAGGACACCACGCTCGATACGGCCGGTGACGACCGTACCGCGACCGGTGATCGTGAAGACGTCCTCGACGGGCATGAGGAACGGCTTCTCGGTGTCACGCGGCGGGGTCGGGATGGCCTCGTCGACGGCGGACATGAGGCCGAGAAGCTTCTCGCCCCACTCCTTGTCGCCCTCGAGCGCCTTCAGCGCGGAGACGCGGACGACCGGCAGGTCGTCGCCCGGGAACTCGTACTCGGAGAGGAGCTCACGGACCTCGAGCTCGACGAGCTCCAGGATCTCCTCGTCGTCCACCATGTCGGCCTTGTTCAGGGCGACGACGATGTAGGGGACGCCGACCTGGCGGGCCAGGAGCACGTGCTCCTTGGTCTGCGGCATCGGGCCGTCGGTGGCGGCGACCACGAGGATCGCGCCGTCCATCTGCGCGGCACCGGTGATCATGTTCTTGATGTAGTCCGCGTGACCCGGGCAGTCGACGTGGGCGTAGTGACGCGCCTCGGTCTGGTACTCGACGTGCGCGATGGAGATGGTGATACCGCGCTGGCGCTCCTCAGGAGCCTTGTCGATCTGGTCGAAGGCCGAGGCCTCGTTCAGGTCCGGGTACGCGTCGTGCAGCACCTTGGTAATGGCGGCCGTGAGGGTCGTCTTACCGTGGTCAATGTGACCGATGGTGCCGATGTTGACGTGCGGCTTAGTCCGCTCGAACTTCGCCTTCGCCACGGGGGTCCTCCTGGAGAGTGGTTCTGTACGCCTTACAGATCGGCGCCAGGTGATCTTTGCTGGAAAGCCGGTCGGTCCCCGGGGCAACAGGAGTGGTTCCCGTTGCCCCAGAGGCTGCCGGTGACAAGCCTAAAGCGTGTACTCCGAAGAGTTACTCGCCCTTGGCCTTCGCGATGATCTCCTCAGCGACGTTCCGGGGAACCTCGGCGTAGGAGTCGAACTGCATCGAGTAGCTGGCGCGACCCGAGGTCTTGCTGCGGAGGTCTCCGACGTAGCCGAACATCTCCGAAAGGGGCACGAGGCCCTTCACGACGCGAGCGCCGTGACGCTCCTCCATGGCCTGGATCTGGCCACGGCGGGAGTTGATGTCGCCGATGACGTCACCCATGTAGTCCTCGGGCGTGGTGACCTCGACGGCCATCATCGGCTCAAGGAGCACGGGGGAAGCCTTGCGCGCGGCCTCCTTGAAGGCCTGCGAACCGGCGATCTTGAACGCGAGCTCGGAGGAGTCGACCTCGTGGTAGCCACCGTCGAGAAGCGTGACGCGGACGCCCGTCATCTCGTAGCCGGCCAGGATGCCGAACTGCATGGCCTCCTGCGCACCGGCGTCGACCGAAGGGATGTACTCCTTCGGCACGCGGCCACCGGTGACCTTGTTCACGAACTCGTACGCCGGACCGTCGGTCTCGGTGATGGGCTCGATCGCGATCTGCACCTTGGCGAACTGACCGGTACCACCGGTCTGCTTCTTGTGGGTGTAGTCGTGACGCTCGACGGCCTTGCGGATCGTCTCACGGTACGCGACCTGCGGCTTGCCGACGTTGGCCTCGACCTTGAACTCGCGCTTCATACGGTCGACCAGCACCTCGAGGTGCAGCTCGCCCATACCGCCGAGGATGGTCTGGCCCGTCTCCTCGTCCGAGTGAACGTGGAAGGAGGGGTCCTCCTCCGCGAGACGCTGGATGGCGACACCCAGCTTCTCCTGGTCACCCTTGGACTTGGGCTCGATGGCGACCTGGATGACCGGAGCCGGGAAGTCCATGGACTCCAGGATCACGGGCGCCTTGTCGTCGCACAGCGTCTCACCGGTGGTGGTCTGCTTCAGGCCCATGACGGCGACGATGTCGCCGGCGCCCACCGAGTCGATCTCCTCACGCTTGTTCGCGTGCATGCGGTAGATCTTGCCGATGCGCTCCTTCTTGCCCTTGACGGAGTTCAGCACCGCAGTGCCGGCCTCCAGGCGGCCCGAGTAAACCCGGACGAAGGTGAGCTTGCCGAGGTGCGGGTCGCTCATGATCTTGAACGCGAGCGCGGCGAGGGGCTCCTCGTCGGACGGCTTGCGCTTCACGACCGTCTCGGCGTCGCGGACGTCGTGGCCCTCGATGGCCTCGATGTCCAGCGGCGACGGCAGGTAGCGGACGACGGCGTCGAGCAGGGGCTGAACGCCCTTGTTCTTGAACGCCGTGCCACAGAACACCGCGGTGATCGTGGGCTCGCCCTTGCCCTTGCCGGAGCCGAGGATGATGCGACGGACGGCGGCGTGCAGCTGCTCCACGGACGGCTCGTCGCCGTTCAGGAAGAGCTCCATGATCTCGTCGTCGTTCTCGGCGACGGTCTCGACCAGCTTGCCGCGCCACTCTTCAGCAGCCTCGGTGTGCGTGGCCGGGATGTCGACGATGTCGTACATCTCGCCCTTGGTCGCCTCGGCGGACCAGACGAACGCCTTCATCGTGACGAGGTCGACGACGCCCTGGAAGTCGGCCTCGGCACCGATGGGGAGCTGCATGACGATCGGAACCGCACCGAGGCGGTCCTTGATCATGTCGACGCAGCGGTGGAACTCGGCGCCGGTGCGGTCGAGCTTGTTGACGAAGCAGATGCGCGGCACGCCGTAACGGTCGGCCTGACGCCAGACCGTCTCGGACTGCGGCTCCACACCGGCGACACCGTCGAACACGGTGACGGCACCGTCGAGGACGCGGAGCGAACGCTCCACCTCGACGGTGAAGTCGACGTGACCCGGGGTGTCGATGATGTTGATGGTGTGGTCAACGTCTTCGAGCGGCCAGTGGCAGGTCGTAGCGGCAGACGTGATGGTGATACCACGCTCCTGCTCCTGCTCCATCCAGTCCATCGTGGCGGCGCCGTCGTGGACCTCACCGATCTTGTACGACACACCGGTGTAGAACAGGATGCGCTCGGTGGTGGTCGTCTTGCCCGCGTCGATGTGGGCCATGATCCCGATGTTGCGGACCTTGGCCAGGTCAAGCGAAGTGGTAGCCATAAGGCTTCGGTCTTCTCTCGGTCTCGATGTGGGGTGGGACTACCAGCGGTAGTGCGCGAAGGCCTTGTTGGACTCGGCCATCTTGTGCGTGTCCTCGCGCTTCTTGACGGCAGCGCCAAGACCGTTGGAGGCGTCGAGCAGCTCGTTCATCAGGCGCTCGGTCATGGTCTTCTCACGACGGGCGCGGGAGTAACCCACGAGCCAGCGGAGGGCCAGGGTCGACTGGCGACCCGGCTTGACCTCGACGGGGACCTGGTAGGTCGCGCCACCGACACGGCGGGACTTGACCTCGAGGGACGGCTTGACGTTCTCGAGCGCGCGCTTCAGCGTGATGACCGGGTCGTTGCCGGTCTTCTCGCGGAGGCCTTCCATGGCGCCGTAAACGATGCGCTCGGCGGTGGAGCGCTTGCCGTTCAGGAGGATCTTGTTGATGAGCGAGGTCACCAGAGGAGATGCGTAGACCGGGTCGATGATGACCGGGCGCTTCGGGGCGGGGCCCTTACGAGGCATTCTTACTTCTCCTTCTTGGCGCCGTAGCGGCTGCGGGCCTGCTTGCGGTTCTTGACAGCCTGGGTGTCAAGCGCACCGCGGATGATCTTGTAACGAACACCCGGCAGGTCCTTCACACGGCCACCACGCACGAGCACGATCGAGTGCTCCTGCAGGTTGTGTCCCTCACCCGGAATGTAAGCGGTGACCTCGATGCCAGAGGTCAGACGCACACGCGCGACCTTACGCAGCGCCGAGTTCGGCTTCTTCGGGGTGGTCGTGAACACTCGCGTGCAGACGCCGCGACGCTGGGGCGAGGCCTCGAGCGCGGGAGTCTTTGTCTTCTCGACCTTGTCCTGCCGGCCCTTACGGACCAGCTGCTGGATCGTAGGCACTACTTCTCCGGTTTCTGTGTGCCGTGTAGTGAAGCTAACCTGGAACTTTGCCGACCCACGCGGTCGGGTGTGTCGGATCCGGCGGACCTCCGCGCAAGCACGGAAACGCATGGATCGCGGTGGCCGGCTCGGCTCACGTGCGGTTGATGGACACGCACGGGAGCCTAGGCACACCCCAGGCACAAGGTCAGAGCGTACCTACCTCACAGAGGTAGGTCAAAACAAATGCCCAGCACGAAAACACACTGGGCGCAAGTGGTGGTACCCGGCCGAGGCGGGTGCCGCGGTCGCCGTCCCGGCCCGGCTGATCAGCGGCCGGCAGCCCGCCACACGCGGTGTCCGGTACGGCCCGCCTCGGCGGGCCGCCCTGCCCCGGCGACCTAAACTGTCGGCTGCCCGGGCGCGGGAGCGCGCGAGCCGTCGATCAGCAGGGAGCAGGACATTGGGGACCGTGGCACCGGAGCAGACCACAGTCGACGCTCCTCCCCCCGGCCGGGACCGGGGGCCGGTCCCCCGCCGCACCGGCGGCCGGCTGTACGGGCCCCTGCTGGCCTTCCTGGTCACCTCGGCCGCCTTCTGCGCGGCCTGGGTGGCCCGCGGCACCTTCCCCTTCGGCAACACCGGCCGGGCCGTCAACGACCAGGCCAACCAGTACGTGCCCTTCCACCGCGCGCTCTGGGACCTGGTCCACGGCCAGGGCGCCGGCGACCTGCTCTTCAGCTGGCGCGGGGGCTTCGGCCAGCAGTTCCTCTCCGACTACCACACCTACCTCGGCAACCCCTTCTCCTGGCTGGCCGTCCTCGTCCCCCGCGCCCACGTGGACCTCGCCGTCTTCGCGATCACCCCGATCACGATGGGCACCGCCGCCGCCGTGATGACGGTGTACCTGGGCATGCTGCACCCCGGCCCGTGGTGGCAGCGCGGGGTGCTCGGAGCCACGTACGGCCTGTGCGGCTGGGCGCTCAGCGACGCCTCCTACATCCCGATGTGGCTGTGGGGCCTGGTCGCCCTCCCGATGCTCGGCATCGCCGTCGAGTGGTGCCTGCAGGAGCGCCGCTGGCCGGGCGCGGCCCTGCTGGTCGCGCTCGCCTGGTTCGGGAACTTCTACACCGCGATGATGGCCACGATGGCCGCCTGCGTCCTCCTGGCCATCCGCCTGATCACCCGTGACATGGCGGGCAGGCAGCCGCTGCGCGCCCTGTGGCGGGCGGCGACGGCCGCCGGGACGGGGATACTGCTCACCCTGCCCTTCCTCCTGCCGTCGTTCCTGTCCAGCGGCGCCGCGCAGCCCACGAAGGCCGCCGCCTTCGACCCCGTACGCATCGAGCTCTTCCTCGCGGGCATGCTCCCCGCCACCCACCTGTGGGGCGGCCGGCCGCGCCTGTACGTGGCCTCGCTGGGCCTGATCCTGGCCGGGGCCTTCCTCCTGAACACCGGGATCGCGAAGAGGACCCGGCTGGTGTGGGCCGCGGCGATCGCGCTCGTGGCCGTCTCCTTCCAGTTCCCGCCCACGCAGTACGTGTGGCACGGGCTGGCGGTGCCGAACGGCAACCCGTACCGCGAGGCCTTCGTCTTCAGCGGCATGGTGGTGATCGTCGCCTGGCTCGCCCTGGCCAACCGCCCGCGCCCGCTCCACCTGGCGCTGGTCACCGCCCTGCTGGTCGCGGCCACCTTCCTCCTGCGCCACGCCGACGACTTCGGCGGCTGGACCTGGCCCGCCGTGCTCGGCGGCGGCTCGGTCTCCCTGCTCGCGCTCGTCCTGCTCTCCCTCGGGGAGAGGCACCGCCGGCTGATCCCCCTCGCGGCCGTCCTCATGGTCGGCGTCGTCTTCGCCGAGTCCACGGTCGCCGCGGCCAACGCGGACGCCCGCAGGACCCGCGAGCGCTGGGCGAAGCCGGCCGCCACCTCGAACCGGTCGATCACGAACCACTTCGACGCCGTCCGGGCCGTGGCCGGCTGGCCCGCGTACCGGACCGATTCGGGCGCGCCGCAGACCTCGTACAACGACGCCCTCGCCCTCCGGGCGGAAGGCCCGCAGTACTACAGCAGCTACCTTCCGGAGGCCACCTACCAGGCCCTGCAGCCCCTGGGATACGGCTTCAAGAACGACGGCCGGACCTTCTTCGGCGCCGACAACCCGGTGCTCGACGCGATCTTCTCGATCGGCGCCCGGGTCCGCCCGGGCGCCGCCCCCCACACCTGGACCGGCTCGAAGTTCCCCGCCCCGCCGCTGGTCACCGTCCGTACCGGGGACTTCGTGTCCCCCAACCCGGCCGACAGCGTCTATGCCCGCCAGGAGAACGTGCTGGGCGCCGCCGTCTACGAGGTCCCGCAGGTCACCCGCGGCGGCACCGCCTCCGAGCAGACGTACGCCGCCGAGTGCGCCCCCGGGTCCGAGGCCTACTGGTACTCCCCGGCCCTCTACGGCACCCTCACCTCCGGCTCCACCGCGAAGCCCCTGGAGGACCTGATGACCGGGGTCACCCCCCTCGGCACGGTCCCCGCGTCGGGCCGGGTCGACGTCACCGTGAAGACCCGTACCGCACACGCGGACGCGGGCGAACACCCCCTCGGCTGCCTGGACCGCACGGCCCTCGACCAGGCGGTGGCCCACCTGACCACCACCGGCGCCACCAAGGTCGAGACGGGCGGCCACAGCATCGAGGCCACCCTCCCCGAGGGCGCCCGCGGCACCGCCGTCTTCGCGATGACGAACATCCCGGGCTGGCAGTGCTCGGCCCCGGTCACGTCCTTCCACGGCCTGCTCTCCGTAGACCTCCCCGAAGGCGCCGCCAAGGTCTCCTGCACCTTCACCCCGAAGGGCCTCACCCCGGGCCTCGCGGCCGCCGCCCTGGCCCTCCTGGCCCTGACCTCGGCCACGGTGACGGGCCTGCGCCGCCGCCGCGCCTGACCCGCCCTCCGCGACGCGCCAACGAAGAAGCCCCCCGCCGCTCCTCTCGGAGTGGCGGGGGGCTTCGTCTTACGAGCTCTTAGCCGTTGTACGGGCCGTAGTCGTAGTCCTCCAGCGGGACAGCCTGGCCGGAGCCGGTGCCGAAGGGCGAGTAGTCGATGTCGTCGTAACCGACGGCCGAGTACATCGCGGCCTTCGCCTCCTCGGTGGGCTCCACCCGGATGTTGCGGTAGCGGGCGAGGCCCGTACCGGCCGGGATGAGCTTACCGATGATGACGTTCTCCTTGAGGCCGATCAGGGAGTCGGACTTGGCGTTGATCGCCGCGTCCGTCAGAACCCTGGTCGTCTCCTGGAAGGACGCCGCCGACAGCCACGACTCGGTCGCGAGCGAGGCCTTGGTGATACCCATCAGCTGCGGACGGCCGGAGGCGGGGTGACCGCCCTCGGTGACCACACGACGGTTCTCGGTCTCGAACTTCGACCGCTCGACCAGCTCGCCCGGCAGGAGCTCCGCGTCGCCGGACTCGATGATCGTCACGCGGCGCAGCATCTGCCGGATGATGATCTCGATGTGCTTGTCGTGGATCGACACGCCCTGCGAGTTGTAGACCTTCTGGACTTCGCCGACCAGGTGGACCTGGACGGCACGCTGGCCGAGGATGCGCAGCACGTCGTGCGGGTTGGTGGCACCCATGGTGAGCTTCTGGCCCACCTCGACGTGGTCGCCCTCGTGCACGATGACCTTGGCGCGCTTCGAGATCGGGAACGCCGTCTCCTCGCTGCCGTCGTCGGGCGTGATGACGATCTTCTTCGTCTTCTCGGTCTCCTCGATCCGCACGCGGCCGGCGGCCTCGGAGATCGGGGCGACACCCTTCGGGGTACGGGCCTCGAAGAGCTCGACGACACGCGGCAGACCCTGCGTGATGTCGTCACCGGCCACACCACCGGTGTGGAAGGTACGCATCGTCAGCTGGGTACCGGGCTCACCGATGGACTGGGCGGCGATGATGCCGACCGCCTCACCGATGTCGACCAGCTTGCCGGTGGCGAGCGAGCGTCCGTAGCAGAAGGCACAGGTGCCGACCGCGGACTCACAGGTCAGGACCGAGCGGGTCTTGACCTCCTCGACGCCGTTGGCGACCAGGGCGTCGATGAGCACGTCACCGAGGTCGACGTTGGCCGGCGCGATGACCTTGCCGTCGATGACGACGTCCTCGGCCAGCATGCGGGCGTAGATCGAGGTCTCGACGTCGTCGGCCTTGCGCAGCACGCCGTCCTCGCCGCGCACGGCGATCTTCAGCTTCAGACCGCGCTCGGTGCCGCAGTCCTCCTCGCGGATGATCACGTCCTGCGAGACGTCCACCAGACGACGGGTCAGGTAACCCGAGTCGGCGGTACGCAGGGCGGTGTCGGCCAGACCCTTACGGGCACCGTGCGTGGAGATGAAGTACTCCAGAACGGTGAGGCCCTCACGGAAGGACGCCTTGATCGGACGCGGGATGGTCTCGTTCTTCGCGTTCGACACCAGACCACGCATACCGGCGATCTGCCTCATCTGCATCATGTTTCCTCGGGCACCCGAGTCAACCATCATGAAGATGGGGTTCGTCTTGGGGAAGTTCGCGTTCATCGCCTCGGCAACCTCGTTGGTCGCCTTGGTCCAGATCGCGATGAGCTCCTGCGTGCGCTCGTCCTTGGTGATCAGACCGCGCTCGTACTGCTTCTGGACCTTCTCGTCCATCGCCTCGTAGCCCGCGACGATGGCCTTCTTGGCCTCGGGCACGACGACGTCGGAGATGGCCACGGTGACGCCCGAACGGGTCGCCCAGTGGAAGCCGGCCGCCTTCAGGTTGTCGAGCGTCGCCGCCACGATGACCTTGGGGTAGCGCTCCGCCAGGTCGTTGACGATCTCGGAGAGCTGCTTCTTGCCCACCGAGTAGTCGACGAACGGGTAGTCCTCGGGCAGCAGCTCGTTGAAGAGCGCGCGGCCCAGGGTGGTGCGCAGACGGAAGCTGTCGCCCGGCTGGAACTCCTGCTCGCCTTCCTCGGCGACCGGCGGCACCCAGCCACGCGGCGGGATGGTGCCCACCGGGAAGCGGATGTCGACGGACGACTGGAGCGCGAGCTCGCCGTTGTCGAACGCCATGGTCGCCTCGGCCGTGGAGCCGAACGCGCGGCCCTCGCCCTTGGTGTCACGGAGCTCACCGTCGGTGGTCAGGAAGAACAGACCGAGGACCATGTCCTGGGTCGGCATCGTGACCGGACGGCCGTCGGCCGGCTTGAGGATGTTGTTCGAGGACAGCATCAGGATGCGGGCCTCGGCCTGCGCCTCCGCGGAGAGCGGGAGGTGCACGGCCATCTGGTCACCGTCGAAGTCCGCGTTGAACGCGGTGCAGACGAGCGGGTGGATCTGGATGGCCTTGCCTTCGACCAGCTGGGGCTCGAAGGCCTGGATGCCGAGGCGGTGCAGCGTGGGCGCACGGTTCAGCAGGACCGGGTGCTCGGCGATGACCTCTTCGAGCACGTCGTACACGACCGTGCGGCCGCGCTCGACCATGCGCTTCGCCGACTTGATGTTCTGCGCGTGGTTCAGGTCGACCAGGCGCTTCATCACGAACGGCTTGAAGAGCTCCAGCGCCATGGCCTTGGGCAGACCACACTGGTGCAGCTTCAGCTGCGGACCGACGACGATCACGGAACGCGCGGAGTAGTCCACGCGCTTGCCGAGGAGGTTCTGACGGAATCGACCCTGCTTGCCCTTGAGCATGTCGCTCAGGGACTTCAGCGGACGGTTGCCGGGACCGGTCACCGGACGACCACGACGACCGTTGTCGAAGAGGGCGTCCACGGCCTCCTGAAGCATGCGCTTCTCGTTGTTCACGATGATCTCGGGGGCACCGAGGTCAAGGAGTCGCTTCAGACGGTTGTTGCGGTTGATCACGCGGCGGTACAGGTCGTTCAGGTCGGAGGTCGCGAAGCGGCCACCGTCCAGCTGCACCATCGGACGCAGGTCCGGCGGGATCACCGGCACGCAGTCGAGCACCATGCCCTTGGGGCTGTTGCTGGTCTGCAGGAACGCGGAGACGACCTTGAGGCGCTTGAGCGCACGGGTCTTCTTCTGGCCCTTGCCGGTACGGATGATCTCGCGGAGGCGCTCGGCCTCCTCCTCGAGGTCGAAGGACTCCAGGCGCTTCTGCAGCGCCGCGGCACCCATCGAGCCGTCGAAGTACGTGCCGAAGCGGTCGCGCAGCTCGCGGTAGAGCAGCTCGTCGCCCTCGAGGTCCTGGACCTTGAGGTTCTTGAAGCGGTTCCACACCTCGTCGAGGCGGTCGATCTCGCGCTGGGCGCGGTCACGGAGCTGCTTCATCTCGCGCTCGGCGCCTTCGCGCACCTTGCGGCGCACGTCGGCCTTGGCACCCTCGGCCTCGAGCTCGGCCAGGTCGGTCTCGAGCTTCTTGGCACGGCCTTCGAGGTCCGCGTCACGGCGGTTCTCGATCTGCTGGCGCTCGACGGAGACGTGGGCCTCCAGCGACGGGAGGTCGCGGGTGCGGCGCTCGTCGTCCACGAACGTGATCATGTACGCGGCGAAGTAGATGACCTTCTCGAGGTCCTTCGGCGCGAGGTCCAGCAGGTAGCCCAGGCGCGACGGGACGCCCTTGAAGTACCAGATGTGGGTGACGGGAGCGGCAAGCTCGATGTGGCCCATCCGCTCACGGCGCACCTTGGCGCGCGTGACTTCGACGCCACAGCGCTCACAGATGATGCCCTTGAAGCGGACACGCTTGTACTTGCCGCAGTAGCACTCCCAGTCCCGGGTGGGACCGAAGATCTTCTCGCAGAAGAGTCCGTCCTTCTCGGGCTTGAGGGTGCGGTAGTTGATGGTCTCCGGCTTCTTGACCTCGCCGTGCGACCAGGTTCGGATGTCGTCCGCGGTGGCAAGGCCGATCCGCAGCTCGTCGAAGAAGTTGACGTCGAGCACTGTGCGTCAATCCCTCTTTCGGGGTCGAGTCTCAATCATGGTCTGAACGGTCCCGGGGATGACGGGGGGCTCTCTCAGGAGCCCCCCGTCAGGCCCGTCAGACCTCTTCGACGCTGCTCGGCTCGCGCCGGGACAGGTCGATACCGAGCTCCTCCGCCGCGCGGAAGACGTCCTCGTCGGTGTCGCGCATCTCGATGGACATGCCGTCCGAGGACAGCACCTCCACGTTGAGGCAGAGCGACTGCATTTCCTTGATGAGCACCTTGAAGGACTCGGGAATGCCCGGCTCGGGGATGTTCTCGCCCTTGACGATGGCCTCGTAGACCTTCACGCGGCCGGTCACGTCGTCGGACTTGATCGTCAGGAGTTCCTGGAGCGCGTACGCGGCGCCATAAGCCTCAAGCGCCCACACCTCCATCTCACCGAAGCGCTGACCACCGAACTGCGCCTTACCACCCAGCGGCTGCTGCGTGATCATCGAGTAAGGACCGGTCGAACGGGCGTGGAGCTTGTCGTCGACCAGGTGGTGCAGCTTGAGGATGTACATGTACCCGACCGAGATCGGGTCCGGGAACGGCTCGCCGGAGCGGCCGTCGAACAGGCGCGCCTTACCGGTCGGGAGCACCATGCGCTCGCCGTCGCGGTTCGGGATGGTGTGCTGCAGCAGGCCGGCCAGCTCGTCCTCGCGGGCACCGTCGAACACCGGGGTGGCGACGTTGGTGCCGGGCTCGACCTTGTCGGCGCCGATCGCCTGGAGGCGCTGCGCCCACTCGTCCGCCAGGCCGGAGACGTCCCAGCCGCGGCTGGCGAGCCAGCCGAGGTGGATCTCCAGGACCTGTCCCGGGTTCATTCGGGACGGGACACCCAGCGGGTTCAGGATGATGTCGACCGGCGTGCCGTCCTCGAGGAAGGGCATGTCCTCGATCGGAAGGATCTTGGAGATGACACCCTTGTTGCCGTGGCGGCCGGCGAGCTTGTCACCGTCGGTGATCTTGCGCTTCTGGGCGACGTAGACGCGGACCAGCTGGTTCACGCCCGGGGGAAGCTCGTCGCCCTCCTCGCGGTCGAAGACGCGGACACCGATGACCTTGCCGATCTCACCGTGAGGGACCTTGAGCGAGGTGTCACGCACCTCGCGGGCCTTCTCACCGAAGATCGCGCGGAGCAGGCGCTCCTCCGGCGTCAGCTCGGTCTCACCCTTGGGCGTGACCTTGCCGACCAGGATGTCACCGGCGACGACGTCCGCACCGATGCGGATGATGCCGCGCTCGTCGAGGTCCGCGAGGACCTCCTCGGAGACGTTCGGGATGTCCCGGGTGATCTCCTCGGGGCCGAGCTTGGTGTCACGGGCGTCGACCTCGTGCTCCTCGATGTGGATCGAGGAGAGGACGTCGTCCTGCACGAGGCGCTGCGACAGGATGATCGCGTCCTCGTAGTTGTGACCCTCCCACGGCATGAACGCGACGAGCAGGTTCTTGCCGAGGGCCATCTCGCCCTCTTCGGTCGCCGGGCCGTCGGCCAGGACCTGGGACTCGACGATCCGGTCACCCTCGTTGACGATGACCTTCTGGTTGACCGAGGTGCCCTGGTTGGAGCGGGAGAACTTCGACACGCGGTACGTGGTGTACGTGCCGTCGTCGTTGGCGACGGTGATGTAGTCGGCCGAGACCTCCTGGACGACACCGTCCTTCTCCGCCTTGATCGAGTCACCGGCGTCGACCGCACAGCGGTACTCCATGCCGGTGCCGACGAGCGGCGCCTCCGCCTTGATGAGCGGAACGGCCTGGCGCATCATGTTCGCGCCCATGAGGGCACGGTTGGCGTCGTCGTGCTCGAGGAAGGGGATCATCGCGGTCGCGACGGACACCATCTGGCGCGGGGAGACGTCCATGTAGTCGACGTCGCCGCCGGCGATGTAGTCGATCTCGCCACCACGACGGCGAACCAGCACGCGGTTCTCGGTGAAGCGCATCTCATCGTTCAGGGCGGCGTTCGCCTGGGCGATGACGAAGCGGTCTTCCTCGTCGGCCGTGAGGTAGTCGACCTCGTCGGTGACGACACCGTCGACGACCTTGCGGTACGGGGTCTCGATGAAGCCGAACGGGTTGATGCGGCCGTAGGAGGCCAGCGAGCCGATCAGACCGATGTTCGGGCCTTCGGGCGTCTCGATCGGGCACATGCGGCCGTAGTGCGACGGGTGAACGTCACGGACCTCGAAGCCGGCCCGCTCACGGGACAGACCACCCGGGCCGAGGGCGTTGAGACGACGCTTGTGCGTCAGGCCCGACAGCGGGTTGTTCTGGTCCATGAACTGCGACAGCTGGCTGGTGCCGAAGAACTCCTTGATGGAGGCGACGACCGGCCGGATGTTGATCAGGGTCTGCGGCGTGATCGCCTCGACGTCCTGGGTGGTCATGCGCTCGCGCACGACGCGCTCCATACGGGCGAGACCCGTACGGACCTGGTTCTGGATCAGCTCGCCGACGTTGCGGATGCGGCGGTTGCCGAAGTGGTCGATGTCGTCGGTCTCGACGACGATCTCCCGGCCCGACTCGCCGACCGTCTCGGTCTCACCCGCGTGGAGCTTCACGAGGTACTTGATCGTCGCGATGATGTCGTCGGTGGTGAGCACACCGGCGTCGAGCGGCTCGTCGGCGCCGAGCTTCTTGTTCACCTTGTAGCGGCCGACCTTCGCGAGGTCGTAGCGCTTGGGGTTGAAGTAGAGGTTCTCGAGCAGCGTCTGAGCGGCCTCGCGGGTCGGCGGCTCGCCCGGGCGCAGCTTGCGGTAGATGTCGAGCAGCGCGTCGTCCTGACCCTGGGTGTGGTCCTTCTCCAGGGTGGCGCGCATGGACTCGTACTCGCCGAACTCCTCGAGGATCTGCTCGGTGGTCCAGCCGAGAGCCTTCAGGAGGACGGTGACGGACTGCTTGCGCTTACGGTCGATGCGGACACCGACCATGTCGCGCTTGTCGACCTCCATCTCCAGCCAGGCACCCCGGGACGGGATGATCTTGGCGGAGAAGATGTCCTTGTCGGACGTCTTGTCGATGGAGGAGTCGAAGTAGACACCAGGGGAGCGGACAAGCTGCGACACGACGACACGCTCGGTGCCGTTGATGACGAAGGTGCCCTTGTTGGTCATGAGCGGGAAATCGCCCATGAAGACCGTCTGAGACTTGATCTCTCCGGTCTCGTTGTTCGTGAACTCGGCCGTGACGAACAGCGGAGCCGCGTACGTGAAGTCGCGCTCCTTGCACTCGTCGACGGAGTTCTTCGCCGGCTCGAAACGGTGGTCGCGGAAGGTCAGCGACATCGACCCGGAGAAGTCCTCGATCGGCGAGATCTCCTCGAAGATCTCTTCCAGACCGGACTTGGTGGGGACGTCCTGTCCACTCTCAAGCGCCGACTCGACGCGAGACTTCCAGGCTGCATTGCCGAGCAGCCAGTCAAAGCTCTCGGTCTGCAGCGCCAGGAGGTTCGGAACCTCGAGGGGCTCCTTGATCTTTGCAAAGGAGATGCGCAGCGGGGCGGTGCTGGCACCGGTGTTCGTATTGGTCGAGGCGTTGCGCGAGGCGGCCAAGAGGGGGTCCTTCCGAGGGCTCGGACTCACTACGCGCGTACCGGTCCCAGCCGACACAGAAGACAGACGCTCCCGTTCTGGACGAAAGACCAGGTCAGGGCGGATCAATCAGGTGTGCTCGAGCGTGGGCATGACCCTGGCGACGGGCAGGGGTCAGCTAACAGGCAGCGCAAAGGGTCAGTGTAGCCACTCGGCTCACTGATGTCCAGACCAGGTTTCCGGAAACCGGCAACAGGCCTTCCCCAAGTCCGTCAATACCAACGCTGCGTCTCTCATACGCGCTGCCCTCGAACACAGAGCGCGTATCAGTACTGCCCTCTTCGTAGCCGATCCATGCCTCGGATCTCGGATCGAGGTGGTCGAGCTTGCGACGGGTCTGAGAATTGCGCGCCCCGTCCCGTTCGTCAAGGCCCCGTGCTCCGAGCGGATCATCTCCGGACCCTGCACCGGGGCAACGAAGATCACCCTACTCCCCAACGAGAGCAGGGCAAATCAGGCACTGCGGGTACGCCAAAGGGCGACCACCCTTACGGGTGATCGCCCCTGGTTGGGGCCTCAGAGAGGCCCCAGAGGTGTTACTTGACCTCGACAGCCGCGCCGGCGCCCTTGAGGGCCTCGGCGGCCTTGTCAGCGGCCTCCTTGTTGACCTTCTCGAGGACCGGCTTCGGGGCGCCGTCCACGAGGTCCTTGGCCTCCTTCAGGCCCAGGGAGGTCAGCTCACGCACGACCTTGATGACCTGGATCTTCTTGTCGCCGGCACCGGTGAGGATGACGTCGAACTCGTCCTTCTCCTCAGCGGCCTCGACCGGGGCGCCGGGGGCACCCGGGGCGGCAACGGCGACGGCCGCGGCGGCGGTGACGTCGAACTTCTCCTCGAAGGCCTTCACGAACTCGGAGAGCTCGATGAGGGTCATCTCCTCGAACTGGGCGAGGAGGTCGTCCTGAGAGAGCTTCGCCATGATGGGCGATCCTTCCACTAATTCGGCAGGTGCCGGATGTATAGAGAGGCGGGCGTAACGGCCCGCTACGACCCACGCACTAGGCGGCGTAGATCAGTGCGCGAGCCGAATTACTCGGCACCGCCCTGCTCGGCGAGCTTGACGCGAAGCGCTTCCGCGGTGCGGACGAACTTCGACGGCAGCGCCTGGAAGAGCGAGGCAGCCTGGGACTGCTTGCCCTTGAACGCGCCGGCCAGCTTGCTGAGCAGAACCTCGCGGGACTCGAGGTCCG
Source organism: Streptomyces sp. NPDC088762 (assembly GCF_044750905.1). Classification (NCBI taxonomy): domain Bacteria; kingdom Bacillati; phylum Actinomycetota; class Actinomycetes; order Kitasatosporales; family Streptomycetaceae; genus Streptomyces; species Streptomyces sp. NPDC088762. The sequence continues at coordinate 74,025 of NZ_JBIVKT010000013.1, forward strand.
CAAGCTTCTTGATGTCGTCGGCGGAGAGAGCCTTACCGTCAAGGACACCGGCCTTGATGATGAGGTTCGGGTTCTCCTTGGCGAAGTCACGCAGGGCCTTCGCCGACTCCACCGGGTCACCGGTGATGAAGGCGACCGCGGTCGGACCAGCGAAGTGCTCGTCCAGCGCGGTGATCCCGGCCTGGTTGGCCGCAATCTTGGTCAGCGTGTTCTTCACCACGGCGTACTGGGCGTTCTCACCAAGGGAGCGACGCAGCGTCTTGAGCTGCGCGACGGTGAGACCCCGGTACTCGGTCAGCACGGCGGCGTTGGAGCTCTGGAACGCATCCGTGAGCTCGGCCACCGATGCAGCCTTGTTGGGCGTCGGCATAGTGCGTTCGCCTCCTTCCGGGTGATGAGGACCGCTCAGAAGGGGCTGAACAAAACGAAACGCCCCGGCGCAAGCGCACGGGGCTTGGGCTCGACCGAATCACTCCGGGAGCTTCTCCACGAACACCTGCGCAGGACGCCCGCACTCAGCGGATCCTTCGGCCACCGTCCCCTTGCGAGCACGGCAACGACCAGCGGTCTTTGGCTTCTGGTGAACCATACGGGAAGCGGCCGAGCCAAGGCAAATCGCCCCCTTGCGGACCCTCAGGAGCGCTTCAGGCCGCCCAGGCCTGCGTCCTTCAGCGTCTGGTCGGCCTCCTCCAGGTTCCGGTCGGTCTCCTTGAGACCGGCGTCGATGCCCTTCATGACGTCGTCGAAGTCCGCCACCTGGTCCGCGGGCGGGGCGACGACCGGAGCGGCCGTGCCGTAGCCGGAGAACTTGGCGGAGATCTTCGTCGTGCCCTTGTCGATCGTCCGGACGGTGTCGACGCGGACCGGGTAGCCGTCCTTGCCGATCCACAGGTCCACTTCCAGGCTGGTGACGTCCTTCACCGCCTGGTGGAGGTAGTCGCGGTTCGCCGCCTCCATCACCTTGGTGGACTCGTCCGCCTTGAGCAGCTCCGCGTTGGTGAAGCTGCCCTTGAAGTGCTGGGCCTCGATGCCGTCGGTCTGCTCCGCGCCCACCAGCGTCAGCTTCTCCTGGCCGAGGAGCAGCGCCAGGTACTCGGCCGGGTCGTCGTTGAGCCGGTAGCGGGGCGACCCGTCCTTGTTCAGGTTCATCTTCATCCAGGACTTGCCCTGCACCGGCTTGTCGCTGTGGGTGTAGATCAAGTCCCCGATCATGATCTGGTTGCCGGCGTCCGGGCCCGTGGCATCGATGCCGGTCGCGGCCGGGTACCAGCCCTTGGTGCCGGTGAGCCGGTCGGTCTTGCCGCCGGCGGTGATGGTCATGTCCATCGTGGCGAACTTCGCGGGCACGGTCTTCAGGTACGACGCCTTCACCGCGTCCGCGGGCGTCGGAGCCTTGGCGGCGGCCGGCTTGTCGCCGCCCTTGCCCCCGTCCGCCGAGGCTCCGCCGCAGGCAGAGAGACCGCCCACGAGCAGGGCGACGCCCGCTGCGGCGACGCCCGCCCGGTTCCGGACAGCCTTGTTCATCTGTTACTCCCCCGTGAATGGATCTTCGTGTTGCGATGGCGCGCGACGATCAGGCGGAGCCCTCGCCGGCACCCTTCATCATCTCGGCCAGGTCCGTGACCTGATCGGCCGGCGGCGCGGCGATCTCGACCGGCTTGTTGATGTCCAGGAACTTGATGGTGATGTCCATCGGGCCGGAGGTGCCACTGCCCTGGGTGCGGACCTGCTTGGCCTGGTCGGCCTCGTCGATCCAGATGTCCATGGTCAGGCTCTTGATGCCCTGGTCCTGGAGCGCCTGGACGTTCTTCTGCCGACGCTCCTTGGCCTCGGGGGTGGAGGCGGCACTGGCGGCCTGCAGCTCCTCGATCGTGACGGTCCCGGCGAGGTGCGTCGTCTTCTGCCCGTCGATGGTCTCCTCGCCGACCTTCTTGAGGTCCTTGGCGGTGCTCAGGCCGTCGGCCGTGTCGGCCGGGTTCTGGCCCTGCTGGGCCGAGCCCAGCGAGTCCAGCTCCTTGGCCTGGTCCGGAGCGAGGGTCTTGAGGTCGAACTTCAGCCACTTGCCCTCGGACCCCATGTACATGGCGCCGTCGATCAAGCGGATGTCGACCTTCTGACCCGGCTTCTCGGGCGATTCCATCGCCATCGCCATGGCCACGGCCGGCTTGAGCCGCATGGAGACCTCGCCGCTGATCTTCTGCCCCGAGGCTTCCCCGGCCATGGTGTAGCGGAGGGAGGTGATCTCCTCCGACTTCTTCTTCGTCTTCTGCAGGTACGCGGCCGGCGTGACCTCCGCCGGCTTCTCCGCGGCCTTGGCCGGGGCCGACGGGGCCCCGCTGTCCTTCTTCGTGCTCTTCCCGTCCTCGCACGCCGTGGCCCCGCCCACGAGCAGTACGGCGGCCAGCGCCGCGCCGACGGTCTTCTTCCGGTACACAGACACGGAGGTCCCCACCCCTTGTTGATCGACTTCTTCAGCCGACCATACGTTCCCCGGCCGCGTATGTGCGCGGTCATTACGCCGCATCGAGGGATGTGTGGCCCTGAACACGCGAACGGGCCCCCCGCCACCCGTGAGGGAAGCGAGGGGCCCGTTCAGAGGCCTGGGCGGCTCAGGGAGCCGTCAGGAGGCTCGGCCCGATCAAACAGCAGCCGGGTCTTCCTCGACGAGGAGGTTCCGGGTGCGGTTCGGGTCCAGCTGGATGCCGGGGCCCATGGTGGTGCTCAGGGCGGCCTTCTTGATGTAGCGGCCCTTCGCGGCGGACGGCTTCAGACGGAGGATCTCGTCCAGAGCGGCGCCGTAGTTCTCGACCAGCTTGTCATCGGAGAAGGAGACCTTGCCGATGATGAAGTGCAGGTTCGAGTGCTTGTCGACGCGGAACTCGATCTTGCCACCCTTGATGTCGGTGACAGCCTTGGCGACGTCCATGGTGACGGTGCCGGTCTTCGGGTTCGGCATCAGGCCACGGGGACCGAGCACGCGGCCGAGGCGGCCGACCTTGCCCATGAGGTCCGGGGTGGCGACAACGGCGTCGAACTCGTTGAGGCGGTTGCCCTTGGCGATCTCGTTGATCAGCTCGTCGTCGCCGACAATGTCGGCGCCGGCGGCTTCCGCGGCCGCAGCACGGTCACCGGTCGCGAAGACCAGGACCCGGGCGGTCTTGCCGGTGCCGTGCGGGAGGTTCACGGTGCCGCGGACCATCTGGTCGGCCTTGCGCGGGTCGACACCCAGGCGGAAGGCGACCTCGACGGTACCGTCGAACTTGGTCGTGGAGGTCTCCTTGGCGAGACGGACGGCCTCGAGCGGGGCGTACAGCTTCTCCCGGTCGACCTTGGCGTCCGCAGCGCGGAGAGTCTTGCTGCGCTTCACTTCTGCTCCTGTGTTGTTTCTTCAGGCGTGGAGTCGTGGTGCGGACCAGCGCTTGGCCCTACCACTGGTGGTGCTGGAGGGTGGCTGGATCAGCCTTCGACGGTGATGCCCATCGAGCGCGCGGTGCCGGAAATGATCTTCACGGCGGCGTCGATGTCGTTGGCGTTCAGGTCGGGCATCTTCAGCTCGGCGATCTCACGGACCTGGGCGCCGGTGAGCTTGGCGACCTTGGTCTTGTGGGGCTCGCCAGAGCCCTTCTCCACGCCCGCGTGCTTCAGGATGAGGCGCGCGGCCGGCGGAGTCTTGGTGATGAAGGTGAAGGAACGGTCCTCGTAGACCGTGATCTCCACCGGCACGACCATGCCACGCTGCGACTCGGTCGCGGCGTTGTAGGCCTTGCAGAACTCCATGATGTTGACGCCGTGCTGACCGAGCGCGGGGCCGACCGGCGGAGCCGGGTTGGCCGCACCGGCCTTGATCTGGAGCTTGATAAGCCCCGTGACCTTCTTCTTCTTGGGAGGCATTGCTCTCTCCGGGTCCTAGTGAGAGTTTTCAGCCGCACATCCGGTCATCCGGATGGAGGCATACCGCACCACGATAACGGGTATCGGAGCGGGGCTAAAAACCGAGCAGGTCAGACCGCCCGTGAGGGGTGGTCTGACCTGTCCGGAAGCTGAGTCTCAGAAGAGGTGGATCAGTTCTTCTGGATCTGGTCGAAGCTGAGCTCGACCGGGGTCTCGCGGCCGAAGATCTCGACGAGACCCTTGACCTTCTTCGAGTCCGGGTTGATCTCGTTGATCGTCGCCTGCAGCGTCGCGAACGGGCCGTCGGTGACGGTGACCGAGTCGCCGACCTCAAAGTCCAGGACCTCGATGGTGCGCTTGACGGCGGGCGCGGGCAGACCGGCGGCCTCCGCGGCGGCCTTCTCGGCCTTCTCCTTGGCCTCCGGCGCGAGCATCTTGACGATCTCGTCCAGGGTCAGCGGGTACGGGTCGTACGCGTTGCCCACGAAGCCGGTGACGCCAGGCGTGTTGCGGACGACGCCCCAGGACTCGTTCGTCAGATCCATGCGGACGAGAACGTAACCGGGCAGCTTGTTCTGCCGGACGTTCTTGCGCTCGCCGTTCTTGATCTGGACGATCTCTTCCTCGGGCACCTCGGCCTGGTAGATGAACTCCTCGACGTTCAGCGAGACGGCGCGCTGCTCCAGGTTGGCCTTCACGCGCTTCTCGTAGCCGGCGTAGGTGTGGATCACGTACCACTCGCCGGGGAGCACGCGCAGCTCGTCGCGCAGGGCCTGGATGGGGTCGACGGGCTCGGCGGGCTCGGCCTCGGCGGCCTCTTCGGCCTCCTCGTCGGCCGCGGCCTCGACGTCGCCCTCTTCGTCGGCGTCGTCCGCTTCCTCGGCGTCGTCGGCAGCCGCCTCGACCTCGGCGTCGTCCTCGATCTCGGCGTCGGCCTCGGTCTCGTCCTCAACGTGCAGCGCGGCCTCTTCGGCGGCGCCACCCGCCTCGGTGTCGGCGAGCTCTGCCTCGTCGGGGTCCACAGCGTCTGCCGCCTCGACGATGTCGAGCTCGTCCTCGACGGACTCGACGGAGTCGTGGCTCGCGTTCAGGTTCGGGTCAGACACGGTGGCTGCTTCTTCCTGGATACAAAAGGTGGTGGAACATGCGAAAACGGGCGGCACCCATCAAGGCGCCGCCCTCCGCGGGGATCAGCCGAAGACGAACTTGATGGCTTCCTGGAACCCATAGTCAATCACGGTCACCAGACCGATCATGATGACCACGAAGACAATCACCACGGTGGTGTACGTCGTGAGCTGGTTGCGAGTGGGCCATACAACCTTGCGGAGTTCCGCGACGATCTGGCGGTAGAACAGCGCGAGCCGGCCCAGAGGACCCTTCTTGCCGCGCTTACCGCCCTTGCGGGCCTTCTTCTCGCGGGTCTCGTCCTCGGCGTCAGGCATGTCGATGGAGCCCAGGGCGTCCGTCACGTCTCTCACCTGAATCCGGGTCGTGGCCGTACCGCGCCCGGTTGCGCCGCACGGCGTTGCATCGAAGTACGTACCTGCGCACACACATCCGAGAAGGAGTGTGGAGCAGGGCCGGAGGGACTCGAACCCCCAACCGCTGGTTTTGGAGACCAGTGCTCTACCAATTGAGCTACGACCCTTTGCGTCCCCCAACCTACCGCATCCGGGCGGGTGCACGGAGTGCTCACGCTCTGGAGCGGCTGGCGAGGTCCAACGACAGGTGAGTGTACGTGAACCGGGCCCTGACGTCGAACAGAACCCGACCCGCCATCCCCCGGTCCGGTAACTGAAACGGTGTGCGGCGCTTCTGGGCCGTCTGGGACGATTGCTCGCATGACCTCTGCAACGCCTTCCTCCGAGCGCCGCGTCTCCGCCCGTATCGGCGCCATTTCCGAGTCCGCCACCCTCGCCGTCGACGCCAAGGCCAAGGCCCTCAAGGCCGCCGGGCGCCCGGTGATCGGCTTCGGCGCGGGCGAGCCCGACTTCCCGACCCCGGACTACATCGTCGAGGCCGCGGTCGAGGCCTGCCGCAACCCGAAGTACCACCGCTACACGCCGGCCGGCGGCCTGCCCGAGCTCAAGGCCGCGATCGCCGCGAAGACCCTGCGCGACTCCGGCTACGAGGTCGACGCCTCGCAGGTCCTGGTCACCAACGGTGGCAAGCAGGCGATCTACGAGGCCTTCGCGGCCATCCTGGACCCGGGCGACGAGGTCATCGTCCCGGCCCCGTACTGGACCACCTACCCGGAGTCGATCCGCCTCGCCGGCGGTGTCCCGGTCGAGGTCGTCGCCGACGAGACCACCGGTTACCGCGTCTCCGTCGAGCAGCTCGAAGCGGCGCGCACCCCGCGCACGAAGGTCGTCCTCTTCGTCTCCCCGTCCAACCCGACGGGCGCCGTCTACTCCGAGGCGGAGACCGAGGCCATCGGCCGCTGGGCCGTCGAGCACGGTCTGTGGGTCCTGACGGACGAGATCTACGAGCACCTGGTTTACGGCGACGCCACCGCCGCCTCCCTCCCCGCGGTCCTGCCCGAGCTGCGCGACAAGTGCATCGTGGTCAACGGTGTCGCCAAGACGTACGCGATGACGGGCTGGCGGGTCGGCTGGATCATCGCCCCGAAGGACATCATCAAGGCCGCGACGAACCTGCAGTCGCACGCCACCTCCAACGTCTCCAACGTCGCCCAGGTCGCGGCCCTGGCCGCGGTGTCCGGCAACCTGGACGCGGTGGCGGCGATGCGCACGGCCTTCGACCGCCGCCGCCAGACGATGGTGCGGATGCTGAACGAGATCGACGGCGTCTTCTGCCCGACGCCGGAGGGCGCCTTCTACGCGTACCCCGCGGTGAAGGACATCCTCGGCAAGGAGATCCGCGGCAAGCGGCCGCAGACCTCCGCCGAGCTCGCGGCCCTGATCCTCGACGAGGTCGAGGTCGCGGTCGTCCCGGGCGAGGCCTTCGGCACCCCGGGCTACCTCCGCCTCTCGTACGCCCTGGGCGACGAGGACCTGGTCGAGGGCGTCTCCCGCATCCAGAAGCTCCTCGCCGAGGCCAAGGCCTAGGCCTGACGCGCCCCGCAGCACCACCCCCGAGCGGCGTCTCCCCCACCTGGGGCGGCGCCGCTCCGGCACGTCCGGCCCCCGGCACGGCACCACCCCTGGGACTCCGCCCCGCACCCGCCTACCGGACCGGCCACCTCCAGCCCCGCCGACGCTTGAGACGCAGGCCCCGGGGCAGAACCCCGATCTCGCACCCGCACCCGCATACCGGACCAGCCACATCCAGCCCCGCCGACGCTTGACGCGCAGGGCCCGGGGCAGAGCCCCGATCTCGCACCCGCACCCGCCTACCGGACCGGCCACATCCAGCCCCGCCGGTGTTTGAGGCGCGGGTACGGGCAGCGCCCGGGAGGAGGCCCCGCGCAGCGGCACCACCCCCACCCCGGCCCCCGCTCGCCCGTTCGAGCAAGCCCCCAATAGGTAAAACGACCTCCCGCCCAGCGCAGCGGTACGGCAGGATCACCGGATGGAGCACGCACGCGACCTCACGCTTCTGCCAAAGGCCCATCTCCACCTGCACTTCACCGGCTCGATGCGCCCATCGACCCTCCTGGAGCTGGCCGACAAGTACGGCGTCCGCCTCCCGGACGCCCTCACCGCCGGCGAGCCCCCCAAGCTCCGCGCCACCGACGAGCGCGGCTGGTTCCGCTTCCAGCGTCTCTACGACGCCGCCCGCTCCTGCCTGCGCGAGCCCGAGGACATCCGCCGCCTCGTGCGCGAGGCCGCGGAGGAGGACGTACGGGACGGCAGCGGCTGGCTGGAGATCCAGGTGGATCCCACCTCCTACGCGCCCCTCCTCGGCGGGATGATCCCGGCCGTCGAGATCATCCTCGACGCCGTCGACTCCGCCTCCCGCGAGACCGGCCTCGGGATGCGGGTGCTCATCGCCGCCAACCGCATGAAGCACCCCCTCGACGCCCGCACCCTCGCCCGCCTCGCCGTCCGCTACGCCGACCGCGGCATCGTCGGCTTCGGGCTCTCCAACGACGAGCGCCGCGGCATGGCCCGCGACTTCGACCGGGCCTTCGCGATCGCCCGCGAGGGTGGCCTCCTCGCCGCCCCGCACGGCGGCGAGCTCACCGGCCCCGCCTCCGTCCGGGACTGCCTCGACGATCTGCACGCCTCGCGCATCGGGCACGGCGTACGGGCCGCCGAGGACCCGCGCCTGCTCAAGCGCCTCGCGGACCGGCAGATCACCTGCGAGGTGTGCCCGGCCTCCAACGTCGCCCTCGGGGTCTACGAGCGCCCCGAGGACGTCCCGCTCCGCACCCTCTTCGAGGCCGGGGTGCCCCTGGCGCTGGGCGCGGACGACCCGCTGCTCTTCGGGTCACGGCTGGCGGCGCAGTACGAGATCGCCCGCCGCCACCACGCCTTCACGGACGCGGAGCTCGCCGAGCTGGCCCGCCAGTCGGTGCGCGGTTCGGCCGCACCCGCCGACGTACAGGCCAAGCTGCTGGCCGGGATCGACCACTGGCTCACCGGGTGAGCCGCAGGTCCCCCTCGTAGCAGTCGGCGCGCACCCGGCCCCCGTCGGGGAAGCCGATCTCCAGGTGGGTGCGGCCCTGCTCGGGCAGGGCGAACTCGGCGACCGAGGTGACGGTCTCGCCGAGGTGCCGCAGGAAGGGGTGGTCGCCGAGGTCCTCGCCGACCTCGATGCGGCCCCACTCCCCCATGTCGTACGGCTCGTGGGGCGCGGCGGATTCGACGATCAGACACTGGTCGGAGCCGGTGGTGATGCGGATGGAGTCCCCGACGCTGTCGATCAGCCAGACGTCGAGGGGAGCCTCGGAGCGCTCGCCGTCACTGATGTGCCAGGACGCGACGACTCGGCTGAGCGTGCGCCCCACGAGGCGGGTCGGGTCCGTACCGGCTCCGTGCAGGGGACAGAGCATGGGCGGCCGGGGCTCCTCAGATGCTGACGCCGACCGTCACCGGTTCGTTGACCAGGGTGACGCCGAAGGCCTCGTGGACGCCCGCGACGACCTCGCGGGCCAGGGCGAGGAGGTCCTCGGTGGTGGCCGTGCCGCGGTTGGTGAGGGCGAGGGTGTGCTTGGTGGAGATGCGGGCGGGGCCGGTGCCGTAGCCCTTGGTGAAGCCGGCCTTGTCGATCAGCCAGGCGGCGCTGGTCTTCGTACGTCCGTCGCCGGCGGGGTAGGCGGGCGGGGCCGTGTCGGGGCCGAGGCGGTCCTGGACGCGGGCGAGGAAGGCGGCGTAGGCCTCGTCGGTCAGGATCGGGTTGTGGAAGAAGGAGCCGGCGGACCAGGTGTCGTGGTCGGCGGGGTCGAGGACCATGCCCTTGCCGGCGCGCAGGCGCAGTACGGTCTCGCGGGCGGCGGCGGCCGGGACCCGGTCGCCGGCCTCGACGCCGAGGGCGCGGGCGGTCTCGGGGTACTTGATCGGCGCCGACAGCCCGCCGGCGTCCTCGAGGGCGAAGCGGACGCGCAGGACGACGTAGCGCTCGGGGTGGTCCTTGAAGGTGCTGTTGCGGTACCGGAAGGCGCACTCGTCGGCGGTGAGGGTGACCGTCTCGCCGGTGGTGCGGTCGTAGGCGACGACCTCGGTGATGGTGTCGCAGACCTCCTGGCCGTACGCACCGACGTTCTGGATCGGGGTGGCACCGGCGGAGCCGGGAATTCCGGCGAGGCACTCGATCCCGGCGAGGCCTGCTTCGACGGTGCGGGCGACGGCGTCGCTCCAGTTCTCGCCGGCGGCGAGCTCCAGGGTGGTGCCGTCGAGGGTGAAGCCGGTGGTCGCGATGCGCAGGGCGGTGCCGTCGAAGCCCTTGTCGCCGATGACCAGGTTGCTGCCGCCGCCGATGACCAGGAGCGGGGTGCCGCTCTCGTCGGCGGCCCGGACGGCGGCGACCACCTCGGCGTCGGTGGTCGCGGTGACCAGGCGGGCGGCGGGGCCACCGAGGCGGAAGGTGGTCAGCGGGGCGAGGGGGGCGTCGTGGAGTTCCTGCACGTGGACAAGAGTACGGTCCGTGCCCCTCGCATCCCGGCGGGGCCACGGACCGTGGCTCAGTGGTCCGACTTCTGCTCGGCGAGTCGCCGCTCGGCCTCGGCCCAGGTGAGGGGCAGCTCGGAGGCCCGTACGGTCCAGAAGGTGAAGCCCGACTCCTTCATGTACGCGCTCGCGGCGCGCGAGCTGGAGCGGTGGGGCTCACTGCGGGCGAACCGGTAGAGCGCGTCGCGGTCCTCCCAGGCGGAGAGGGTCAGGAAGGTCCGGCTGAAGACGCGTGCCCGCAGGGCGACTCCGTGGGCGCCGGGGGCCTTGCGTATCTGGCCGATGATGCCGGGGGCCTTGAGGAAGAACGTGACGGCCCCGGCGAGGGTGGCGGTCTCGAAGCGGGAGGCCATGACGTACACCTCGGCGTCGGGGGCGGCCTGGGTGGGGGTGGACCACGGGATGTCGGGCATGGCGAGCGCTCCTTCGTGACCGGGTGTCAGGATCGATGGCGATGGTAATAGGCGCAGTGCATGTTTGGGTAGTACATTGCGGGGAGATCAGCCCAGGGTGGGGACCTTGGCCACGGCCGGTGTGGTGGCGGCGACGGGGGCGGGCGAGGCCTTGGGCTTGCGCGGGAGGAGCAGGGCGAGGCCCGCGGCGAGGGCCACCGCTGCGGCTCCGATCCACAGGGCCGGGACGGTGCCGTCGGTGAAGGCCCGGGGGGACTCGTAGCCGCCCTGGGCGGAGAAGACCGAGGCCAGGACGGCGACGCCGAGGGCTCCGCCGACCTCGCGCAGGGCGTTGTTGGCACCGGAGGCCTTGCCCTGGTCGGCGGGGGCCACGGTGGACATCAGGACGTTGGCGGCGGGGGCGAAGTAGAGGGCCATGCCGATCCCGCTGAGGATCAGCGGCGGCAGCTGGGCCGCGTACGAGACGTCCGTGCTCAGGATGGCGGCGAACCAGCCGAGGCCGAGGGCTTGGAGCGCGAGCCCGGCGGCGACGACCGGCCGGCCGCCGATGCGGTCGGAGAGGATGCCGGCGAACGGGGCGACGATCATCGGCATGCCGGTCCAGGGGAGCATCCGCAGGCCGGCCTCGGTGGGCGAGTAGCCGGCGACGCCCTGGAGGAACTGGCTGAGCAGGAAGATCGAACCGAACATGCCGAGGAACATCAGCAGGCTGGCCAGGTTGATCCCGAGGAAGCCGCGGTCGCGGAAGAGCCGCATGGGGAGCATCGGGTCGGCGTTGTGGATGCCGTGGTGGACGAAGCCGCCGACGAGTGCGGCGCCGACGATCAGGCCGGTCAGGACGGGGGCGCTGGTCCAGCCCTCGGAGTTGGCGTTGACGAGGGCGTAGACGATGCCGAAGAGACCGCCGCTGATGAGGAGGGTGCCGGGGATGTCGAGGCGGGCGGCGGGGGCGGTGGACTCGGCGAGGCGCAGACGGGCGAGCGGGATCAGGGCGAGGCCTATGGGGACGTTGAGCCAGAAGATCCACTGCCAGGAGATGTGTTCGGTCAGGCTGCCGCCGATGAGGGGGCCACTGGCGACGGCGAGGCCGGTGACGGCTCCGTAGATGCCGAGGGCCATGCCGCGGCGGGCGGCCGGGACCGCGGCGGTGAGGAGGGTCAGGGTGAGCGGCATCATGATCGCGGCGCCGACACCCTGGACGGCGCGGGCGGCGATGAGCGCGTCGATCCCGGGTGAGAGGGCGGCCGCGGCGGAGGCGCCGGTGAAGACGGCGAGCCCGGCGATGAACAGCCGACGGCGCCCGAACCGGTCCCCGAGGGCCGCACCGAACATGAGGAGGACGGCGAAGGTGAGCGTGTAGGCGTTCACCGTCCACTCCAGGTCCTCGAGCTTGCCGCCGAGATCCGCGCGGATGGCGGGCAGGGCGGTGGTGACGACGAGGTTGTCCAGGGCGGCCATGAAGCTGGCGACGCCGGTGAGGATGAGGGCCCAGACTGCGGGGCCGCGGAGTTTGGTGTCGGGGCTGGTGTCGTGCTTGGTCATGGTTCCCCCAGCGGTCGTATGTGCTCTGATTAGTTATTGATGACTAACTTTCCCGCGCATGCGGAGCCACGCGCCGGACGGGCGGCCCGCACGTGCTCCCGCAGGCGCTCACGCGCCCGCTCGCTCACTTCTCCAGGCGGCCCTTGACCCTAGCCTCGGGATACAGCCCCTCCCAGACCCGGTGGTCGGGCGGGAACCCCATGGCGACGAGGGTGTTGATGAGCATTCCGTACGCCATGAAGGTGGTGGTCTCACCGACATCCGCGCCGAGCGGCACGTGAACGGTGTCCCAGAGCTCCATCCAGCCCTTGCGGACGAGCTCGCCGAGCTCGTGATCGCCGGCCGCTTCGGCGGCGGCGACGGTGACGTACATCTGGAGCTGCATCTGGAGCTTGTCGGGATCCTCGGCGATGAGCCTGGTGTAGGCGTTCGCCATGGCCTGGGTGGCCTGCTCGCCCTGCAGCCCTTCGGCGGCGGCGGCGAAGACCTCACGGGTGTCGTGCAGACAGCGCTCGGCGGCGGCGAGGAACATGGCCTGCTTGTTCGGGAACAGCCGGAAGAGGTAGGGCTGCGACACCCCGACCCGCCGGGCGATCGCCTCGGTGGAGGTCCCGTAGTAACCACCGCGGGCGAACTCGTGCATCGCCGCACGGATGACGCTCTCACGTCGCTCTTCTGCGCTCATCCTTGCCATGAGTCGAAGTTAGTGCTCAATCACTAACTAAGTCAAGGAGTGCAGCAGAAGGGCGCGACTCCTTCAGGAGCCGCGCCCGCCCTGGTCTGAGGGTCACACCGCGAGTCGGGCGGTGGAGCTGCCCGTGGGGCTGGGCACGTAGGGCGCCTGCGGAACGATGACGCTGCCGTCGCCCTTCGGCAGCGGCTTGCCGTTGACGCACAGCCCCGGGGCCGCCATCGGGTCGTTGCAGTAGGAGTCCGGAACCACACCGGAGTTCGGCGGGGCCTGGGGAACCGTGACGCTGTCGTCGCCCTTCGGGAGCGGCTTGCCGTCGACGCACAGCCCCGGGGCCGCCATCGGGTCGTTGCAGTAGGAGTCCGGAACCACACCGGAGTCGGACTCCGTCGGCTCCGAAGGGTTCTCGTCCGTCTCGCCCGGGGTCACGAGCGATCCGAGCTCGTCTTCGTTCGTGGAGTCGGACACCTCGTCACCGCTGTCGTCGTCGGCCTGCACGGTGATCGCAGGCGGTGTGGCCGGGGCCGCGAACGCTCCGGTGGGCAGCAGGACGCTTCCTGCCGCCAGCGCGGACGAGGCGGTGAGCAGGGCGAGACGCAGGGTACGGGAGGTGTGGGACATGGGGAATCTCCTATGGGAGGGAGGGGGAGTGGGTCACCGGTTCCGGCTGTTCCCATGCCTCAAGTAAGCCCCGGCGGTCCCATGCGGGTCATGCCCCTGAATCGCGTGACTTGACAGCCACCCCCTGCGCGACCTCGCCGCTCGCGAGGGTCCGCCCGAAGGCTGCATCGGGGACCCGAACCCCTGATCAGGCCCTCGCGCACCCTTGGTGCCGCAGCCTGACGGGCCGCAGAAGGTGCCGCGCCCGAGGGACGGGCGCGTAGCGACCGTCGGGGCGTGCCCGCCCGGCCCAGGAGGGGCCGTCGACGCGGCCTGGACGCAGAGAAGGGGGAGCGCGTAGCGATGTGACGCGCTCCCCGCTCCTCACCCGGCCCGGGCGCCGGGGCTCAGCTCAGTTCGACCACCGCGCGGGACATGCCCAGGACCTTCTGGCCGGCGCTCATGGCAGTCAGGTCCACGCGGACGCGGTTGTCGTCCAGCTTGACGGCGACCTTGGCGGTGACCTCGATGAGGCCGCCCTGGTCGTCGTTCGGGACCACGACCGGCTTGGTGAAGCGCACACCGTACTCGACCACCGCGCCCGGGTCGCCGACCCAGTCGGTGACCACGCGGATGGCCTCGGCCATGGTGAACATGCCGTGCGCGATCACGTCCGGCAGGCCGACTTCCTTGGCGAACTTCTCGTTCCAGTGGATCGGGTTGAAGTCGCCCGAGGCGCCGGCGTAGCGGACCAGAGTGGCGCGCGTCACGGGGAAGGACGCCGCCGGGAGCTCCGTGCCGACCTCGACGTCGGCGTACTTGATCTGCGCTGCCATGTCAGGCCTCCTCGGGGGCGCGGGAGACGAGCTTCGTCCACGCGGTCACCACGTGCTCGCCGGTCTCGTCGTGGACCTCGCCGCGGATGTCGATGATGTCGTTGCCCGCGAGCGACTTCACGGCCTCGATGGTGGAGGTCACCGAGAGCCGGTCACCCGCAGTGACCGGGCGGGAGTAGGCGAACTTCTGGTCGCCGTGCACGACGCGGCTGTAGTCCAGCCCCAGCTGCGGGTCCTCGATGACCTGGCTTGCCGCAGCGAAAGTGATCGCGAACACAAAAGTCGGCGGAGCGATCACATCGGGGTGGCCGAAGGACTTGGCGGCTTCGGGGTCGGTGTAGACGGGATTGGCGTCACCCACCGCTACCGCGAATTCGCGGATCTTCTCCCGGCCGACCTCGTACGGATCGGTGGGCGGGTAGCTCCGCCCGACGAAGGACTGGTCGAGAGCCATGACTCACTACCTCCTGCTGAAGGAACATGAACGACAGAGCGCGGAAACGACACGAGGCCGCCCCCCAAAGAAGGGGACGACCTCATGACGGTGCCTGTATTCGAGACTTCGCTGGGGTCAGCGGGTCTCGCGGTGCGCGGTGTGCGAGTTGCAACGCGGGCAGTGCTTCTTCATCTCAAGACGGTCCGGGTTGTTACGCCGGTTCTTCTTGGTGATGTAGTTCCGCTCCTTGCACTCCACGCAGGCCAGCGTGATCTTCGGGCGGACGTCGGTGGCAGCCACGTGAGTGCTCCTTGACGGACTATGGGACGGATGAACGCATAAAAGAGTAGCCGATCGGGAGACCGACCCCGCAATCGGCTACTGGGTGTAGCGGCGACCGGACTTGAACCGGTGACACAGCGATTATGAGCCGCTTGCTCTACCGACTGAGCTACGCCGCTTTGATGTGATCGACTCCCCACCCGAGGGTGGGGAACCTCTCTCACCAGAGCCCCAATGCGGAATCGAACCGCAGACCTTCTCCTTACCATGGAGACGCTCTACCGACTGAGCTATTGGGGCGAGCGATGAAGACATTACACGGTTGCCCGCCGATCGCCCAAATCCTTTGCGGGGACTGGGCTCCGAGGGGGTTCCGAAGTCTTCCTTGATCAGCGTGACACGGGTTTCCCGGCCGCGCGGGGGGCGGATTGTGGGCGGGCTCACACCGCGCCGGGGCGCGCGGCGGCGCCGGAGCGCTCGGGCACCACACCAGTACGACTATTGCGCTCCTCCGTGAAGCGGGCTCCCCCGCGCCCTAGGCTCTGAGCACGCTGCGTGATCTTGGGCCGCGGGCCGCGGCCACGGCCCAGGACCGCCCGAGCCACCGCAGGAGCGCGATGTCCGACAGCCAGCCGCCGCAGCCGTTCCACTCCCCGCGCAGCGGCCGCGGTGAGGGCGGCGCGCACGGACCCGCATACGGCCCTTCCCACGGCCACGGCAGCGCGGCCGCCGCCGAGGCCACGACACTGCTGCTGGCGGGGGCCCGCCTCACGGACGGCCGGACGGTCGACGTCCGCCTCAGCGGCGGCCGGATCCAGGCAGTCGGCACCGCGGGCAGCCTCCCGGCCCCGGCCCTGTCCCGGGTGGACCTCGGCGGCTACCTGCTGCTGCCGGCCCCTGCCGAGCCCCATTCCCACGGGGACACCGCCCTGACCGCCGACGGCGAGGGGCCCGTCTCGTACACCCCCGACGAGGTCCAGCGCCGGGCCACCGAGGCCGCCCTGCTCCAGCTCGGCCACGGCGCCACCGCCGTGCGCTCGCACGTCCGCATCGGCGACGTGCACGGCCTCGGCCCCTTGGAGGCCGTCCTCCAGGCCCGCCGCTCCCTGCGCGGCCTGGCCGACCTGACCACCGTCGCCGTACCGCGGCTGCTGACCGGGGCGGCCGGCGCCGACGGGCTCGCGATGCTGCGGGACGCGGTCAAGATGGGCGCCTCCGTCATCGGCGGCTGCCCGGACCTGGACCCCGATCCGACGGGCTTCCTCGAAGCCGTACTGGAACTCGCCGACGAGCACGGCTGCCCCGTGGACCTGCACACGGACGGTGACGATCCGGCCCGCCTGGCCCGGCTCGCGGCCATGGCCGGCGGGCTCCGCCCCGGGGTGAGCATCGGCCCTTGCGGCGGGCTGTCCCGGCTCCCGCTGGACGCGGCGACCCGCGCCGCCGACCAGCTGGCCGCGGCCGGCGTACGGGTGACCTGCCTGCCCCAGGGCGACTGCGCGGCCCTGGAACGCCGCGGCCTGCGCACCGCCCCCGTACGGCTGCTGCGGGCCGCCGGGGTGCGGGTGTCGGCGGGCAGTGGGGCGCTGCGGGACGCCGGCAACCCGGTCGGCCGCGGCGACCCGCTGGAGGCCGCGTACCTGCTCGCCTCCCAGGGCGGGCTCCGGGCCGGCGAGGCGTACGACTCGGTCAGCGGCGCCGCCCGCGAGGCCATGGGCCTGCCGGAGGTCCGGGTGGAGGCCGGTTTCCCGGCGGAGCTGCTCGCCGTCCGCGGGGACCACATCGCGGGCGTGCTCTCCCTCGCGTACAGCCGCATCGTGATCCACCGCGGGCGGGTGGTAGCCCGTACGAGTGCGGTGCGGGAGTACTGCGACTCCGCCGTGGCGGTGGCCCTGGACCTGCCCCGGCAGGGCCGTACGGAGCCCGGGCCCTGAAGGTTCGCCGCCCGTTCGCGGGCGTGGGCGCCCCGCTCGTCGTACGGTCGGATCATGCGCATCGTCATCGCTGGTGGACACGGTCAGATCGCGCTGCGGCTGGAGCGCCTGCTCTCCGCGCGCGGGTACGAGGTCGCGGGGATCATCCGCGACCGGGCACAGGGCGACGACCTCAGGGAGGCGGGCGCCGAACCGGTGCTCTGCGATCTGGAGTCGGCCTCGGTGGAGCATGTGGCGGGCATTCTGCAGGGCGCGGACGTGGCGGTGTTCGCGGCCGGCGCGGGCCCCGGCAGCGGCGTCGGGCGCAAGGACACCGTGGACCGGGGCGCGGCGGTGCTGTTCGCCGACGCGGCCGAACGGGCGCGCGTGCGGCGCTTCCTGATGGTCTCTTCGATGGGCGCCGACGC
Organism: Streptomyces sp. NPDC088762; assembly: GCF_044750905.1. NCBI lineage: Bacteria > Bacillati > Actinomycetota > Actinomycetes > Kitasatosporales > Streptomycetaceae > Streptomyces > Streptomyces sp. NPDC088762. Next base: position 91,131 of record NZ_JBIVKT010000013.1, read on the forward strand.
CCACCACGAGGGTGACGAGGTGTTCGACGTCTACCTGCGGGCCAAGGGCGAGGCCGACGACCACGTCCGCACCCGTCTGGGCCTGGAGTGGACGGTCCTGCGCCCCGGCTCGCTGATCGACGACGCGGGTACGGGCCTGGTCCGTCTGGAGGCGCAGACGGGCCCCGGGTCCGTCCCGCGCGACGAGGTGGCCGCGGTCCTGGCCGAGCTGATCGAGACCCCGGCGACGGCGGGCCTGACGCTGGAGCTGATCTCCGGTTCGACGCCGGTCCCGGTGGCCGTCAAGGCCGTGGCGGGCAACTGACGGGGTGGCGGGCTCAGAACCCGGCGCTGACCTTGTCGTCGGACCGGCCGACCGAGTCCTGCCGGTACTGGTCCTCGTAGGCCTGCCGGATCCGCTCGATGCGCGTGTTGCGCTCGTCGGCCTCCTTCTCGGGGTACAGCAGCACCACCTCGTACGAGGTCTCGTGGACGACCTTGCCGTCCTGGCCCCGCCATTGGCCGTACCCGTCGTGCAGCGTCAGCCCTTCGGGGAAGGCCGGGGTGATTTCGCGGTCCAGAAACCGCATGAACTCCTGCTGCCCGACCGGGCCCCGGCCGTCGAGGCGTTCGGTGCCGAAGTAGAGCCGGGTCTCCTGGTACGGCTCCCCCACGCTCGGATGGAGCGCGGCCCCCACCAGAGCCGGAAGCCCGGCGCCGAGCAGGGCGAGGAGCACCCCGCCGCCTACTTTCCCCCGCGTGTCAGATGTCCATTTCACCCCCGGAGAACGAACAGGAGACGCGGACGATGCGGTCGATGACCGGCACGGACGCCGAACGGGCGGCTTCGCGGCGATGGGCGCGGCGGGCGGCACTCACGCGGTCTCGAGCCACCGGCACGGATCGTTGAGGTCGGCGCGGGGTGCGACTGCATGCGAGAAGACCCCCGTTACATGTAACGGGGGTCTTACTTCGCGTGGCGGCGCCAGGGTTCGAACCTGGGTAGGCTGAGCCGGCAGATTTACAGTCTGCTCCCTTTGGCCACTCGGGCACACCGCCAAGAGTCGCTGCCATTTTCTCCGCCTTCCGGCGGCGCTCCCTGGCAACGACGTAAACGATACCTGATGTCCGGGGGTGCTTCGCCACCGGATTGATCAGCACTTCGGCCGGGTGCGGTGGCTAGGCTTTGCGGAGCGGGCCGGGGATGTCCGGCCGCGCCCTCCGGGGCGATCACAACCGACTTCAAGGAGCCACAGCACATGGCCGACTCCAGTTTCGACATCGTCTCGAAGGTCGAGCGGCAGGAGGTCGACAACGCCCTCAACCAGGCCGCCAAGGAACTCTCGCAGCGCTACGACTTCAAGGGCACCGGCGCCACGATCGCCTGGTCCGGCGACAAGATCCTGATGGAGGCGAACTCCGAGGAGCGCGTCAAGGCCGTCCTCGACGTCTTCGAGACCAAGCTCGTCAAGCGCGGGATCTCCCTGAAGGCGCTGGACGCCGGCGAGCCGCAGCTGTCCGGCAAGGAGTACAAGATCTTCGCCACGATCGAGGAGGGCATCTCCCAGGAGAACGCCAAGAAGGTCGCGAAGATCATCCGGGACGAGGGCCCCAAGGGCGTCAAGGCCCAGGTCCAGGGCGATGAGCTGCGCGTCAGCTCCAAGAGCCGTGACGACCTCCAGGGGGTCCAGGCGCTGCTCAAGGGCAAGGACCTGGACTTCGCCATCCAGTTCGTGAACTACCGCTGACCCAGCTCCGCGATCTGCCCGCACGCCGGCCCGGCGGTCTCCACCGACCGCCGGGCCGCGGCGTTCGCGGGCATGTGTGCGGGGCGTGAGCGGCGCGTGCGCCACCGCGGGCCTCTGTGTGCACTGGGCGGGGCGGAGTGCGCCCACCACGCTGGGTGGCATCCATCACCGCGTGGCAGGGGGTTCTCGCATGCCTGGGGCCGGGACGTTTCGCGCAGACTTCGGGGCGTCGGTCGTCGTCGCGCTGGTCGCCTTGCCCCTCTGTGTGGGGGTGGCCGTCGCCTCGGGGGTGCCAGCCGAGCTGGGCATCGTGACCGGGGTGGTCGGCGGGCTGGTCACCGGGTGGTTCCGGGGGAGCTCGCTCCAGGTGAGCGGGCCGGCGGCCGGGCTCACCGTGCTGGTGTGGGAGGCGGTGCAGTCGTACGGTCTGCCCGCGCTGGGGGTGCTGGTGCTGGCCGCCGGTGTGGCGCAGCTGGGCATGGGGGCGCTACGGCTCGGGCGGTGGTTCCGGGCGATCTCGGTGGCCGTCGTCCACGGGATGCTCGCCGGCATCGGGCTGGTCCTGATCGCCGGGCAGCTGTACGCCCTGGGCGGCCTGGAGGCTCCCGGGCGGACCCTGGCCAAGCTGGGCGGGGTACACGAACTCGGAGCGCAGGCCGACTGGGCCGCGGTGGCGCTCGGGGCCGGGACCGTCGCCGTCATGGCGGCCTGGCGCCGGATGCCGGAGCGGCTGCGGCTCGTACCCGGGGCGCTGGCCGGGGTGGCGGCCGCCACGGCTGTCGCGGCCCTGCTGCGGCTGCCCGTCGAGAAGGTCCGGGTGACAGGGGTGCCGGCTGCCGTGTCCCCGCCGGGCTGGGGCGACTTCGGCGTGCTGGCCTCCGTCGGCGCGATCGGGACCGTGATCGCGCTGGCGCTGATCGCCTCCGCCGAGACGCTGTTCAGCGCTGCCGCGGTGGACCGCATGCACGACGGGCCGAGGACGGATTACGACCGGGAGCTCATCGCCCAGGGGGTGGGCAACAGCGTGTGCGGGCTGCTCGGGGCGCTGCCGATGACCGCCGTCATCGTGCGCAGCGCCGCCAATGTGGAGGCCGGGGCACGCACCCGGGCGGCCAGGGTGCTGCACGGCGCCTGGCTGCTGCTGTTCGCCGTGGCGTTCCCGCAGGCGCTGGAGATCGTGCCGCTCGCCGCCCTGGCCGGGGTACTGCTGCACGCGGGCTGGAAACTGCTGCCGGCCCGGGCGGTGGCCGCACTGTGGCGGACGCACCGGGGCGAGGCCGTGGTGCTGCTGGTCACGGCCGGCGCGATCGTGGTCACGAACCTCTTCGAGGGCGTGCTGGTCGGCCTGGGGCTCGCCATCGCGAAGGCGGCCTGGGAGACCTCCCATGTGCACATCGAGGAGGTGTGGGAGGGCGAGGAGCTGCGCGTCCGGGTCGTGGGGAACGCCAGCTCCCTGCGGCTGCCCAAGCTGCTCGACGCCCTGGACGCCTTGGACGCGGAGCCGCCGGGGCGGGTGATCCGGCTCGATCTCAGCGGGCTGCGTCATCTCGACCACGCCTGTCTGACGGCCCTGGAGGGCTGGGAGCGCGCCCGGATGCCCCTTCCCGGCAAGGAGGGCGTCAGCTGAATGGTCTACCCTCCGCGCGTGGAAGCCGAACTGAAGCGAACCCTGGGCGTGTTCGACGCCGTCGTCGTCGGCCTGGGCGCGATGGTCGGCGCCGGCATCTTCGCCGCCCTCGCCCCGGCGGCGCGCGCGGCGGGCGGCGCGCTCCTCGCGGCCCTGGCGCTGGCGGCAGTCGTCGCCTATTGCAATGCCCACTCTTCGGCGCGGCTCGCCGCCCGGTACCCGTCCTCGGGCGGCACGTACGTCTACGGGCGCGAGCGGCTCGGGCCCTTCTGGGGTTATCTGGCCGGCTGGGGCTTCGTGATCGGCAAGACGGCTTCCTGCGCGGCGATGGCCCTGACCGTCGGCGCGTACGTCTGGCCGGAGCACCGGCACGCCGTGGCCGTCGCGGCGGTGGTGGCACTGACCGCCGCGAGCTACGGCGGCCTGCAGAAGTCCGCCCGGATCGCCCGGCTGATCGTGGCGGCGGTCCTGGCCGTGCTGGCCCTGGTGGTCGTCGTCTCCCTGTCGTCCGACACGGCCGGGGCGGGGCGGCTCGGCGGCTCGGACTGGGGCGCCGTCGGGTTGTTGCAGGGCGCGGGTCTGCTGTTCTTCGCCTTCGCGGGCTACGCCCGGATCACCACCCTGGGCGAGGAGGTGCGCGACCCGGAGCGGACGATCCCGAGGGCGGTGCCGCTCGCGCTGGGGATCGCGCTGCTGGTGTACGCCGCCGTGGCGGTGGCGGCTCTGTCGGTGCTCGGCGCCGGCGGGCTGGCGCGGTCGGCGGCCCCGCTGGCCGACGTGGTGCGGGCGGCCGGATGGCCCGGGCTGACCCCGGTCGTCCGGGTGGGAGCGGCCCTGGCCGCGCTGGGCTCGCTGCTGGCCCTCGTACTCGGTGTTTCGCGAACCACCTTGGCGATGGCCCGGGACGGCCATCTCCCGCGCGCGCTGGCCGCCGTACATCCCCGGCACCAGGTGCCGCACCATGCCGAGCTGGCAGTGGGTGCGGTCGTGGCGGTGCTCGCGGCCACCGCCGACCTGCGGGGCGCGATCGGTTTCTCCTCCTTCGGAGTGCTCGCCTATTACGCGATCGCGAATGCTTCTGCCTGGACTCTCGATTCAGGTGTCAAGGGTCGGGCCGTGGCAGCGGTCGGGCTGTCCGGCTGTGTGGTGCTGGCCTGCGCGCTGCCCCTCGCGTCGGCGGTCGCGGGCGCCGTGGTGCTGGCGCTGGGCGCGCTGGCCTACGGCGTGCGCGGTCGGCTCAGATCCGGGAGCTGAACTCCGCCCAGGGAGTGAGCTCCAAGTCCAGCTCCTCCCCCAGGCCGGACTCGTCGCAGAACCACGCGGTGCCCTCCAGCCAGCCGCGGAGCCAGCCGGACAGGCTCGGGGCGTCGATGGACCAGGCGAGGTCCGGCTCCCCCGGATTCGGGTCGAACAGCAGCACCTGGGCGGTTTCGGAGCGACAGTCGACGCAGGCGTACATGGCGCAGCCGAAGTCGGCTATCGGCAGCACGCCCTCCGGCCAGCGCCATCCGGAGACCCGCCGGGCCTCGTAGGTCCGCACCGCCTGACGCAGCGGCAGCAGTCCGTGCTCCGGGCCGAATCCGCCGTCTCCGACCCGGGTGTACAGCCCGGCGACGAGAGGCGGCAGGACGAAGCCGAGTATGCCCTCGGCCCGGGCGATCTCCCCGGTGCCCAGCGGCGCGGGCAGGGGCTTTCCGTGCCCGTGCGCGGAGTGGCGCGCGCGGGCTGCGACTTGCTCCAGCAACTGCTCGGTCTCGTTCATGCGTTCATGGTGACGCACACCACTGACAACCCGCCGGGCCTGTGGACAACTCAGCCGCGGACCTCGCGCTCCGCCCCGCCCCGCAGGGCGGGGTGCGGCCGAGGCATCGTCACCGAGAGGCGAACGGGGCGTCCGTCGGCACGATTTCGCGGCCCAGGGGAAGCAGGGACAGCGGGACCATCTTGAAGTTGGCGATGCCGAACGGGATGCCGATGATCGTGACGCAGAGGGCGATGCCGGTGAAGATGTGGCCCAGGGCCAGCCACCAGCCCGCCAGGAGGAGCCACAGGACGTTGCCCACGGCGGAGCCGGCGCCCGCGTCGCGCCGCTCGACCGTGGTGTAGCCGAAGGGCCAGAGCGCGTAGACGGCGATGCGGAAGGCGGCGACGCCGAAGGGGATGCCGATGACGGTGATGCAGAGGATCAGACCCGCGAGGCAGTAGCCGAGGAACAGCCAGATGCCGCTGAGGACGAGCCAGATGAGGTTGAGGATGGTCTTCACTGCCTGCGTCCTGCCATCTGTTCGAGCCGGGCGATGCGCTCGGCCATCGGGGGGTGTGTCGAGAACATCTTGGACAATCCCTCGCCCGGGCGGAAGGGGTTGGCGATCATCATGTGGCTCGCCGTCTCCAGCCGGGGCTCCGGGGGCAGCGGGAGCTGCTTGGTGCCCGCGTCGAGCTTGCGCAGGGCGCCGGCCAGGGCGAGCGGGTCTCCCGTCAGTTGGGCGCCGGAGGCGTCGGCCTCGTACTCGCGCGAGCGGCTGATCGCCAGCTGGATCACCGAGGCGGCGAGCGGGCCCAGGATCATGATCAGCAGCATGCCGAAGAGGCCGGGGCCTTCGTCGTCGTTCGAGCGGCCGACCGGGATGAGCCAGGCGAAGTTCACCAGGAACATGATCACCGAGGCGAGGGCCCCGGCGACCGACGAGATCAGGATGTCGCGGTTGTAGACGTGGCTGAGCTCGTGGCCGATGACCCCGCGCAGTTCGCGCTCGTCGAGGAGGCGCAGGATGCCCTCGGTGCAGCAGACGGCGGCGTTGCGCGGATTGCGGCCGGTGGCGAAGGCGTTGGGCGCTTCGGTGGGCGAGATGTAGAGCCGTGGCATGGGCTGGCGCGCGGACGTGGAGAGCTCGCGCACCATGCGGTAGAGCGCGGGGGCCTCGAACTCGCTGACGGGGCGCGCGCGCATCGCGCGTAGAGCCAGCTTGTCGCTGTTCCAGTACGCGTACGCATTCGTCCCGAGGGCCACGAGGACGGCGACGATCAGGCCGCCCCGGCCGAAGAGGCTTCCGATGACGATGATGAGTGCGGACAGCCCGCCGAGGAGTACGGCGGTCTTGAGCCCGTTGTGCCGGCGGTGCACGGTACGCCCTCCAGGTGGTGCGGCAGGGGAGCCCGTCATGGGTGTGAGGGTCTACGGTCCAGTGGACCCTCCCTTCCTGGTCAACGCGAGGTGACGGCGCCAGGTTCCCAGGGTGTGCCGGAGCCGCCGCCCCGGTGGCCGGGGCGGCGGGGGTTCCGCGGGCGTTACTCCGTACGGGTGGGGCGCGGCGTACGGGCTGCCGGGGGGCGGACGGGCTACTGCGGGAAGAGGCTGCCCGCGGCGAAGCGCAGGACCAGCTGCGGGGCGCCCGAGAGGACGACCGCTGTGACGGCGGTCAGGACGATCGCCGCCGTGACCGGCCAGGGGGCCGTGGTCTTCGGACGGGTCCCGGCCCCCGCAGCGGCGTCCGCGACGCCCTCCGCGACGCCCTCCGGCGCGCGGAAGAGCAGCGCCGTCCACCGCAGGTAGTAGTACAGGGCGACGACGACGTTGATCGCCATGATCACGGCGAGCCAGCCCAGGCCCGCGTCGACCGCGGAGCGGAACACGGTGACCTTGGCGAAGAGGCCGATGATGCCCGGGGGCAGGCCGGCCAGGCACAGCAGGAAGAAGGCCAGCGAGAGGGCGGCCGCCGGGCGCTCGGCGTACAGCCCGCGGTAGTCGCTGATCCGGTGCAGCGGCTTCGTACGGGCGACCAGCGCGGCCACGGCGAAGGCACCAAGGTTCACGGCGGCGTACATGAGGGCGTAGGCGACGGTGGAGCCGATCTGGTCGCGGTCGGCGTACGCGGCCGCCGCGATCGGGACCAGCAGGTAGCCGGCCTGGCCGACCGAGGACCATGCGAGCAGCCGTACGGCGCTGTTCGGGCGGTCGGCGGACTGGCGCAGCGCGGCGGCGTTGCCGAGGGTCATGGTGAGCGCGGCCAGGACGGCGAGGGCCGGGCCCCAGATCTCGGAGTACGCGGGGAAGGCGATCACCGTGACGAGGATGAGGCCGGTGAAGCCGACGGCCTTGCCGATCACCGAGAGGTAGCCGGCGATGGGCAGGGGGGCGCCGACGTACGTGTCGGGGACCCAGAAGTGGAAGGGGACGGCCGCGGTCTTGAAGGCGAAGCCGACGAGGGTGAGCGCGACGCCCGCCATGGCGAGGGTGTCGAGCTGTCCGGGGACGTCCTCGAGGCGGTCGGCGACCTGGCTCAGGTGCAGGGAGCCGGTGGCGGCGTAGACGAAGCTGACGCCCATCAGCGACACGGCGGTGGCCGTGACGGAGGACAGGAAGAACTTGAGGGCGGCCTCGGAGGAGAGCCGGTCGCCGCGGCGCATGCCGACGAGGGCGAAGGCGGGCAACGAGGCGACTTCGAGGGCGACGATCAGGGTGGCGAGGTCGCGGGAGGCGGGCAGCAGCGCCGCGCCCGCGGCGGAGGACAGCAGCAGGAACCAGTACTCGCCGGCGGGCATGCGCGCGTCGCGGACGGCGGTGACCGACAGCAGGGCGGTGACCAGGGCGCCGCCCAGTACGAGGAACTGGATGACGAGCGTGAAGTGGTCGGCGGCGTAACTGCAGGCCGCCGGGTCACCGGTGAGGCAGAAGGTGGTTCGGTCGCCGGCGCGCAGCGGCAGCAGCAGGACGGTCGCGGCGGCCAGGCCGGCCACGGAGAGCCAGCCGAGCAGCGGCTTGCGCCGTTCCGGTACGAAGAGGTCGGCGATCAGGACGACCAGGGCGACGGCGGCAGGCAGCACCACGGGGGTGATCGCGAGCCAGTCGACGCTCTGGACGAGGCTCGCGGTGCCGGCGGCCGGGGCCGCGGTCGTGACCGGTCCCGTGACGGCGGAGTGAGCGGGCAGGGCCGACAGGCCGGACAGGGCCGTCATGCGTTGCCTCCTGCGAGGAGCTTCTGGACGGCCGGATCGGTGAGGCCGAGGAGGACCGCGGGCCACAGGCCGGCGAGGACGGTGAGGGCGACGAGCGGGGTCCAGGCGGCGAACTCGTAGCGCTGGATGTCGGCGAGGGCCACGGGCGCGGCGCCCGGTGCCTTCGGGTCGCCCATGCAGACGCGCCGTACGACGACCAGCAGGTAGGCGGCGGTGAGAAGGGTGCCGAACGCCCCCATCGCCATGTAGGTGAGGAAGGCGGGGCGGGAGAGGCCCTCGGCGGGGTCGAAGGCGCCGAAGAGGGCGAGCATCTCGCCCCAGAAGCCGGCCAGGCCGGGCAGTCCCAGGGAGGCGACGGCGGCGAAGGCGAGGAAGGCGCCGAGGCGGGGGGCGCGGCCGTAGAGGGCGGCTCCCGTGGCTCCGGCGAGGGTGTCGAGGTCGGCGGTGCCGTAACGGTCCTTGAGGGCGCCGACCAGGAAGAAGAGGAGGCCGGTGATCAGGCCGTGGGCGATGTTGGCGAAGAGCGCGCCGTTGACTCCGGTGGGGGTCATGGACGCGATGCCGAGGAGCACGAAGCCCATGTGGCCGACGGAGGAGTACGCGATCAGGCGCTTGAGGTCGCCCTTGTTGCCCTTGCGGGCCAGGGAGAGGCAGGCGAGGGATCCGTAGACGATGCCGATGGCGGCGAGGGCGCCCAGGTAGGGGGCGAAGGTGGCCATGCCGTCCGGGGTGACGGGCAGCAGGATGCGGACGAACCCGTACGTGCCCATCTTGAGCAGGACGCCGGCCAGCAGGACGGATCCGACGGTGGGCGCGGCGGTGTGGGCGTCCGGCAGCCAGCTGTGCAGCGGCCACATCGGGGTCTTCACGGCGAGGCCGATGCCGATGGCGAGGACGGCCAGGAGCTGGGTGGTGCGGCTCAGACCGCGCCCGTTGTCAGAGGCGAGTGCCACCATGTCGAACGTGCCGCTCTTCAGTCCGATCAGCAGCAGACCGAGCAGCATGACCACGGAGCCGAGGAGGGTGTAGAGGATGAACTTCCAGGCGGCGGCCTGCCGCTGAGCACCGCCCCAGCGGGCGATGAGGAAGTACATCGGGATGAGGACCATCTCGAAGGCGAGGAAGAAGAGCAGCAGGTCGAGGACGGCGAAGGTCGCGAGGGTGCCGGATTCGAGGACGAGCAGCAGCGCGACGAAGGCCTTCGGGGAGGGGCCTGCGGGGAGCTTGAAGTAGCTGTAGAGCGCGCAGAGGAAGAACAGCAGCGCGGTCATCAGGAGGAGGGGGAGCGAGATGCCGTCGATGCCGAGGTGGATCCGGACGTTCAGCGCCTGGATCCAGCTGATGTCCGTCGTCGCCTGGAAGCGGGACGGGGCGTCGTGGTCGAAGCCCAGGGTGAGGGCGATCGCCGCGGCGAGGATGACACCGGTGACGGTCACGCCGTGGCGGAGCACGGCCTGTTCGGGGCTGCGGCCCTTGAGCCCGGGCGGGGGCGGCAGGAGGGCCGCGGCCGCGGCGAGGAGCGGGGCGACCACGATGAACGCCAGAAGGAACTGCATCACGGACGGGCTGATATCAATCACGGCTGACTCACGGCTCACGATCCGGCGTTGACGTTGGCGAGGACGGCGGTGGCGATCGCCAGGACCACGGCGCCGGCGAGCAGGGCGCTCAGGTAGCTCTGCACGTTGCCGGTCTGGGCCCGGCGTACGAGGCTGCCGAGCAGCCGGGGGCCGGTGCCCGCGCCGCGGACGTACGTGTCCACGACCTCGCGGTCGAGGAAGCGGACCAGGCTCGCGGCGCCGCGGACGGGGCGTACGAAGAGCCGGTCGTAGACGGCGTCGAGGTGGAAGCCGTCGGCCGCGTGGCGGTGCAGGGGGCCGAGGAGCGCCTTGCCGGGGTCGGCGGCGGGGCCGGCCGGGACGGCGGGGTGGTCGTGGGTGACCTCGGCGACCTCGGGGGTCTCGGCCTCGGATTCGGCGACCGTGGCGGCCACGGCGGCGGCCGCGGCGAGGCCGTTGGCGGGCGCGGCGGCGGCTGCGACGGCCGCGGCACGGACCGTGGCGCGCTGCCAGAGGGCGTAGGTCAGCATGGCGCCGATGACCGCGGCTCCGGTGCCGAGGACGGAGGTGATCAGGGTCGGGGTGAGCTGTCCGCCGTCGAACCAGTCGGCGAGGGGGCCCGCCGCGAGGCCGAAGCCGATGGACGGGATCGCCAGCAGCCACAGCACGCCGGTCATGGCGACGGGCTCCTTGCCGTGGTCGGGGGCGGGGGCGCCCGTACCGCGGAAGGCCATCAGCCACAGCCGGGTGGCGTAGGCGGCCGTGAGCAGCGCGGTCAGCACGCCGGCGACCAGGACGATCCAGCCGGCGGTGCCGGGGGCGAACTCCGAGTGACCGGTGGCGGTGTGCTCGGCGGCGACGAGGACGGCTTCCTTGGAGAAGAAGCCGGCGAAGGGCGGGATGGCGGCGAGCGCGAGGAGCGCGATCGTCATCGTCCAGAAGGCGTCGGGGATGCGCTTGGCCAGGCCGTCCATACGGGACATGGCGGCCAGGGAGTTCGTACCGGCGGCGTGGATGATGACGCCCGCGCCGAGGAACAGCAGCGCCTTGAAGGCGCCGTGGGACAGGAGGTGGAAGACGGCGGCGCCGCGGTCGCCGACGGCCAGGGCCCCGGTCATGTAGCCGAGCTGGCCGACCGTGGAGTAGGCGAGTACGCGCTTGATGTCGTCCTGGGCCAGGGCGGCGAGGGCGGAACCGACCATCGTGACGGCCGCCATGACGGCCATGACCACCAGCGCGGCGCGGGAGGCCGCGAAGACGGGGAGGAGTCGGGCGATGAAGTAGACACCGGCGGCGACCATCGTCGCAGCGTGGATCAGCGCGGAGACCGGGGTCGGGCCCGCCATGGCGTCGGGGAGCCAGGTGTGCAGCGGGAACTGCGCGGACTTGCCCGCGACTCCGGCGAGCAGGAGGAGCGCGATCAGCGTCGGGTGGTCGAGCCCGCCCGCGGCGACGGTGCCCAGGATCTTGGTGATCCGGAAGGAGCCGGCGTCGGCGGCGAGCGCGAACAGGCCGATGAGGAAGGGGACGTCGCCGAGCTTGGTGACGAGGAAGGCCTTCAGGGAGGCGGAGCGGGCCGCTTCGGTCTCCCAGTAGTGGCCGACCAGGAAGTACGAGCAGATGCCCATGATCTCCCAGCCGACCAGCAGCACCATCAGGTCGCCGGAGTAGACGACGAGCAGCATGGCGGAGGTGAACAGTGAGACCAGAGCGGCATACGACGGGTAGCGCGGGTCCTCGCGCAGGTAGGCCGTCGAGTAGAGCTGTACGCAGGTGGCGACGACACCGACCAGGACGGCGACCAGCACGGCGAAGCCGTCCAGGTGGAGCGAGAGCTCGATCGGGACGGAGCCGGTCGGGGTCAGCTCGGTGGCGGTGTCGATCGCCTTGCCGCCGCCGTGGCGGACGGCGACGAGCACGGCCAGTACGGCGGCGCCCAGCGTCGGCACGATGGCGAGCGGCCGGACGAATCCGGGGGCCCTGCGGCCGGAGAGGAGTCCCGCGACCGCGCCCAGGAAGGGCAGGACGGGGACGAGGACGGCGAGGGTCGTGGTGCTCACGCGGCGACCTCCGGCCGGGCGGTGCTGGTGGTGTTGCCGGGGTTCTGGTCGGGCTCGTGGCCCTCGGCGGTGTCGCGCAGGCGGTCGACGTCCGAGGTGCCGCGGTTCCGGTACACCATCAGCACGATCGCGAGACCGATGCCGATCTCGGCGGCGGCGATGGCGATGGTGAAGAGGGTGAGCGCCTGGCCGGCGTGCAGGGTGTCGCGCAGCCAGACGTCGAAGGCCACCAGGTTGAGGTTGACGGCGTTGAGCATCAGCTCGACGGACATCAGGACCAGGATGGCGTTGCGGCGGGCCAGTACGCCGTACAGGCCCGTGCAGAAGAGGAGCGCCGCGAGCACGGCGGGGTAGGCGAGGTGCATCAGCGCTGACCCTTCTTCTCGCCGGCGGCGGCGTCGTTGGCGGTGTCGTTCCTGCGTGACAGCACGATGGCGCCGATCAGGGCCGCGAGGAGGAGGACGGAGAGCGCTTCGAAGGGCAGCACCCAGTGCTGGAAGAGGATCTCGCCGGAGACCTTCGTGGAGCCCTGGACCGGGCCGTCGAGGTCGATCCAAGTGGTGCGGAAGGCATCGACGACCACCCAGACGAGCGCGACGGCCGCGATGCCGGCGACCCCGGCCGCGACCCAGCGGTTGCCGGAGTCGGCGTCCGGGGAGCGGCCGATGGGCGCCTTGGTGAGCATCAGCCCGAAGAGGAGGAGGACGATCACGGAACCGAGGTAGATCAGGACCTGGACCCAGGCGATGAACTCCGCGGTCAGCAGCAGGTACTCAATGGCGATACCGCCGAGCGCGACGACCAGCCAGAGGGCGGCGTGCACGAGCTGCTTGGTGCTGACCGTGACGAGGGCCGCGCCGAGGGTGGCCAGGCCGACGAGGACGAAGGCGATCTCGACGCCGGTCGGGGATAGGAACCCGTTGCCCGTGGTCGCGGCCCCGGCCGCGGCGGCCAGGGTGGTGGCTGCGGGGGTCACGCGTCTCCCTCCGGGGTGGTCGGCGGTTCGGTCCCGGTTCCGGGCGCGGGCTCGGGCTCCGGTTCGGCGGCTGCTGCTGCGGCGGCTAGGGCGGCGGCTTCGGCCTTTTCCACTGCCTTGCGGGCGGCGGCGACCTCCTTGGGCTCCTCGGCGGCCGGGTCCAGGGCGGGCGGGGCCGGGACCGTCCACATCCACTCGCGGAGCTTGTCCCGCTCGTGGGTCAGCTCGTGGATGTCGGTCTCCGCGTACTCGAACTCCGGCGACCAGAAGAGGGCGTCGAAGGGGCACACCTCGATGCAGATACCGCAGTACATGCAGAGGGAGAAGTCGATGGCGAAGCGGTCGAGGACGTTGCGGCTGCGCTCGCGGCCGCCGGGGGTGGCGGCGGGGACCGTCTCCTTGTGGGAGTCGATGTAGATGCACCAGTCGGGGCACTCACGGGCGCACAGCATGCAGACCGTGCAGTTCTCCTCGAACAGGCCGATGACCCCGCGCGAGCGGGGCGGGAGGGAGGGCTGGACCTCGGGGTACTGGGCGGTGTGCGAGCGCTTCGTCATCGTGCGCAGCGTCACGGCCAGGCCCTTGGCGAGGCCGGATCCGGGGATGGGCATCAGTTGATCGCCACCTTCACGATGCCGGTGAGCGCGATCTGGGCGAGCGCGAGCGGGATGAGTGTGGTCCAGGCGAGCTTCTGGAGCTGGTCCTCGCGAAGCCGCGGGTAGCTCACGCGGAGCCAGATCACGACGAAGGCGAGGACGGCGGTCTTGAGCAGGGTCCAGACCCAGCCGAGACCGTCGGCGCCGAAGGGGCCCTGCCAACCGCCGAGAAAGAGGACGGTGGTGAGGCCGCAGAGGACGACGATGCCGGCGTACTCGGCGAGCAGGAACAGCGCGAAGCGCAGGCCGGTGTACTCGGTGTACGCGCCGAAGATGATCTCGGAATCGGCGACGGGCATGTCGAAGGGGGGCCGCTGGAGTTCGGCGAGGCCGGCGGTGAAGAAGACCAGGGCGCCGACGATCTGCCAGGGCAGCCACCACCACTGGAAGGACTCGACGATGCCGGGGAGGGAGACCGTCCCGGCCGCCATGGCCACCGAGGCGGCGGCGAGCAGCATGGGGAGCTCGTAGGCGAGCAGCTGGGCGGCCGTGCGCAGGCCGCCGAGCAGGGAGAACTTGTTCGCGGAGGCCCAGCCGGCCATGAGGGAGCCGAGGACTCCGACGCCCATGACGGCGAGCACGAAGAAGAGCCCGGCGTCGATGACCTGGCCGACCGCGCCCTCGCCGGGGCCGAGCGGGATGGCGAGGAGGACGAGGAGGTACGGGAGCAGGGCGACGGCGGGGGCGAGCTGGAAGATCCGGCGGTCGGCGTTGGCCGGCACGACGTCTTCCTTCTGGGCGAACTTCACGCCGTCGGCGACGAGCTGGGCCCACCCGTGGAAGCCGCCGGCGTACATGGGGCCGAGGCGGCCCTGCATGTGGGCCATCACCTTGTGCTCGGTCTGCCCGACGACGAGCGGGAGCACGAGGAAGACGGCGAAGACGACGATCAGCCGCAGGGCGACGTCGAGGACGTCGTTCACGCGTCGCCTCCGTTGTCAGGGGTGGGGTGGTCGGTCTTGGGGTCCGGCTGCGGGTCCCGCCGCTCCGGCTCCGCCGCCGGCGCGGGTGCCGCCTTCGGCTCGGGTGCCGGTGCGGGGGCGGCCTCCGGCTCGGGTGCCGGTGCCGGTGCCGCCTTCGGCTCGGGTGCCGGTGCGGGGGCGGCCTCCGGCTCGGGTGCCGGTGCCGGTGCCAGCTCCGCCGCCTGCGCCTGCTCGGGTGCCGGGGAGTCGAAGGCGGGCTTGGGGTCGTGCCACGGCGCGTCCGCGCTGCGGGGCGCGGGGCGGCGAGGCGGAGCCGCCGCCTCGTCACCGCCCGGCTCGGCGGTCGGGGCAGCAGCCGGGGCGGCTGCCTGGCCGGCCGAGCCGTCCGCCACCGATCGCGTACGGCGCGGCGGGCGGACCGGGACCTCCGACTCCGGGGCGGACGGGGTCTGCCCCGCCGCGTCCGGAGCGGCTGCCTGGCTGGCCGAGCCGTCCGCCACCGAACGGGTACGGCGCGGCGGGCGGACCGGGGCCTCCGACTCCGGGGCGGACGCCGTGTCCGCGACCGGGCGGGGGCGGCGGGCCGGTGCGCCCTCGCGGGGGGTCCGGGCGGCGGCGCCGGCAGCACGCGGGGTGCGGGCCGGGCGGGCGGGGGCCGGCGGGAGCTGGCCCTTCATCGGGCCCCAGTCGTTGGGGTCCGGGACGCCCGGCGGGAGCATCTGGCGGCGCTTCGGCGCGTCCGGGTCGTGGGCCTCACCCGGTTCCTTGGCGCCGGGCCAGGCCTTGGCGACGCGGGCGGCCAGGACGAAGTCCTTGCGCAGCGGGTGGCCCTCGAAGTTCTCCGGAAGGAGGAGGTGGACGAGGTGCGGGTGGTCCGTGAAGGTCACCCCGAACATCTCGAAGGTCTCGCGTTCGTGCCACTCCGCGCCCGCGTACACAGCGACCGCCGAAGGCAGCGCGGGAGCGGAGTGCGGGACGGTGGTGCGCAGCAGCAGGCGGCGTACCCGGTGGTTCTCCAGCGAGACGACGTGCGCGCAGATCCGAAAGCCGGTGCCCGGCTCGTCGACCGCGCTCAGCCAGTCGAAGTACGTGCAGCCCAGCTTGTCCCGGGCGATCTCCAGGGAGGAGATCCAGGAGCCGGCGGGCACGTCGACGGTGAGGACGTCGTACGAGGACGAGCCGACGGCCTCTTCGCCGAAGACCGTCGCCGCCGCGTCGGGCAGGGAGTCGTAGAGGTTCATGCGCCGGCCCCGGGGGGTGTGACCAGGCCGCTCGTCAGCTGGGCCACCGAGGGTCCCGGCGCGTAGCGCTCCGCCAGCGACTCGCGGGCGATCTTCTCCTGGAGCTTGAGGATGCCCTGGAGCAGGGCTTCCGGCCGCGGCGGGCAGCCGGGCACGTACACGTCGACCGGAATGATCTGGTCGACGCCCTTGGTCACCGAGTACGAGTCCCAGTACGGGCCGCCGCAGTTGGAGCAGGCGCCGAAGGAGATGACGTACTTGGGCTCCGGCATCTGCTCGTAGAGCCGCTTGACGGCGGGCGCCATCTTGTCCGTGACCGTGCCCGAGACGATCATCAGGTCGGCCTGGCGCGGCCCCGGCGCGAAGGGGATGACGCCGAGGCGGATGAAGTCGTGCCGGGCCATCGACGCGGCGATGAACTCGATGGCGCAGCAGGCGAGTCCGAAGTTGAAGACCCACAGGCTGTAGCGGCGGCCCCAGTTCAGGACCACCTTCATCGGTTCCGGGGCGAGGCGGGAGAGGACTCCCAGGCGCTTGGGCTCCGGGAGCAGCTCCGGCTGAGGTGTCACGTCCATTCGAGGACGCCCTTCTTGTACGCATAGAGCAGGCCGACGGCCAGGAAGCCCAGGAAGATGAACATCTCCACCAGGGTCGTGGCGCCGTAACCGGCGGCGGCGAACACCGTCGCCCACGGGAAGAGGAAGATCGAGTCGACGGCGAAGATGACGTAGAGGAACGCGTAGACGTAGTAGCGGACCTGGGTGTGCGCCCAGCCCTCGCCCACCGGGTCGACGCCGCATTCGTACGTCAGGAGCTTCTCGTGGGTCGGGACCACGGGCCGCAGCAGGCGGCCGGCGCCGAAGGCCACGGCCACGAAGAGCACACCGAGGGCGGCCAGCAGGCCGACGACCGAATAACTCCGGAAGTAGTCCGCGGCGAGCACGGTTACGGTCGATACCGTTGGTTCAGGCACGTCCGTTCCTCGCTCCTCGGTCAGTGTTGACGATCTGATACAGGCGGGAGTCTAGGGCCTGCTCACACGGGGTGGGGTTATCCCCCGTTCACAGCACCCCGGCCACCCCATGGCATTGGCGGCCGCGCCTTGGCAGGCTGGCCCGCATGACCATGAGCCAGGGCATCCCCGACAACGACCGGCCGCCCCCCGTCCGACCTGTCTTCAGCGCCGTGACGTGGAAGGAGATGGCCCATCTCGCGGGCAACCTGCCCGTGGCGATCATCGGATTTGTTTACGCGGTTGTCATGGTTTCCGGCACGGGCGGTCTGTCCGTGACCGCGGTCGGACTTCCGCTGCTCGCATGTGGTCTCTATCTGTCTCGGCAGTTGGGACGGCTGGAGCGGGCGCGCGCCCGGGTGCTGTTGGGCGTACGGGTGGAGGAGCCCACTCCGATTCCCGGTCCGAAGCGGGCCGGCGGTTTCTTCCCCTGGCTGTGGACGAGCATCAAGGATCCGGTCGGCTGGCGGACGGTGCTGTACCAGCTGGTCCGGCTGCCGTGGGGGGTCTTCACCTTCACGGTAGTCCTGACCGGCCTGTTCGTGCTGTGGCCGGTGCTGCCGTACGTGGTGCGGCTGCTGGCGAACGCGGACCGCGCGATGGTACGGGGGCTGCTGTCGCCCTCCGACGAGCTGGAGCGGCGGATCGCCGAGCTGGAATCCGACCGGGGCGTGGTGGTCGACACCGCGGCCGCCGACCTGCGGCGCATCGAAAGGGACCTGCACGACGGGGCACAGGCGCGGCTGGTGGCGCTGGCCATGGGTCTGGGCCTGGCGAAGGAGAAGCTGCTGGAGGACCCGGAGGGCGCGGCGGCGATGGTCGACGAGGCCCACGGGGAGGTGAAGCTGGCGCTCCAGGAGCTGCGGGACCTCGCGCGGGGGATCCATCCGGCGGTGCTGACGGACCGGGGGCTGGACGCGGCGCTGTCGTCGGTGGCTTCGCGGTGCGTGGTGCCGGTGAAGGTGGCGGTGGATCTGCCGGCGCGGCCGGCGGAGGCGATCGAGGGGATCGCGTACTTCGTGGTGTCGGAGCTGCTGCAGAACGTGAGCAAGCACGCGGGCCCGACCGCGCGGGGGGCGAGCGTGGAGGTGTGGCGGGCGGGGGCTCGGCTGCTGATCCGGGTGTCGGACGACGGGCGGGGCGGGGCCGTTGCCTCCGGCGGGAGCGGGCTGGCGGGGCTGGGCGAGCGGCTGGATGCGGTGGACGGGGTGCTGGTGGTGTCCTCTCCGGAGGGGGAGGGGACGGTGGTGACGGCGGAGCTGCCGTGGCGCGGGCGCGCGGGGGTGGAGGCCGGGGGCGGGGTGGGGCGGGGGGGGGCCCCCGGCCCCCGGGCGGGGGGGGGGGCGCCCCGCCCGGGGGGGGGGGGGGGGGGGGGGGGGGGGGGGGGGGGGGGGGGGGGGGGGGGGGGGGGGGGGGGGGGGGGGGGGGGGGGGCCGGGGGCTGAGCCCCGGGCCCCGTGTCGTGGCGTGGGACTCCCGTCCGGGGTGGGCGGGGGTTCCGTGCGTGTGGTGGGGGTGCGGGTGCGTGGTGCCCTGCGGGCCGCTTCCCGGGGCTCCGCCCCGGACCCCGCGCCTCAAACGCCGGCGAGGCTGGAAGGTTCCGCGCCCTGCGGGGCTGGAAGGTGCCGCCCTGCAGGGCTGGAAGGCGCCGCCCCCGCGGAGCGGGAAACTGCACGGCGGTGCCGAAAACAGCCCGGGGTGCGGGTGCATCGTGCCCTGCGGGCCGCTTCCCGGGGCTCCGCCCCGGACCCCGCGCCTCAAACGCCGGCGAGGCTGGAAGGTGCCGCCCTGCGGGGCTGGAGCTGCCCGGGCGGCGCCCGAAACGGCCCGGGGTGCGGGTGCATCGTGCCCTGCGGGCCGTCTCCCGGGGCTCCGCCCCGGACCCCGCGCCTCAAACGCCGGCGAGGCTGGAAAGTGCCGCCCTGCGGGGCTGGAGGGTGCCCCCCCGCGGGGCTGGAATCCGGGCCATTGGGAAGGGCGGTGGGCTCGGTGGGGTGGGGTTATCCCCCCTGTGGGGATGCCTACTCGCCGCATGGTGGTCGGGGGGTGGGGGGCCGCAGGGTGGGGGTACGGCTGATCGAAGGGTGGGTGGGGTTGTGAGGTACGGCAACGGCGGCGGGGCGGGTGCCGGTTCCGGGACCGGTGGGGGGATGCGGGGGGTGTTGCGGGCTCCCGTTGCCGGGCGGACCTGGCGGGAGTTCGGGTATGTGCTGGTGGGGCTGCCGCTGAGCGGGGTGTATTTTTCGCTCGCCCTCGCCGGTCTGAGCGTCGGCGCCGGGCTGCTCGTCACCTTCCTCGGGGTTCCGGTTCTCGCCGGCGTGCTCGCCATGTCCCGCGGGTTCGGCCACCTGGAGCGGGCCCGCGTCCGCGTCCTCCTCGGGACCGACGTCCCCGACCCGGCACCCATCCGCGCCGCGAAGGGCGGCGCCCTCGCCGCCATGGGAGCGCTGCTCAAGAGCGGGAGTGCCTGGCGGCACGTGCTGTACTCCGTGATCCACTTCCCGTGGGCGCTGTTCGCGTTCTGCGTGGCACTGACGTTCTGGGCGTACGGGTGGGGCTTCCTGCTGTACCCGCTCTGGTTCTGGGTCTTCCCGGCCTTCACCGACCAGTCCGGATTGGTCGTCTTCAACAACGACGCGTACTCCCTCGCCCTCGACTCCCCCCTGGCGATCTTCCTCACCTCCCTCCTCGGGTTCGCGCTCACCCTCGCCACCCCCTGGGTGGTCCGGGCCCTGACCACCGTCGACCGGGTCCTGGTCGGCGGGCTGCTCGGGCCGTCCCGCCTGGCGACGCGCGTCACCGAGCTGGAGTCCGACCGGGGCGTGGTGGTCGACACCGCGGCCGCCGACCTGCGGCGCATCGAACGGGACCTGCACGACGGGGCACAGGCGCGGCTGGTCGCGCTGGCCATGGACCTGGGCCAGGCGAAGGAGACGCTGGCGCAGGACCCGCAGGCCGCCGCCCGCATGGTCGACGAGGCCCACGGGGAGGTGAAGATCGCCCTCCAGGAGCTGCGGGACCTCGCGCGCGGGATCCATCCGGCGGTGCTGACCGACCGCGGGCTGGACGCGGCGCTGTCCGCGGTCGCCTCGCGCTGCGCCGCGCCGGTACGGGTGGCCGTGGACCTCCCGGGGCGGCCGGCGGCGGCGATCGAGGGGATCGCGTACTTCACCGTCTCGGAGCTGCTCCAGAACGTCAGCAAGCACGCCATGGCCCGGTCCGCCTCGGTGGACGTGTGGAAGTCCGGGGAGCGGCTGCTGATCCAGGTCGCCGACGACGGGCGGGGCGGGGCGGACATCCGGCCCGGTTCGGGGCTGGCGGGGCTGGCCGAGCGGCTGGACGCGGTGGACGGGGTGCTGGTCGTCGACTCCCCCGCGGACGGCGGGACCACCGTCACCGCCGAGCTCCCCTGGCGGACCTGACATACGCAGGACCTGACATACGCACCCGGCCTCCGCGGGGAAGAACTGCCGAAAACTCCCGCCTTGCGCCCGCTCGTTGTCCCGGCTCTGCCGTGATCCGGCCTTCGGGCTGGGATGCTTGGCCGAGTCACGGAGTGCGGGAACGAGCGGACGCGGGGGCAGCGGAGTCGTGGAAGACAGGGTGCGGGTGGTCATCGCCGAGGATTCAGTGCTGCTGCGTGAGGGCCTGACCCGGCTGCTGACCGACCGGGGGCATGACGTCGTCGCGGGCGTAGGGGACGCGGAAGCACTGATCAAGACGGTGTCGGACCTGGCGGCGGAGGACGCGCTGCCGGACGTGGTGGTGGCCGATGTGCGGATGCCGCCGACGCACACGGACGAGGGCGTACGGGCCGCCGTACGGCTGCGGCGCGAGCACCCCGGGGTCGGAGTGCTCGTACTGTCGCAGTACGTGGAGGAGCAGTACGCCACCGAACTGCTGGCCGGTTCCAGCACCGGAGTGGGGTACCTCCTCAAGGACCGGGTGGCCGACGTGCGGGAGTTCCTGGACGCGGTGGTACGGGTGGCCCGGGGCGGTACCGCGCTGGACCCGGAGGTCGTCGCGCAGCTCCTGGGCCGCAGCCGGAAGCAGGACGTGCTGGCCGGGCTGACCCCGCGGGAGCGTGAGGTGCTCGGGCTGATGGCCGAGGGTCGCACCAATTCGGCCGTGGCCAAGCAGCTGGTGGTCAGCGACGGGGCGGTGGAGAAGCACGTCAGCAACATCTTCATGAAGCTGGGGCTGTCGCCGAGTGACGGGGATCACCGGCGTGTTCTGGCCGTTCTCACCTACCTGAGGTCTTGATCGGCAGACACTCAGTCAGATACGGCAGGTACGACACTTACGGCATTCCCGTCGGGTCGTCTCAAGGGGCGGGCCGACGGTCCAGAATGTGGCCGCCCCCTGGGACGGGCACCCTGCGGACGTAGGGTGGGTCTGTGGGGGTGCCCACGCCTCGAAGGAGGTCCAGTTCAGTGACCAGCCAGGTCAGTAGCCCAGCCGAGCAGGCCGACGGGGCTGGGGGTGCGGTTGTCGGTGGACAGCGCACTCCGGGGAGCCCGGGCGGCAAGGAAGTACGACGCCTCGATCGTGTGATCATCCGATTCGCGGGTGACTCCGGTGACGGTATGCAGCTCACCGGTGACCGCTTCACCTCCGAAACGGCGTCCTTCGGCAACGACCTCTCGACGCTGCCGAACTTCCCGGCCGAGATCCGGGCGCCCGCCGGCACCCTGCCGGGCGTGTCGTCCTTCCAGCTCCACTTCGCCGACCACGACATCCTGACCCCGGGCGACGCGCCGAACGTGCTGGTCGCGATGAATCCGGCCGCCCTGAAGGCGAACATCGCGGACGTGCCGCGCGGCGCGGAGATCATCATCAACACCGATGAGTTCACCAAGCGCCCCATGGCCAAGGTCGGCTACGAGACCTCGCCGCTCGAAGACGGCTCGCTGGACGCCTACAACCTGCATCCGGTGCCGCTCACCACGCTGACGGTCGAGGCGCTCAAGGACTTCGGGCTGACCCGCAAGGAGGCCGAGCGCAGCAAGAACATGTTCGCGCTGGGCCTGCTGAGCTGGATGTACCACCGGCCGACGGAGGGCACGGAGGCCTTCCTGCGGCAGAAGTTCGCGAAGAAGCCGGACATCGCCGAGGCGAACATCGTCGCCTTCCGGGCCGGCTGGAACTTCGGCGAGACCACCGAGGACTTCGCCGTCTCCTACGAGGTCGCCCCGGCCAGCAAGGCCTTCCCCACCGGCACCTACCGCAACATCTCCGGGAACCTGGCCCTCTCCTACGGGCTGCTCGCGGCCTCCCAGCAGGCCGACCTGCCGCTCTACCTGGGCTCGTACCCGATCACCCCGGCCTCGGACATCCTGCACGAGCTGTCCAAGCACAAGAACTTCGGCGTACGGACCTTCCAGGCCGAGGACGAGATCGCCGGCATCGGCGCGGCGCTCGGGGCGGCCTTCGGCGGCGCGCTCGGCGTCACCACCACCTCCGGGCCCGGTGTGGCGCTGAAGTCCGAGACGATCGGCCTGGCGGTCTCGCTGGAGCTGCCGCTGCTGATCGTGGACATCCAGCGCGGCGGCCCTTCCACCGGCCTGCCGACCAAGACGGAGCAGGCGGACCTGCTGCAGGCCATGTTCGGCCGCAACGGCGAGGCGCCCGTCCCGGTCATCGCGCCCCGCACCCCGGCGGACTGCTTCGACGCGGCCCTCGACGCGGCGCGGATCGCGCTGACCTACCGGACCCCGGTCTTCCTGCTCTCCGACGGCTACCTGGCCAACGGATCCGAGCCGTGGAGAATCCCGGACGTGGCGGACCTGCCCGACCTGAAGGTCCAGTTCGCCACCGGCCCGAACCACACCCTCGGCGACGGCACCGAGGTGTTCTGGCCCTACAAGCGGGACCCGCAGACGCTGGCCCGCCCCTGGGCCGTGCCCGGCACCCCCGGCCTCGAGCACCGCATCGGCGGCATCGAGAAGCAGGACGGCACCGGCAACATCTCGTACGACCCGGCCAACCACGACCTCATGGTCCGCACCCGCCAGGCCAAGATCGACGGCATCGTGGTGCCGGACCTGGAGGTCGACGACCCGGACGGGGCCCGCACGCTCGTCCTGGGCTGGGGCTCCACGTACGGCCCGATCACCGCCGCCGTCCGCCGGCTGCGCGTCGCCGGCAGCGGCCCCATCGCGCAGGCGCACCTGCGCCATCTGAACCCCTTCCCGGGGAATCTCGGCGAGGTCCTGAAGCGTTACGACAAGGTAGTGGTGCCGGAGATGAACCTCGGGCAGCTGGCCACCCTGATCCGGGCGAAGTACTTGGTCGACGCCCAGTCGTACAACCAGGTCAACGGAATGCCCTTCAAGGCGGAGCAGCTCGCGAAGGTCCTCGAGGAGGCCATCAATGACTGAGGTGACCGACCACCCGCACCTGCTGTCCCTGGTGCCCAAGGCCGAGGCCAAGCAGTCGATGAAGGACTTCAAGTCGGACCAGGAGGTCCGCTGGTGCCCCGGCTGCGGTGACTACGCGGTGCTCGCGGCCGTCCAGGGCTTCATGCCCGAGCTGGGGCTGGCGAAGGAGAACATCGTCTTCGTCTCCGGAATCGGCTGCTCCAGCCGTTTCCCGTACTACATGAACACCTACGGGATGCACTCCATCCACGGCCGCGCGCCGGCCATCGCCACCGGGCTGGCGACCTCGCGCCGCGACCTGTCGGTCTGGGTCGTGACGGGTGACGGTGACGCGCTGTCCATCGGCGGCAACCACCTCATCCACGCCCTGCGGCGCAACGTCAACCTCAAGATCCTGCTGTTCAACAACCGGATCTACGGGCTGACCAAGGGGCAGTACTCCCCCACCTCCGAGCTCGGCAAGATCACCAAGTCGACGCCGATGGGCTCGCTGGACGCGCCCTTCAACCCGGTCTCGCTCGCGATCGGGGCCGAGGCCTCGTTCGTGGCCCGTACCGTCGACTCGGACCGCAAGCACCTCACCGAGGTGCTGCGCCAGGCCGCCGACCACCAGGGCACGGCGCTGGTGGAGATCTACCAGAACTGCAACATCTTCAACGACGGCGCCTTCGAGGTCCTGAAGGACAACGACCAGGCCCAGGAGGCCGTGATCCGGCTGGAGCACGGGCAGCCGATCCGCTTCGGGGCCGGTCTCCACAAGGGCGTCGTGCGCAACCCCGCCACCGGTGACCTGGAGGTCGTCGAGGTCACCGCCGAGAACGAGTCGCGGATCCTGGTCCACGACGCGCACGCGGCCGGCCCCACCACGGCCTTCGCGCTGTCCCGCCTGGCCGATCCCGACACCCTGCGCCAGACCCCCATCGGGGTGTTCCGCAGCGTGGAGCGGCCCGTCTACGACACGCTCATGGCCGACCAGCTCGACTCCGCCATCGACCGGAAGGGCAAGGGCGACCTCGGCGCCCTCCTGCACGGCAACGACACCTGGACGGTCATCGGCTGACCGGCACGGCACCACCACCCTCCTCCGAGCCCGGATCCCCCGTGGATCCGGGCTCGTGCGCATTCACGCAAGCCCCCGGGGATGTCATGAGTATCTCCAGCGAACGGGCATGACATCCGGTCCCTGCGGCGCTACCGTCTTGAGGGTTGGCTGGATGTCGTACAGGAGGCCCCGTGAAGGCGGAGAACGAGCAGCGCACGGGTCTGCTCTACGGATTCGGCGCATACGGACTGTGGGGGCTCGTTCCGCTCTTCTGGCCGCTGCTCATGCCCTCCGGCGCCGTCGAGATCCTCGCCCACCGCATGGTGTGGTCGCTGGCCGTCGTGGGAGTGGCGCTGCTGGCGCTGCGCCGCTGGGGCTGGATGGCGGAGCTGGTGCGCCAGCCGCGCAAGCTGGGTCTGACCGCACTGGCCGCCTCGGTGATCAGTGTGAACTGGGGCCTGTACATCTGGTCCGTCAACAACGGCCACGTCGTCGAGGCGAGCCTCGGCTACTTCATCAATCCGCTGGTCAGCATCGCGATCGGCGTGCTGGTGCTGGGTGAGCGGCTGCGCCGCGTGCAGTGGGCGGCGGTCGGGATCAGCTTCATCGCCGTGCTGGTGCTCGCCATCGGCTACGGGCGCCCGCCGTGGATCTCGCTGATCCTGGCCTGCTCCTTCGCGACGTACGGACTGATCAAGAAGAAGCTGAACATGGGCGGGCTGGAGTCGCTGACCGCCGAGACCGCCGTGCTGTTCCTGCCGGCCCTCGGCTACCTGCTCTGGCTGGGCGCGCAGGGCCGGTCCGGCTTCGCCGCGCACGGCGTCGGCCACGCGCTGCTCCTGGCCGCGACCGGACTCGTCACCGCGGTCCCGCTGGTGTTCTTCGGGGCGGCGGCGATCCGGGTCCCGCTGTCCACCCTCGGACTGCTCCAGTACATGGCCCCGGTGTTCCAGTTCGGGCTCGGCGTCCTCTACTTCCACGAGGCCATGCCGCCCGAGCGCTGGGCCGGCTTCTCCCTGGTCTGGGCCGCGCTCGCCCTCCTGACGTGGGACGCGCTGCGCACGGCGCGGCAGTCCCGGGCCCGGCTCGACGTGCCGGCGGCCGCGGTCGGGGCGCCGGCCCGCGAGCCCGCGTAAGGGCGGCGCCACAGCGCGCACCCGGCTCACACGATCCCCGCCACGGAACTCCCGTAGCGGGGATCGTCCGTTTTCCGAACAGCCCTGACCGAATTGTGGTCTTGACGGATTGTCATGCTCTCGCTGAACATCAGGCTCGCACAGACGCGCTAACGCTCACCCGCTCTATCCCCACTCGTTCCGTCACATCCCCGCGGAATCCCGGAGCCCCCACATGAGCCTGTCCGTCTCCCGGCGCCTCGCTGCCGTGACCGCCCTCGCGGTCGCCGGCCTGTTCGCCGCCACCACTCCCGCCGCGCTCGCCGCCCCCACGGCGGCCACCGCGGCGCCGACGCCGCCCGACATTCCGCTGGCCAACGTCAAGGCCCACCTGTCGCAGCTCTCGACGATCGCCGCCAACAACGGCGGCAACCGGGCCCACGGCAGGGCCGGCTACAAGGCCTCGATCGACTACGTGAAGGCCAAGCTCGACGCGGCCGGTTTCACCACCACGCTGCAGACCTTCACGTACAACAGCGCCACCGGCTACAACCTGATCGCCGACTGGCCGGGCGGCGACCCGAACTCGGTCCTGATGTCCGGCTCGCACCTGGACTCGGTCACGGGCGGCGCGGGCATCAACGACAACGGCTCCGGCAGCGCGGCGGTCCTGGAGACCGCGCTGGCCGTGTCCCGGGCGGGCCTCCAGCCGACGAAGCACCTGCGCTTCGGCTGGTGGGGGGCGGAGGAACTGGGCCTGGTCGGCTCCAAGTACTACGTCAACAACCTGCCGGCCGCCGAGAAGGCGAAGATCTCCGGCTACCTGAACTTCGACATGATCGGCTCGCCGAACCCGGGCTACTTCGTCTACGACGACGACCCGACGATCGAGCAGACCTTCAAGAACTACTACGCGGGCCTCGGCATCCCGACCGAGATCGAGACGGAGGGCGACGGCCGCTCCGACCACGCTCCCTTCAAGAACGCCGGCATACCGGTCGGCGGCCTGTTCTCCGGCGCCGACTACACCAAGACGGCGGCCCAGGCGCAGAAGTGGGGCGGCACCTCCGGTCAGGCCTTCGACCGCTGCTACCACTCCTCCTGCGACAGCCTGGCGAACATCAACGACACCGCCCTGGACCGCAACTCCGACGCGATCGCCTACGCGATCTGGAACCTCGGCGCGGCCACCCCGGTCCCGCCGGGCCCGTCCTTCGAGAACACGGCGGACGTGAACATCCCGGACTCCCCGGGCGCCGCGGTGACCTCGCCGATCACGGTCTCCGGGGTCGCGGGCAACGCCCCCGCCACCACCAAGGTCGACGTGAACATCGTCCACACCTACATCGGCGACCTGAAGGTCGACCTGGTCGCCCCGGACGGCACCGTCTACACCCTGCACAACCGCAGCGGCGGCAGCGCCGACAACCTGGTCCAGTCGTACACCGTCAACGCCTCCAGCGAGGTGGCGAACGGGGTGTGGAAGCTCCAGGTGAAGGACCTGGCCGCCCAGGACGTGGGCTACATCAACAGCTGGAAGATCACCTTCTGATCCCGGCGCCGTCGTCCTCGGAGCCGTCGCCGTGCAGGACCGGCGGCGGCTCCTGGA
Source organism: Streptomyces sp. NPDC088762 (assembly GCF_044750905.1). Classification (NCBI taxonomy): domain Bacteria; kingdom Bacillati; phylum Actinomycetota; class Actinomycetes; order Kitasatosporales; family Streptomycetaceae; genus Streptomyces; species Streptomyces sp. NPDC088762. Next base: position 118,013 of record NZ_JBIVKT010000013.1, read on the forward strand.
TGCGGGCGCGCAGTTCCTCCGCCACCGCCCCGATGTCGGCGCGGCCCAGCTTCGCGGCCTCCACCAGGTCGCCGAGCACCTCGGGCGAGGGCAGTTGCCTGGCCCCGGCCACGCGCAGGTACGAGCGGGTCGCGGCGGCCGCGTAGAACTCGTTCATCGGGGATTCCAGCGCCGGGCACACGGCGAGGGTGTGCAGAAACGCGGCGGCCCGCCACGCGGTGTCCGGGGCGGGCTGTTCGGGCACCAGGACGAGGTCGTTCTGGTGCCGGGCGACCGCGGCGGCCACCCCGGAGGGGTCCCATACGGCGGGATCGGACGGAAGATGGTGGGCCAGAGCGGTCCAGGCCCACTCCATGGTGATCTTCAATTGCCGAACCGCTCCTGGAAGTAGCCCCAGTGGTCGGCGAACTCCTCTATGCCGGACAGGAACTTCTTCCGGTCGTCGTCCAGTTCGCGTTCCGTGACTTCGGTGATCAGCGCGGTGACCGTCGTCCCCAGCGCCGCCGCGCGCGCCTTCAGGCGCTCGTGGAACTCCTCGTTCAGGCGGATGGTGACGTGTCTCGACATGACAACCACCGTACAGCGGGGCTGCTGTACGCAGGAGGCGAACGGCGCAAGGGTGGCCCGGGACACAGGTCCCGGGCCACCCTTGTACCGATTGCGCCTGGATTGCGGCTAACTGGCGCCTACTTCGCGGCGTTCGCCGTCTTCACCAGCTGGTCCTTGGTGACCGCGCCGACGTAGACCTTGCCGTCGTCCGTGACGAGGGCGTTGACCAGACGGGTGGACAGGACGCGGCCCTCGCCGAACTTCCCGGTGACCTTGTCCCCGAGCGAGCTCAGGAACTGCTTGGCCTCCTTCGGGGCGTTCTTGTCGTTCTCCAGCTCCTTGAGGCCCTTGCCCGCGCCCGTGTCGATCTGCGCGACCGTGGCCCAGCCCTCGCCGAGCACCTTCACGTCGCCCTTGCCCTCGGCTCCGCCGGTCAGGCCGCCCAGGCCCGGGAAGGACTCCAGGGCCTTCCAGTGCTCGTCTCCCTTGGCCCCGCCGTGCTCCTTGCCCTTCTCGGCGCCTTCCGCGCCCTCCGTCACCTTCGCGCCCTTGGGCGGGGTGAAGGCGAAGGTGTCGGCGGACGGCTTGGCGAAGTCCACCTTGGTGAAGCCCGCGTCCACGATCGGCTTGCCGCCCTGCGAGGAGAGCAGCTGCACGCGCAGCGGCACGCCGTTCTTGGCGTCCACGGAGATCTGGACCGAACCGACCGTGGAACCGCTCTGCTTGGGCTTCAGCACCAGCTGGTAGGCGTCCCGCCCGGCCACCTGCGCGGTGTCGCCGACGCTGACGTCCGTGGTCGGGCCGGCGGCCTTCAGGACGTCCTGGGCCAGCTGCTGGGGCGAGGCGGCGAGCCGGTCGTCCGCCTTGTGCTCGCCCTGTGCGGCGTTCTTCTCGTGGAAGACCTCGTTCGACTTGGAGGCGTAGCCCCACACGTCGTCGCCGTTGTGGACGAGGCTGTACTCGTCCTTGCCGTCCAGGAAGGTGAGCTTCTGGCGGTCCGGGCCGTCGGCGGCGACCCGGAAGGTGTGCGTACCGGCGGCCAGTTGCGCGACCTTGTCCTCCGGGGCGGCGGAGCCGGACGCCACGCCACCGCCGCCGAGCAGGCCGCTCGCGATCTTCGGCAGCCCCAGGTCGGTGGTGATCCGGGCCGTGCCGGACAGCTCCTGCACGTCCGAGGCCGCGATCTTCTCGATCAGCTGCTGCGCCGTCACCTTCGGCAGGTCGGGTCCGCCGGCGGTGGCGAAGGCCGGGACCATCGCGACGGTCGCCGCGGCCACACCCGCCACCGCGACCGGTACGGCGTACCGGGCGACCTTGCGAGAAGTCTTCGTGTTGGCTGCCATGTCAGTGCCCTGCCCTCTGTGTCGACGGCGGCGACCCCCGTGTCGCCGCGCTCACCCGATCTGGTGGGGTTGATGACTCCATCTGACCAAATCGGGGGCGCGTGGGCGTCAGCCCCCGGAAGCAACTGCGCGTACGACCGTGGGATGACACGGAACGGGCCCTCCCGCCCCGGCCCCTAGGGGTCGGGGTGGGAGGGCCCGTTCGTTCGTCGTGCGGCGGGGGCGTCGCGGCGGCCGCCGGACGGGGCGTCAGCCGGCCCGGTGCACCACCGCGTCGCACAGCTCCTCCAGAGCCGACTTCGCGAAGCACTCCGGCAGCGGCGCGAGCGTGGCCCGCGCGTCCTCGGCGTAGCGGATGGTGTCGCGGCGGGCCTGCTCCAGGGCCGGGTGCGCCCGCAGCCGGGTCAGCACCTCGGCGTGGCGGGCGTCGTCCGTCAGGTCGCCGTCCAGGAGCGCCACCAGCTCCTGGTCCTCCGGGCGCCCGTCGCGGGCGGCCATCTCACGCAGCCGCAGCACGGGCAGGGTGGGGATGCCCTCGCGCAGGTCGGTGCCCGGGGTCTTGCCGGACTCGTGCGCGTCGGAGGCGATGTCGAGCACGTCGTCGGCGAGCTGGAAGGCGGTGCCGAGCCGCTCGCCGTACTGGGTCAGGATGTCGACGACCGACTCGTCGGCGCCGGCCATCAGCGCGCCGAAGCGGCCGGAGACGGCGATCAGCGAGCCGGTCTTGCCGGCGATGACGTCGAGGTAGTGCTCGACCGGGTCGCGGCCGTCGCGCGGGCCGGCCGTCTCCAGGATCTGGCCGGTCACCAGCCGCTCGAAGGCCTCGGCCTGGATGCGTACGGCCTCGGGCCCGAGGTCGGCCAGGATGTGCGAGGCGCGGGCGAAGAGGAAGTCACCCGTCAGGACGGCCACCGAGTTGCCCCAGCGGGTGTTGGCGCTGGCCACTCCGCGGCGGACGTCCGCCTCGTCCATGACGTCGTCGTGGTAGAGGGTCGCCAGGTGCGTGAGCTCCACGACCACCGCGGAGGGCACGATCCCGGGCGCGTACGGATCGCCGAATCGGGACGCGAGCATCACCAGCAGCGGGCGGAACCGCTTTCCTCCGGCGCGCACGAGGTGCTGTGCGGCCTCGGTGATGAAGGGGACTTCGCTCTTGGTGGCTTCCAGCAGACCCGCCTCGACGGCGGCCAGTCCGGCCTGGACATCGGTCTCAAGAGCCTGGTCCCGCACGCTCAGTCCGAACGGCCCGACGACGGTCACGAGGGGTACTCCTGTCTGCTGACGATCACGCTGACGATCACCTGGATTGTCGATGTGTCGCTGCCATCACTCAAGCCAGCGTATCGGGTCTGTTTTCGATCACCGAGAGCGCCTGTCCGGACGCCACCCGCGCATCGCCCGAAGCGCACCGGTATGTTCTTGAGGAGCTGAAACGACCGGAGCGTGCGCTTTGTCCAGAATGACGACCGCGGCAACCCCATTCCGATGATCATCCGCACCGATTTCCCGTACGAGACCACCCGCGAGGATGTCCGGATCCCACTGGCCGACGGCGTCCTGCTGTACGCCCGCGTCTGGCGCCCGGTGACCGACGAGCCCGTGCCGGCGCTGCTGGAGTACCTCCCGTACCGGCTCACCGACTGGACCGCGCCCCGCGACTGGCAGCGCCATCCCTGGTACGCGGGACACGGCTACGCCTCCGTACGGGTGGACGTACGCGGCCACGGGTGCAGCGGCGGCCTCCCCGGCGACGAGTACGACGCCCGCGAGCTCGCCGACGGGGTCGCGGTGGTGCGGTGGCTGGCGGCCCAGCCCTGGTGCTCGGGGTCGGTGGGGATGTTCGGGATCTCCTGGGGCGGCTCCAACAGCCTCCGGATCGCCGCGCTGGCCCCCGAGCCGCTGAAGGCGGTCGTCACCGTCTGCTCGGGCGACGACCGGTACGACGACGGCGGGCACTCCATGGGCGGCTCGGTGCCGGCCGGGGACATGCACGCGTGGGCGGCGACCCTGCTGGCCTTCGCCTCGCGCCCGCCGGACCCGCTGTACGCGGGCGAGGGCTGGCGGCGGCAGTGGCTGGACCGGCTGGAGGCCGTGGAACCGCTGATCCACACCTGGCTGTCGCACCAGACCCGCGACGGCTACTGGCGCCACGGCAGCGTCCGCGAGGACTACGCGGCGATCGGCGCGGCGGTGTTCGCGGTGGGCGGCTGGCACGACCCCCACCGGGACACCGTGCTCCGGCTGGTGGAGCACCTGCCGGCCGGCCGGGTACGGGGGCTGATCGGGCCGTGGTCGCACCAGTACCCGGACCGCGGGCTGCCGCCGGGGCCGGCGATCGGCTTCCTCCAGGAGACCCTGCGCTGGTGGGACCACTGGCTCAAGGGGGTGGACAACGGCGTGATGGACGAACCGCTGCTCCGCTCCTGGATCGGCGACTCCCACCCGCCGGCGACGGTGTACGAGGAGTTGCCGGGCCGCTGGGTCGGGGACGGGGCCTGGCCGTCGGCGTCGGTCATCCCCGTCGCGTACGGGCTCCAGGGCGCGCCGGTGGCCGTCGCCTCCCCGCAGCACACCGGGCTCGACGCGGGCCGGTTCCTCCCCCTGGGCCACGACGCCGACCTGCCGCCGGACCAGCGGGAGGAGGACGCGAAGTCGGCCTGCTTCGAGTTCCCGGTGGCGGAGGGGGAGCCGGTGGAGATCCTGGGGCGGCCCTCGGTGACCGTGCGGCTGCGGCTGGACGTGCCGTACGGGCAGATCGCCGCCCGGCTGTGCGACGTGGCCCCGGACGGGTCCTCGACGCTGGTGACCCGGGGCGCGCTGAACCTGTCCGCCCGGGAGGGGCGGGACCGGGCGGTGCCGTGGCCGGTGGGCTCGTACGGGGACGTCACCTTCGAGCTGAGCGGCATCGGCCACGCCTTCGCGCCGGGTCACCGCATCCGGCTGGCCCTGTCCTCCGCCTACTGGCCGTGGATCTGGCCGCGGGCCGGCTCGGAGGCGGGCTGGACCCTGGACCCGGCGGGCAGCGAGCTGACGCTGCCGGTGCGGGCGCCGTCCTCCTCGGACGCGGGGATCGTCTTCGAGGCGCCGGAGCAGTCGCAGCCGCTGGGGGTGGTCGTCCCGGAGACGCTGGACGAACCGCGTCCGGAGCGGGTGGTGGTACGGGATGTCGCGGGCGGGCGGTGGCGGCTGGAGGTGGACCCGCGGTACGGAGGCACGCGGGTGTACCCGGACGGGCTGGAGTACGCCGAGGACGCCACCGAGTCGTACGAGATCCAGGACGCGGACCCGCTGTCGGCGCGGGCGCGCTCGGAGTGGCGGATCAGGATGCACCGGCCGGAGCTGGGCTGGGACGTGCGGATCGAGACCCGTTCCGAGACCTGGTGCGACGAGGGGGGCTTCCTGACGTCGAACGAGGTCGTCTGCCGGGAGGGGGGCGAGGTCGTCTTCCACCGGACGTGGGAACGCCGGCTCCCCCGAACCGCGGGCTGAACCGCCCTGGCGGGCGGCCCTGGGGCTCCGCCCCGGACCCCGCGCCTCAAACGCCGGAGGGGCTGGATTTCCCTGGTCTGAACGCCCGACTGCGGGCCAAAGATCCGGGGCTCCGCCCCGCACCCCCGCGCCTCAAACGCCGGAGGGGCTGGTTTTGCCCGCCACATCCAGCCCCGCCGGCGTTTGAGGCGCGGGGGTGCGGGGGCGGAGCCCCCGGAGCCGGCGGTCAGCCGAACAGGCGCTCCAGGACCACCGCGATGCCGTCCTCCTCGTTCGAGAGGGTCACCTCGTCGGCGACGGCCACCAGCTCGCGGTGGGCGTTCGCCATCGCCACCCCGTGGGCCGCCCAGGCGAACATCGGGATGTCGTTCGGCATGTCGCCGAAGGCGATCGTCGAGGAGGGCGACACCCCCAGAACCGCGGCGGCCCGCGCGAGCCCGCTCGCCTTGTCGATGCCCGGCGGCTGGAGTTCCACCGTGTGCTCCCCCGCCATCGTCACGTTCACGAGGTCCCCGACCACCGCCCGCGCCACCCGCGTCAGTTCGTCGTCGTCCAGCCGCGGGTGCTGGAGCAGCACCTTGTTGATCGGGGCCGACCACAGGTCCGACCGTCTCGGCACCCGCACCGTCGGCAGGTGCGGGTGCCACATCCGGTAGCCCGGACCCATCAGCATCTCCGCGTCGATCCCCTCCTGGTTGACCGCCGCGTAGACCTCGCCGATCTCCGCCTCGATCTTGCCGAGGGCCACCTCGGCCAGCCCGCGGTCCATGGACACGGAGTGCAGCAGGCGCCCGCGCGCCGCGTCGTACACCTGCGCGCCCTGCCCGCACACCGCGAGCCCCGTGTAGCCAAGGCTGTCCAGGACGTGCCGGACCTGCGGGACGGGTCGGCCGGTGACGATGATGTGCCGGGCGCCGGCCGCGCGGGCCGTGGCGAGCGCCGCGTACGAGCGGGCGGAGACGGTGTCACCGGCGCGCAGCAGAGTCCCGTCCAGGTCAGTGGCGATCAAGGCGTAGGGGAGGGCCGGAGGCGGGGCGGAAGTCACGGCGCCAAGGATACGGACCCCCTTGGACAAGTCCTACAAATAGCGCCCGAATCCGGCCTCCCGCAGGCCCCACCTGCCACGTAACGTGTCAACCAGCCCCCGGGACACCCCCGGACCGCGTCGAAAGCGAGGCAGTACCCCATGCCCCAGCAGAGCCCCCTCGATGTCCCCGAGGGCGACCCGTTCGGGCCGCACAACCTCCCGTACGGCGTCTTCTCGACCGCGCAGGACGGCCGTCGCCGGATCGGTGTGCGGATCGGCGGACACGTCCTCGACGCGGGGGCCGCCGCCGTCGCGCTCGGGTCCCCGTACGCCGGGCTGCTCGGTCAGTCCTCGCTCAACCCGCTGCTCGCCGCCGGGCGCACGGCCTGGCGCGACGTGCGCCGCGCGCTGACCGCCTGGGTCACCGACCCCGGCCACCGCCCCACCGTGGAGCCGCACCTCACGCCGCTCGACGCCGTCACCCTGCACCTGCCGTACGAGGTCGCGGACTACGTCGACTTCTACGCGAGCGAGCACCACGCCACCAACGTCGGACGGATCTTCCGGCCGGACGGGGACGCGCTGACCCCGAACTGGAAGCACCTGCCGATCGGTTACCACGGCCGGTCCGGGACCATCGTGGTCTCGGGGACCGACGTCGTACGGCCCTGCGGCCAGCGCAAGGCGCCCGCCGACCCCGCGCCCGTCTTCGGCCCGTCCGTCAAGCTCGACATCGAGGCCGAGGTCGGCTTCGTCGTCGGCACGCCCTCCGAGCTGGGTCGCCCGGTGGCGCTGGGCGAGTTCGAGGACCACGTCTTCGGGCTCTTCCTCCTCAACGACTGGTCGGCGCGCGACATCCAGGCCTGGGAGTACGTGCCGCTCGGCCCCTTCCTCGGCAAGTCCTTCGCGACGTCCGTCTCCGCATGGGTGACCCCGCTGGAGGCGCTGGAGGCCGCCCGGGTCGCCCCGCCCGCCCGGGACTTCCCCCTCCTGCCCTACCTGGACGACTCCGCCGTCGACCGCCCCGGCGGCTTCGACCTGCGCATCACCGTCTCCATCAACGGCCAGGAGGTGGCGCAGCCGCCGTTCGCCTCCATGTACTGGACCGCCGCGCAGCAGCTCGCGCACATGACCGTCAACGGCGCCTCCCTGCGCACCGGTGACGTGTACGGCTCCGGGACCGTCAGCGGCCCCGAGACCGGCCAGCGCGGCTCGCTGCTGGAGCTGACCTGGAACGGCCGCGACGCCATCGAACTCACCGACGGCAAGCGCACCTTCCTGGAGGACGGGGACACCGTCACCCTGACCGCCTGGGCCCCCGGGGCCGACGGCACGCGCGTGGGCCTCGGCGAGGTCACCGGCCGCATCGTGGGATCGCGGTAGTCCACACTGTGGTCGCCGGGGTGGCGGATCTTTCGGCCACCCCGGCGTAACCGCAGGTCACAGCGGTGCGCTTGAGTCGTCTGGTGGCGCAATACTGCGGCAACACCACACGTGGCACCCCGTCGGTATGTTCCGTGGCATGCCAGCCGAACGCACCGCCACGCACACCGTCCCGGTCGCCGCCGCGCGCCGGCGGCGGCTGCGCGCGGACCAGGCGCGCCAGCTCGCCGACCTGCTCCGCCACCAGATCCTGGCGGGCGCGTTTCCCGGCGGGGTCCTCCCGCTGGAGGACACCCTGGCCGCCGACTACGGCGCCGGCCGCAACACCGTCCGCCAGGCCCTCGACCTGCTGCGCGGGGAGCAGCTGGTGGAGCGCCGGCCGGGCGTCGGCACCGTCGTCGTCTGCGAGAAGTACCCGCACGGCCTGGACCGCCTCCAGGGGCTGGCCGAAACCCTCCACGAGCACGGCCGGGTCACCAACGAGGTCCGCACCGTCGGCCCCGTCCGCGCCCCCGCCCCGGTCGCGGGCCGCCTCGGCCTGCCCGAGCACGCCGACGTGCTCTACATCGAGCGGCTGCGCCGCCTGGGCGGGCTGCCGCTCTCCCTCGACCTCACCTACGTCCCGATGGACATCGGCGCCGGGCTGCTCGGCTGCGATCTGGAGAACACGGACGTCTTCCGGCTCCTGGAACGGCTCACCGGGCAGCCCCTCGGGCACGCCGAGATCACCCTGGAGGCCGTCAACGCCGACGCGCACTCCGCCGCCGTCCTCCAGGCCCCGCGCGGGGCCGCCGTCCTGATGCTGGAGCGGCTCACCCACCTCGCCGACGGACGCCCCGTGGACCTGGAGTTCATCCGCTTCCGCGGCGACCGGATCACCATGAGCGGCCTGCTGCGCCGCTCCCTCTGACCCCCTTGCGTACCCACCTTCCTGGAGACAGCCATGCCTCTGGTCCCCCAGCGCGGCGACGTGCCCGTGACCATCGACGAGTCCCTGTGCATCGACGGCTGCACGCTCTGCGTCGACATGTGTCCGCTCGACTCGCTCGCGATCCGCGAGGACAACGGCAAGGCGTACATGCACGTCGACGAGTGCTGGTACTGCGGCCCGTGCGCCGCCCGCTGCCCCACCGGCGCGGTGACCGTCAACATGCCCTACCTGCTCCGGTGAAAGGCCCTGCTCCCATGCGTACCAAGGCACTCGTGCCCGCTCTCCTCCTGCTCCTCGCCCCGCTGGCCACCGCGTGCGGCGGCGACGCGTCCGGGGCCTCGGGCTCCAGGACGGTCACCGTGACCGTCGGCTACCAGTCCAAGACCATCAACACCGTCACCGCCGGCACCCTGCTGCGCTCCCTCGGCTACTTCGAGCAGGAGCTGGCCGAGCGCGGCAAGAAGGACGGGGTCACCTACAAGGTGGACTGGCAGGACTACGCCACCGGCGCCCCCATCACCGCCCAGATGACCGCCGGGAAGATCGACATCGGTTCGATGGGTGACTTCCCGCTCCTCATCAACGCGGCGCGCGGCAAGGAGCTGGGCCAGGCCACCCATCTGGTCTCGGTGACCGGCTACAACCTGCGCGGCGGCCTCAACACCGTGGTCACCGCCCCGGATTCGAAGCTGGAGTCGCTCGCCGACCTGCGCGGCAAGAAGGTGTCGACCAGCGTCGGCTCCGCCGCCGACGGAACCCTCGTACGGGCCCTGCAGCGCGCCGGCATCGACCCGGACAGCGGCATCCAGAAGCTGAACCAGCAGCCCAGCGTGGGCGCTTCGGCGCTCCAGGCGGGCAGCGCGGACGCGCTCTCGCAGTTCGTGGCGTGGCCGGGGCAGCTGACCTACGAGGGGCGGGCGAAGGCCTTGTACGACGGCGCCGAGCTGAACCTGCCGACCTTCCACGGCGTCACCGTGCGCGAGAAGTTCGCGCGCGAACGGGCCGGCGTACTGGACGACTTCCTGCGCGCGCAGCGCCGGGCCACCGATCACCTGCGGACGGAGCCGGTCGCGGCCGCCGAGTCGGTGGCCAAGGAGACCGGCCTGCCGGCGGAGGTGGTGTACCTCTACAACGGGGCGAACGGCATCGCGACCTTCGACCCGGCCCTGCGCCCGGAACTGGTCGACGCGCTGAAGCAGGACGTGCCGGTCCTGAAGGCGGCCAAGCTGGTCGGCGACGTGGACGTGGACGGCTTCGTGGACGCCGAGCCCCTGAAGCGGGCCGCGGCGGGCGCGCCGGAGTACCCGAAGGCGGCGGCCGCGCGCCCCGAACTGTGGCTCAAGGGGCAGGCCCGCACGCAGAGCTTCGACTCCCCGCGCGAGCTGCTCAAGGCCGCGCGCGGTGCGGACGTCCGGGCGGCGTACGTGCCGGACGCGGTGACGGGGACGCTGTGGTTCGCGGACAAGGCGGTGTGGGTGGCCGAGGGCCCCGAGCTGCGGGCCTTCGTCACGCCGGCCGGCGCGAAGGCGTACGTCGACCAGCACCGGGAGTCCGGGGCGCGGGTCGTGAGCTTCGCCGAAGCCGGAGCGCTGGCGTCATGACGGCCGGGCGCTGGGCGCTGCGGGCGGTTTCGCTCGGCGCGGCCCTGCTCCTGTGGCAGGGGCTGACCTCGCTGGACGTGAACCTGTGGCTGCGTTTCGAGCAGTTCCCGACGGTGGACGAGGTGGCGTCGGCGTTCGCACGGCGGGCGGGGGCCGCGGCGTACTGGCAGGACCTCGGTTCCAGCCTGCGCCGGATCGTGGCGGGCTTCGCGCTCGCCGCGGTCCTGGGCGTGGCGGCGGGCACGGCGATCGCCCGGTCCCGGATCGCGGCCGATCTGCTGGGCCCGCTGCTGGAGGTGGCGCGGCCGGTCCCGGCCATCGCGCTCGTCCCGGTGGCGATCCTCCTCTTCCCCACCAACGAGCAGGGGATCGTCTTCATCACCTGCGCGGCCGCCTTCTTCCCGGTGCTGGTCTCGACGCGGCACGCGGTGGGGGCGCTGTCGCCGGTGTGGGAGGAGGCGGTGCTGACGATGGGCGGGGGCCGGGCGCGGATCCTGTTCTCCGTGGTCCTGCCGGGGGCCCTGCCGGGCATCTTCGGGGGGCTGTCCGTCGGCATCGGGGTGTCCTGGATCTGCGTGATCTCGGCCGAGATGATCTCCGGGGAGTACGGCGTCGGCTACCGCACCTGGCAGGACTACACGGTGGTCGACTACCCCGGCGTCTTCGTCGGCATGGTCACCATCGGCGCCCTCGGCTGGCTCACGGCGACCGGGGTCGAGCTGCTGGGCCGCCGCCTCACGTCCTGGCTGCCCCGGCCCGCCGTCTCCCCGCCTCCGGCCGCCGCATCCCGGACCTCCCGCCCGGCCCGGCTGCCGCTGCGGCCCCCGGCCGGGCGGGCTCTCCAGCCGGTGCGGCGTGGGGGCGCACCCGGCGCGGAGCTCTGGGACGGGGACGCAGCCCCCGGAAACGACGACAGGGCGGGCAGGGGAACAGCCCCGCAGGCCACGACCACCGGAGGGACGCTGAAGTGACCACCACCCCGACCGCCCGAAGGACCGGCGCCGCCCTCGCCCTGCGCGGGGCACGGCTCGGGCACCGCGAGGGCGTCATCCTCGACGGGCTCGACCTCACGGTCGGGGCAGGCGAGGTACTGGCGGTCGTCGGCCCCTCCGGATGCGGGAAGTCCACACTGCTGCGCACCCTGGCCGGGCTGCTGCCGCCCCTCGGCGGCGTGGTCGAGCAGGACGGCGCCCCCGTCACCGGCCCGGCCGCCGACCGCGCCCTGGTCTTCCAGGACGACGCCCTCCTCCCCTGGCGCACGGTCCGCGCCAATGTCGAACTCCCCCTGGCCATCGGGCGGACCGGCCCCGCGGCCGGGTCCCGGCTGCCCCGCGCCGAGCGGCGGCGCGTGGCCGAGGAGTGGCTGGAGCGGGTGGGGCTCGCCGCGCACGCGAACCGGCTGCCGCACCAGCTCTCCGGCGGCCAGCGCCAGCGCGTACAGCTGGCCCGCGCCCTCGCCGCGCGCCCCCGCGCCGTCCTCATGGACGAACCCTTCGGCGCGCTCGACGCCCAGACCCGGGCCGAGATGCAGGACCTCCTCGTGGACGTACTCGCCGGCACCGGCGCGACCGTCGTCTTCGTCACCCACGACGTGGACGAGGCCCTCTTCGTCGGCGACCGCGTCGCCGTGCTCGGCACCGGCCGTGCCCTCGACGTACTCGACGTCCCGCACCCCCGGGACCGCGCCCGCGCGGCCGCGCACGCCGCCCTGCGGCAGCAGATCATCGACTCCCTCTGACCGAACGGAAAGGCAACCCACCGTGGACATCCCCGCGATCGGCGACGCCGAGGAACTCTCCTGCGACGTCCTCGTCATCGGCGGCGGCACCGCCGGCACGATGGCCGCGCTGACCGCCGCCGAGCGCGGGGCCCGCGTCCTGCTCCTGGAGAAGGCGCACGTCCGCCACTCCGGCGCCCTCGCCATGGGCATGGACGGGGTCAACAACGCCGTCGTCCCCGGCCGCGCCGAGCCCGACGACTATGTCGCCGAGATCACCCGCGCCAACGACGGCGTCGTCGACCAGTCCACGGTCCGCCAGACCGCCACCCGCGGTTTCGCGATGGTCCAGCGCCTGGAGTCGTACGGGGTGAAGTTCGAGAAGGACGAGCACGGCGAGTACGCGGTGCGCCAGGTCCACCGCTCGGGCTCCTACGTGCTGCCCATGCCCGAGGGCAAGGACGTCAAGAAGGTCCTCTACCGGCAGCTGCGGCGCCGCGAGATGCGCGAGCGGATCCGCATCGAGAACCGGGTGATGCCGGTCCGCGTCCTCACCTCGCCCGAGGACGGCCGGGCGATCGGCGCGGCCGCCTTCAACACCCGCACCGGCGCCTTCGTGACCGTGCGCGCGGGGGCGGTGATCCTCGCGACGGGCCCGTGCGGCCGGCTCGGCCTGCCGGCCTCCGGCTACCTCTACGGGACGTACGAGAACCCGACCAACGCGGGCGACGGCTACGCCATGGCCTACCACGCGGGCGCCGCGCTGACCGGGATCGAGTGCTTCCAGATCAACCCGCTGATCAAGGACTACAACGGGCCGGCGTGCGCGTACGTCGCGAACCCCTTCGGCGGCTACCAGGTCAACCGGCACGGCGAGCGGTTCGTGGACTCCGACTACTGGTCCGGCCAGATGATGGCGGAGTTCGCGGCCGAACTCGCCTCCGACCGGGCGCCCGTGTACCTGAAGCTGAGCCACCTCCCCGAGGAGTCGGTGGCCTCCCTCGAATCGATCCTGCACACCACCGAGCGGCCCACGCGCGGCACCTTCCACGAGGGCCGCGGCCACGACTACCGCACGCACGACATCGAGATGCACATCTCGGAGATCGGCCTGTGCGGGGGCCACTCCGCCTCGGGCGTGCGCGTCGACGACCACGCGCGCACCACCGTGCCCCGGCTGTACGCCGCCGGGGACCTGGCCTCCGTACCGCACAACTACATGATCGGGGCGTTCGTCTTCGGTGACCTGGCGGGCGCCGACGCCTCCCGGTACACGGCGTACGACGGCGAGTTGCCGGCCGGCCAGCTGGCGGAGGCCCACGAACTGATCTACCGTCCGCTGCGCCGGCCCGACGGGCCGCCGCAGCCGCAGGTGGAGTACAAGCTGCGGCGGTTCGTCAACGACTACGTGGCGCCGCCGAAGACGGGCGCGAAGCTGTCCCTCGCCGTGGAGGCCTTCGCCCGTATGGAGTCCGAGATCGCCGAGATGGGCGCGCGGACGGCCCACGAGCTGATGCGGTGCGCGGAGGTGTCCTTCATCCGCGACTGCGCGGAGATGGCGGCCCGGTCCTCGCTGGCCCGGACGGAGTCCCGCTGGGGCCTCTACCACGAGCGGCTCGACCACCCGGAGCGGGACGACGCGGGCTGGCTGCACCATCTGGACCTGCGCAAGTCCGCTTCGGGGGCGATGGAGTTCACGGCCCGGCCCGTGGAGCCGTACCTGGTCCCGGTGGACGGCTTCACCCCGGAGGGCGGCCCCGAACGCCACCTGGGCGAGGTGGAACTCGTCGCGGTGGCGACCGCCGGGCCCCGGGAGGCGGCTCCGGCGCGGGCCGGCGGGGGCACGGGGCCGGGATCCGGCCCGGCGGAGTCCGCAGCCGCGGGGGCGGAACCGGGCACCGGGGCGGGCGCCGCAGCCGGTGAGCCCGCCGGCTCCGAGGGCGGGGGGACCGGATCGCCGCGGATCCTCGAACTGCTCGCCCTCGCCGAGGAGTCCCCCGACCTGGCCGCCCTGCGGCCCTACCTGACCGACCCCGACCCCGCGGTCCGGTCGGCCGCGGTCGCCGCACTCGGCGAGACCGTGCCGCCCGGGGCCGGGCCCGCGCTGACGCTGCGCCTGGCGGACGCGGCTCCCGCCGTACGGGCCGCCGCCGCGGGCGCGCTGCGCGAGCTGCTGGAGGTACTGCCGGGCAGCCCGGAGCTGGGCGCCGGGCTGCGCGCCGCCCTCGCCGTGCCGGACGCCGTGGTGCGCGCGGCCGCGCTGGAGGCACTGCGCGTGCTGCGGCTGGGCGACGCCGAGCTGTATGCCGTGTCGCTGGCCGATGCCGAACCGGAGGTCCGGATCCACGCCGTGCGGGCGCTGGTGTCGGTGGACGCGGTACCGGCGCTGACCGTCGCCGCCGCGGACCCGGCGCGCGAGGTCCGGGTGGCCGTCGCCAAGGGACTCGCCGCCGTGCGGGACCCCGCCCCGGCCTCGCTCGACCCGCTGCTCGGCGACCCCGATCCGCTGGTGCGGGGCGCCGCCTTCGGGGCGCTGGCCCACGCCGGCTGCCCGGCGGGGTACGCCGGGCCCGCGGTGGCGGCGCTGGCCGATCCCACCTGGCAGGTCCGGGCGGGGGCCGCCGCCGCGCTGTCGGCCGCCGCCGCGGAGGCGGCCGTACCGGCCCTGGCCAAGGCGCTGGCCGACCCGAACGCGGACGTCCGCAAGGCGGCGGTCCTGGCCCTGCGGGCCCACCGCGGCACCGAGGAGGCCCGCGCCGCCCTCGCCACGGCCGTCACCGACCCGGACGCGGACGTCCGCGCGTACGCGGCCCGCGCCTGACGGGGGCCGGGTCCGACGGGCCGGGCCCGACGCGGCCGGGCCTGACGCGGCCGGGCCTGACGCGGCCGCGTCAGGCCCGGCCCAACCCGGCTCCGCCGTGCCCCCGTTTGGGGGCGCGCCGCGTGCGCGGTGGGTTCCCGGCCGGGATGGTGGACGGACGACCGGTACCGGGAACCCGTACTCCGTACCCCACCGCGAGGAGCCGCCCCCATGCCCGTACGCAGCCCGAAGACCGTCCTCGCCTGCGCGGCCGCCGTGGCGCTGGGCCTGGCCGCCGTGGCCCCGGCCCATGCCGTGGAGGGGCCGGCCCCCGACCCGCACGACCACAAGGCCATGAAGGACATGGCGACGGCGGTCGCGGTGACCGCCAAGTACGCCGACGAGCGGGAGGCGCTCAAGGACGGCTACGTCCCGCACGGCCAGGAGTGCATGACCAACCCGTTCGGGGTGGGCTCCATGGGCTACCACTACGTCAAACAGGCCAACTGGGGTTCCAAGGACCCCGCCAGGCCGACCGCTCTGCTCTACAGCACGCAGAAGGACCGCCACGGACGGCGCAAGCTCCAGACCGTGGAGTGGATGGCCACCGACGGGGACCAGGACCTGAAGACCAGCGACGACCGCCCGAGCATGTTCGGGCTGCCCTTCGACGGTCCGATGCCGGGCCACTGGGCGGGCATGCCCAAGCACTACGACCTCCACATGTGGGCGTACGAGGAGAACCCGGCGGGCCGTTTCCACAACTGGAACCCGGCGCTGACCTGTCCGGGGAAGTCCGCCGCCCCGGCGCAGCCCGCGCACCCGCACGGCCGCTGACCGGTGGCGCACGGCAAAGGGCCCGGCCCCCCGTCGAGGGGGGCCGGGCCCTTGCCCGTGCCGTGCGGACCGGGTCAGCGGACGAAGGTGCTCGCCTGCCCCGCCAGGTCCAGGAAGTACTGCGGGGCCACGCCCAGGACCAGCGTGACCGCGACGCCCACCGCGATGGTGGTCATCGTCAGCGGCGAGGGGACGGCCACCGTCGGGCCGTCGGCCTTCGGCTCGCTGAAGAACATCAGGACGATCACCCGGATGTAGAAGAACGCGGCGATCGCGGACGAGATGACACCGACCACGACCAGCGCCCCCGCGCCGCCCTCCGCCGCCGCCTTGAAGACGGCGAACTTGCCGGCGAAGCCGGAGGTCAGCGGAATGCCCGCGAAGGCCAGCAGGAAGACGGCGAACACGGCCGCCGTCAGCGGCGAACGACGCCCCAGACCCGCCCACTTGGACAGGTGTGTGGCCTCGCCGCCGGCGTCCCGCACCAGCGTGACCACCGCGAAGGCGCCGATCGTCACGAAGGAGTACGCGCCCAGGTAGAACAGGACGGACTTGACGCCCTCCGCCGAGGTGGCGATCACACCGGCCAGGATGAAGCCCGCGTGCGCGATCGAGGAGTACGCCAGGAGCCGCTTGACGTCCGTCTGGGTCACGGCGATGACCGCGCCCGCCAGCATCGTGACGATGGCCACCGCCCACATCACCGGCCGCCAGTCCCACCGCAGACCCGGCAGGACCACGTACAGCAGCCGCAGCAGCGCGCCGAAGGCGGCCACCTTCGTCGCCGCCGCCATGAAGCCGGTGACCGGGGTCGGGGCACCCTGGTAGACGTCCGGGGTCCACATGTGGAAGGGGACGGCGCCGACCTTGAAGAGCAGGCCCATCAGGATCAGCGCGCCGCCGATCAGCAGCAGCGCGTCGTTGCCCATGGTGGAGGCAAGCGCCGGGTCGATCTTCGAGACCGTGCCGTCGACCACGTCGGCGATGGCCGCGTACGAGACCGAGCCCGCGTACCCGTAGAGCAGCGCGATGCCGAACAGCAGGAAGGCGGACGAGAAGGCGCCCAGCAAGAAGTACTTGACCGCGGCCTCCTGCGACATCAGCCGCTGGCGGCGGGCGACGGCGCAGAGCAGGTACAGCGGGAGCGAGAAGACCTCCAGCGCGATGAACAGCGTCAGCAGGTCGTCGGCCGCCGGGAAGATCAGCATCCCGGAGATCGCGAACAGGGCGAGCGGGAAGACCTCGGTGGTGGTGAAGCCCGCCTTGACGGCGGCCTTCTCGCTCTCGCTGCCCGGTACGGACGCCGCCTGGGCCGCGAAGGAGTCCACCCGGTTGCCGTGGGCGGCCGGGTCGAGGCGCCGTTCCGCGAAGGTGAACACCGCGACGACCGAGGCCAGCAGGATGGTGCCCTGCAGGAACAGTGCCGGGCCGTCGACGGCGATGGCGCCCATCGCCGCGATGTGGGCCTTGGTGGACCCGTACCCGCCGGCCGCGAGGCCGACGACCGCCGCGAAGGCCGAGGCCAGCGCGGCGACGGCGAGGAACACCTGGACCGCGTAACGGGACTTGCGCGGTACGAAGGCCTCGACGAGGACTCCGAGAACGGCCGCACCCACCACGATCAGCGTGGGCGCGAGCTGTGCGTACTCGATCTTCGGTGCCGGGATCCGGTCGGCCGGAGCGGCCGCCGCCAGTGTCCACAGGCTGTGGGCAGCAGTCACCGTGCTCACTTCGCCGCCTCCCCATTCTTGGCCTCGACGGCGACCTCGGGCTTCGGGTCCGTCTGCTTCACGTCCGACAGGGTGTGCTCCACCGCCGGGTTGACGATGTCGGTCAGCACCTTCGGGTACACGCCCAGCCCGATCAGCAGGGCGATCAGCGGAGCGACCACCAGCAGCTCGCGCAGGCGCAGGTCCGGCATGGTGCGGACCTCCTCCTTCACCGGGCCGGTCATCGTGCGCTGGTAGAGCACCAGCGTGTAGAGCGCGGCCAGCACGATGCCGATGGTGGCGATGATGCCGACCACCGGGTACCGGGCGAAGGTGCCGACCAGGACCAGGAACTCACTGACGAAGGGGGCGAGCCCGGGCAGGGAGAGGGTGGCCAGGCCGCCGACCAGGAAGGTGCCGGCGAGGACCGGGGCCACCTTCTGGACGCCGCCGTAGTCGGCGATGAGCCGCGAGCCGCGCCGCGAGATCAGGAAGCCGGCCACCAGCATCAGCGCGGCGGTGGAGATCCCGTGGTTGACCATGTAGAGCGTCGCCCCGGACTGGCCCTGGGAGGTCATCGCGAAGATGCCCAGGATGATGAATCCGAAGTGCGAGATCGAGGCGTAGGCGACCAGCCGCTTGATGTCCCGCTGCCCGACCGCGACCAGCGCGCCGTAGACGATGCTGATCAGGGCCAGGACGAGGATCACCGGCGTGGCCCACTTGCTCGCCTCGGGGAAGAGCCCGAGGCAGAAGCGGAGCATCGCGAAGGTGCCGACCTTGTCGACAACCGCGGTGATCAGGACCGCGACCGGGGCGGTGGCCTCGCCCATCGCGTTCGGCAGCCAGGTGTGCAGCGGCCACAGCGGGGCCTTCACCGCGAAGGCGAAGAAGAAACCGAGGAAGAGCAGCCGCTCGGTGTTGGTCGCCATGTCCAGCGTGCCCGCGGCACGGGCGGCGGCGATCTCCTGGAGCGAGAAGTTCCCGGCGACCACGTAGAGCCCGATGACCGCGGCCAGCATGATCAGGCCGCCGACCAGGTTGTAGAGGAGGAACTTGACCGCCGCGTACGAGCGCTGTGCGGCCGCGTTCTCGTCGGAACCCGAGTGAGCCCGGTCCCCGAAGCCGCCGATGAGGAAGTACATCGGGATGAGCATGGCTTCGAAGAAGATGTAGAAGACAAAGACGTCGGTGGCCTCGAAGGAGATGATCACCATCGCCTCGACCAGCAGGATCAGGGCGAAGAAGCCCTGGGTCGGCCGCCAGCGCGACGAGGAGGTCTCCAGCGGGTCGGCGTCGTGCCAGCCGGCCGCGATCACGAAGGGGATCAGCAGTGCGGTGAGCGCGATGAGCGCCACCCCGATGCCGTCCACGCCCAGCTCGTAGCGCACGCCGAAGTCGGCGATCCAGGGGCGGGATTCGGTGAGCTGGTAGCGGTCGCCACCGGGCTCGAAGCGGACCGCGACGAGCACGGCCAGCGCCAGGGTCGCCAGCGAGAAGAGCAGCGCCAGCCACTTGGCGGCGGTCCTGCGGGCGGCCGGGACGGCCGCCGTCAGGATCGCACCGGCCGCGGGCACCGCGGCCGTCACCGTCAGCAGGGGAAAGGACATGTCACACCGCCCTCATCAGCAGGGTCGCGGCGACCAGGATCGCCGTGCCCCCGAACATCGAGACCGCGTAGCTGCGGGCGTAGCCGTTCTGGAGCTTGCGCAGCCGGCCCGACAGCCCGCCGACCGAGGCGGCCGTCCCGTTGACCACTCCGTCGACGAGGCTGTGGTCCAGGTACACGAGCGAGCGGGTCAGGTGCTCCCCGCCGCGCACCAGCACGACGTGGTTGAAGTCGTCCTGGAGCAGGTCCCGCCGGGCCGCCCGGGTGAGGAGCGAGCCGCGGGGGGCGACGACCGGGACGGGCCTGCGGCCGTACATCGCCCAGGCGATGCCGACGCCGACGACGAGGACGACCATGGTCGACAGCGTCACCGTCATGGCGCTGACCGGCGGGTGGCCGTGCTCGTGCCCGGTGACGGGCTCCAGCCACTTCAGGAACCGGTCGCCGATGCCGAAGAACCCGCCGGCGAACACCGACCCGAAGGCCAGCACGATCATCGGGATGGTCATCGACTTCGGGGACTCGTGGGGGTGCGGCAGCTCTCCCGCGTGGTGCTCGGCGGCCGGCTCGGCGCTCGGGACCTCGTCCGCGTCGGGGGCCGGCTGCCAGCGCTTCTCGCCGAAGAAGGTGAGGAGCATGACGCGGGTCATGTAGAACGCGGTGATCGCCGCGCCCAGCAGGGCCACTCCGCCCAGGATCCAGCCCTCGGTACCGCCCTTCGCGAAGGCGGCATCGATGATGCGGTCCTTGGAGAAGAAGCCGGACAGGCCCGGGAAGCCGATGATGGCCAGGTAGCCGAGGCCGAAGGTGACGAAGGTGACCGGCATGTACGTGCGCAGGGCGCCGTACTTGCGCATGTCGACCTCGTCGTTCATCCCGTGCATCACGGAACCGGCGCCCAGGAAGAGACCGGCCTTGAAGAAGCCGTGCGTGACCAGGTGCATGATCGCGAAGACGTACCCGATCGGGCCGAGGCCCGCGGCGAGGATCATGTAGCCGATCTGCGACATCGTCGACCCGGCGAGGGCCTTCTTGATGTCGTCCTTCGCGCAACCGACGATCGCACCGAAGAGGAGCGTGACCGCGCCGACCACGGTGACCGCCAGCTGGGCGTCGGGCGCCCCGTTGAAGACGGCTCCGGAGCGGACGATCAGGTAGACGCCGGCGGTCACCATGGTGGCCGCGTGGATGAGGGCCGAGACCGGGGTCGGGCCCTCCATCGCGTCACCGAGCCAGGACTGCAGCGGCACCTGGGCCGACTTGCCGCAGGCGGCCAGCAGCAGCATCAGGCCGATCGCCGTCAGCGTGCCTTCCGAGGTCTTGCCCACCGAGGCGAGCACCGGCTCGAACGCGAAGGTCCCGAAGGTGGTGAACATCAGCATGATCGCGATCGACAGGCCCATGTCGCCGACCCGGTTGACCAGGAAGGCCTTCTTCGCGGCGGTGGCCGCGCTGGGCTTGTGCTGCCAGAAGCCGATCAGGAGGTAGGAGGCGAGGCCCACGCCCTCCCAGCCGAAGTACAGCAGCAGGTAGTTGTCGGCGATGACCAGCAGGAGCATCGCCGCGACGAACAGGTTGAGGTAGCCGAAGAAGCGGCGGCGGCGCTCGTCGTGCTCCATGTACCCGATCGAGTACATGTGGATGAGCGTGCCCACCCCGGAGATCAGCAGGACGAAGGTCATCGACAGCTGGTCGAGCTGGAAGGCGATGTCCGCCTGGAAGCCCTCCACCGGCACCCAGCTGAACAGCCGCTGGTGCAGGGCCCGGTCCTCGGCGCCGCGTCCCAGCATGTCGGCGAACAGCGCCGCGCCGATGCCGAAGGAGACGGCGGCGAGGACGGTGCCGATCCAGTGGCCGGACTTGTCGAGGCGCCGGCCGCCGCACAGCAGCACCGCCGCTCCGAGCAGGGGCGCTGCCACCAGCAGCGCAATCAGATTCTCCACTGTGAACGCCCCTTACAGCTTCATCAGGCTGGCGTCGTCGACCGAGGCCGAGTGGCGGGTACGGAACAGCGACACGATGATCGCCAGGCCGACCACGACCTCCGCGGCGGCGACGACCATCGTGAAGAACGCGATGATCTGGCCGTCGAGGTTGCCGTGCATCCGGGAGAAGGCGACGAAGGCGAGGTTGCAGGCGTTGAGCATCAGCTCGACGCACATGAACAGCACGATCGCGTTCCTGCGGATCAGCACGCCGGCCGCGCCGATGGTGAACAGCAGGGCCGCCAGGTACAGGTAGTTGACGGGATTCACTTCGAGGCCTCCTCACGCGAGTCACGGCCGAGGCGCTCCGAGGAACGCTGCTCCAGTGCCTTGAGGTCGGACAGCGCCTCGCTGGAGACGTCGCGGATCTGACCGCGGGCGCGCAGCGTCTTGTTGACCGTGAGCTCGGACGGGGTGCCGTCCGGCAGCAGGCCGGCCACGTCGACCGCGTTGTGCCGGGCGTAGACGCCGGGCGCGGGCAGCGGCGGGAGCTGCACGCCCTCCCGTACGCGCCGCTCGGCCAGCTCGCGCTGGGTGGCGGCCCGCTCGGTGCGCTCGCGGTGGGTGAGCACCATCGCGCCGACGGCCGCGGTGATCAGCAGCGCGCCGGTGATCTCGAAGGCGAAGACGTACTTGGTGAAGATCAGCTGGGCCAGGCCCTCGACGTGCCCGGCGGAGTTGATCCGGCCGAGCCCGTTGAAGTGGGTGAGCTTGGCGTTGCCGATGCCGGCGATCAGCAGGATGCCGAAGCCGAGCCCGCACAGGACGGCCAGCCAGCGCTGGCCCTTGATGGTCTCCTTCAGCGAGTCGGCGGCGGTGACGCCGACGAGCATGACCACGAAGAGGAAGAGCATCATGATCGCGCCGGTGTAGACGACGACCTGGACGACGCCCAGGAAGTACGCCCCGTTGGCGAGGTAGAAGACCGCCAGGACGATCATCGTCCCGGCCAGGCTGAGGGCGCTGTGCACGGCCTTCTTCATCAGGATCGTGGCCAGCGCGCCGATGACGGCGACCGTGCCGAGGACCCAGAACTGGACGGCCTCGCCGGTGGAGGTCAGCGTGGCCGCGGCGATGGCGCTCATGCGTCGACCTCCTCGGCCTGTCCGTTCTCCGGCAGCTCACCCTTGGAGACGGCCACCTGCCGGACGGTGTCGGGAGCGGCCCCGGTCACCAGCCCGCGGTAGTAGTCCTGCTCGTCGGTGCCGGGGAACATCGGGTGCGGCGCCTCGACCATGCCCTCGGTGAGGCCGGCGAGCAGCTGCTCCTTGGTGTAGATGAGCGATTCGCGGCTGGAGTCGGCCAGTTCGAACTCGTTCGTCATGGTCAGCGCCCGCGTCGGGCACGCCTCGACGCACAGCCCGCACAGGATGCAGCGGGCGTAGTTGATCTGGTAGACGCGGCCGTACCGCTCGCCCGGGGAGTAGCGCTCCTCCTCGGTGTTGTCCGCGCCCTCCACGTAGATCGCGTCGGCGGGACAGGCCCAGGCGCACAGTTCGCACCCGATGCACTTCTCCAGACCGTCCGGGTGCCGGTTGAGCTGGTGCCGTCCGTGGAAGCGCGGGGCGGTGGTCTTCTGCTGCTCCGGGTACTGCTCGGTGAGGCGCTTCTTGAACATGGCCTTGAAGGTCACGCCGAAGCCGGCCACCGGGTTCTGCCACTTCTCGTCAGACATTCTCAGCACCCTCCTCTCGGTCACTGTCAGTATTCGCCCCGCCACTGACAATCAGCTCCCGCTCGCTGCGGGGCCGTCGGCGCGGTACGGGTGCCAGGTGCTGGCCGGGCTTGGGCGGTACGGGGAATCCGCCCGCCAGCGGGTCGAAGGGCTCCGCCGCCGCGGCCTTGCCGGCCTCCTGGGCGGCGGCCTTCTCGCGCTTGTCCCGGAAGAGGTCCGCGACGAAGGAGAGGAGCAGGATCGCCACCACCGCGCCGCCGACGTAGAGGACGATCTCGCTGAAGTCGTACCGCTCGTTGCGCAGCGCGCGGACGGTGGCGACGAGCATCAGCCAGACCACGGAAACCGGGATCAGGACCTTCCAGCCGAGCTTCATCAGCTGGTCGTAGCGCACGCGCGGCAGCGTGCCGCGCAGCCAGATGAAGAAGAAGAGGAGCAGCTGGACCTTGATGACGAACCAGAGCATCGGCCACCAGCCGTGGTTCGCGCCCTCCCAGTACGTCGAGATCGGCGCCGGGGCCCGCCAGCCGCCCAGGAACAGGGTGACCGAGACCGCCGAGACGGTGACCATGTTGACGTACTCGGCGAGCATGAACAGCGCGAACTTGATGGAGGAGTACTCGGTGTTGAAGCCGCCGACGAGGTCGCCCTCGGACTCCGGCATGTCGAAGGGGGCGCGGTTCGTCTCGCCGACCATCGTGACCACGTAGATGATGAAGGAGACCGGCAGCAGGATGATGTACCAGCGGTCCGCCTGGGCTTCGACGATCGCCGAGGTCGACATCGACCCGGAGTAGAGGAAGACCGAGGCGAAGGCCGCGCCCATCGCGATCTCGTAGGAGATCATCTGGGCGCAGGAGCGCAGGCCGCCGAGGAGCGGGTAGGTCGAGCCGGAGGACCAGCCCGCCAGGACGATGCCGTAGATGCCGACCGAGGCCACCGCGAGGATGTAGAGCATCGCGATGGGCAGGTCGGTGAGCTGCATGGTGGTGCGCTGGCCGAAGATCGAGACCTCGTTGCCGGCGGGCCCGAAGGGGATCACCGCGATGGCCATGAAGGCCGGGATCGCCGCGATGATCGGGGCCAGGACGTACACCACCTTGTCGGCCCGCTTGACGATGACGTCTTCCTTCAGCATCAGCTTCACGCCGTCGGCGAGCGACTGGAGCATGCCCCAGGGGCCGTGCCGGTTGGGGCCGATGCGCAGCTGCATCCAGGCGACGACCTTGCGCTCCCACACGATGGAGAAGAGCACGGTCACCATCAGGAAGGCGAAGCAGAAGACCGCCTTGATGACGACGAGCCACCAGACGTCCCTGCCGAACAGGGAGAGGTCTTCTGCGGCAAGCTGTACCGCGTTCACGCGCCCACCTCCGCAGTGGTGTCGCCGGTGGCGCCGGCCGGGGTCGCCGGGCCGATGCGCACGAGGGTGCCTGGGACGGCGCCGGTGTCGGCGAGGACGCCGGAGCCGGTCGAGTTCATCGGGAGCCAGACCACGCGGTCGGGCATCTCGGTGATCCGGAGCGGGAGTTCCACGGAGCCGGCCGGGCCGGTGACCGCGAGGACGTCGCCGTTCTTGACGCCGGTCTCGGCGGCCGTGGCGGCCGACAGACGGGCACTGGCCTCGTGCCGGGTGCCGGCCAGGGCCTCATCGCCCTCCTGGAGGCGGCCCTGGTCGAGGAGGAGCCGGTGGCCCGCGAGGACCGCCTCTCCCGCGCCGGGGCGGGGCGCCGGCACGGGGTCGGTGGACTGCTCGGTCGCGAGCTCGCCCTCCCAGGGCCCGAGCCGCTCCAGCTCCCGGCGTACGGCGTGCACGTCGGGCAGCGCGATCGGCCGGTCGGCCGCCTCGGCGAGCATGTGCAGCACGCGGGCGTCGGCCGGGGCGAGCCGGCGGGTCATCTGGTCGGGCTTGAGGGCGGCCTCGAACGGCCGGACCCTGCCCTCCCAGTTGATGAAGGCACCCGCCTTCTCGGCGACGGCGGCGACGGGGAGGACCACGTCGGCGTGGTCGGTGACGTCTCCGGGCCGCAGTTCCAGGGAGACCACGAAGGCCTCCTGGAGGGCGGTCCGCGCGCGGGCCGGGTCCGGCAGGTCGGCGAGCTCGACGCCCGCGACCAGCAGCGCGGACAGTTCGCGCGTGGCGGCGGCCTCGACGATCTGGCCGGTGT
Organism: Streptomyces sp. NPDC088762; assembly: GCF_044750905.1. NCBI lineage: Bacteria > Bacillati > Actinomycetota > Actinomycetes > Kitasatosporales > Streptomycetaceae > Streptomyces > Streptomyces sp. NPDC088762. The sequence continues at coordinate 142,836 of NZ_JBIVKT010000013.1, forward strand.
CGCGGCCGTAGCGGTGCGGGAGTTCGTCCAGGCCCCAGGCGGTCGCGACCTCGTCACGGGCCCGCGGGTCGGTGGCCGGGCGGCCGCCCGGCAGCAGGGACGGCAGCGCGCCCGCTTCGACGGCGGCCCGCTCCCCGGCCCGGCGCGGGATCCACACCAGCTTCGCGCCGGTCGCGGCGGCGGCCCGTACGGCGGCGGTCAGCGCGCCCGGCACTCCGGCGAGCCGCTCCCCGACGACGATGACCGCGCCGGGCGCGCGCAGCGCCTCGGCGGCTTCGGCGCCGCCCGCCTCCAGTCCGGTACGGGACGCCAGGGCGTCCAGCCAGTCGGGCTCGGTGCCGGGGGCGGCGGCCAGCAGGGTGCCGCCCGCCTTCTCCAGGCCGCGGGTGGCGAAGGGCGCGAGGGCGAAGGTCCGCTGCTTGTGCTTGCGGTGGGCCTTGCGCAGCCGCAGGAAGACCCCGGGGGCCTCCTCCTCCGCCTCGATGCCGGCGAGCAGCACCGCGGGCGCCGCCTCCAGCGAGGCGTGGGTGACGCCCGTACCGTCGAGGTCCTTGCCGGTGCCGGCCACGGTGGCGGCCAGGAAGTCGGCCTCCTCCGCGCTGTGCACCCGGGCCCGGAAGTCGATGTCGTTGGTGTCGAGCACCACGCGGGCGAACTTGGCGTACGCGTACGCGTCCTCGACGGTGAGACGCCCGCCGGTCAGCACCCCGGCCCGGCCCCGCGCGGCGGTCAGCCCGTTCGCGGCGGCCTCCAGGGCCTCGGGCCAGCTCGCGGGCTCCAGGACTCCGGCGGCGTTGCGAACCAGCGGGGTGGTGAGCCGGTCCCGCTGCTGGGCGTAACGGAACCCGAAGCGGCCCTTGTCGCAGACCCACTCCTCGTTGACCTCCGGGTCCTCGGCGGCCAGCCGGCGCAGCACCTTGCCGCGGCGGTGGTCGGTCCGGGTCGCGCAGCCGCCCGCGCAGTGCTCGCACACGCTCGGGGAGGAGACGAGGTCGAAGGGGCGGGAGCGGAACCGGTAGGCGGCCGAGGTCAGGGCGCCGACGGGGCAGATCTGGATGGTGTTGCCGGAGAAGTACGACTCGAAGGGGTCGCCCTCGCCGGTGCCGACCTGCTGGAGCGCGCCGCGCTCCAGCAGCTCGATCATCGGGTCGCCGGCGATCTCGTTGGAGAAGCGGGTGCAGCGGGCGCAGAGCACGCACCGCTCGCGGTCCAGCAGCACCTGGGTGGAGATCGGGACCGGCTTCTCGTAGGTGCGCTTCTTGCCCTCGAAACGCGATTCGGCGTTGCCGTGCGACATGGCCTGGTTCTGCAGCGGGCATTCGCCGCCCTTGTCGCAGACCGGGCAGTCCAGCGGGTGGTTGATGAGCAGCAGCTCCATCACCCCGCGCTGGGCCTTGTCGGCGACCTCGGAGGTCAGCTGCGTCTTGACGACCATGCCGTCGGTGCAGGTGATCGTGCAGGAGGCCATCGGCTTGCGCTGGCCCTCGACCTCGACGATGCACTGGCGGCAGGCACCGGCCGGGGGGAGGAGGGGATGGTCGCAGAACCGGGGGATCTCGATGCCGAGCTGTTCGGCGGCCCGGATGACGAGGGTGCCCTTGGGGACCGACAGCTCGATGCCGTCGATGGTCAGGGCCACCAGATCCTCCGGTGGAACGGCCGCTTCACCGCCACCGGCGGGAGCGTTCGTGGCGACGGTCATGCGGTCACCTCCGTGTCAGCCCAGAGGGTCGACTTCTTGGGGTCGAAGGGGCAGCCCTTCCCGGTGATGTGCTGCTCGTACTCCTCGCGGAAGTACTTGAGCGAGGAGAAGATCGGGCTGGCGGCGCCGTCGCCGAGCGCGCAGAAGGACTTGCCGTTGATGTTGTCGGCGATGTCGTTCAGCTTGTCGAGGTCGGACATGACGCCCTTGCCTGCCTCGATGTCGCGGAGCAGCTGGACGAGCCAGTACGTGCCTTCGCGGCAGGGCGTGCACTTGCCGCAGGACTCGTGGGCGTAGAACTCGGTCCACCGGGTCACCGCGCGCACCACGCAGGTGGTCTCGTCGAAGCACTGGAGGGCCTTGGTGCCGAGCATCGAGCCGGCGGCGCCCACGCCCTCGTAGTCGAGCGGGACGTCCAGGTGCTCGTCGGTGAACATGGGGGTGGAGGAGCCGCCCGGGGTCCAGAACTTCAGCCGGTGCCCGGGGCGCATCCCGCCGCTCATGTCGAGCAGCTGGCGCAGGGTGATGCCGAGCGGGGCCTCGTACTGGCCGGGGCCGGCGACGTGCCCGGAGAGCGAATACAGCGTGAAGCCGGGGGACTTCTCGGTCCCCATCGCCTTGAACCAGTCCTTGCCCTTGTTCAGGATCGCGGGAACCGACGCGATGGACTCGACGTTGTTCACGACAGTGGGGCACGCGTAGAGCCCCTCGACGGCAGGGAAGGGGGGACGCAGCCGGGGCTGACCGCGCCGGCCTTCGAGGGAGTCGAGGAGTGCCGTCTCCTCGCCGCAGATGTACGCGCCCGCTCCCGCGTGCACTGTGATGTCGAGCTTCAGTCCGCTCCCGAGAATGTTCTCCCCGAGGTAACCGGCCTCGTACGCCTCGCGCACCGCCTCGTGCAGGCGCCGCAGTACCGGTACGACCTCGCCGCGCAGGTAGATGAAGGCGTGCTCCGACCGGATCGCGTAGCAGGCAATGATCATTCCCTCGATGAGGGAGTGCGGGTTGGCGAAGAGAAGGGGGATGTCCTTGCAGGTTCCCGGTTCCGACTCGTCCGCGTTCACGACGAGGTAGTGCGGCTTTCCGTCGCCCTGCGGGATGAACTGCCACTTCATTCCGGTGGGGAAGCCCGCGCCACCGCGCCCGCGCAGACCCGAGTCCTTCACGTAGGCGATGAGGTCGTCGGGGGTCATCGCGAGGGCCTTGCGCAGGCCCTCGTAGCCCTCGTGGCGCCGGTAGGTCTCCAGCGTCCAGGACTCGGGCTCGTCCCAGAACGCCGACAGGACAGGGGCGAGGAGCTTCTCCGGGCTCGTGCCGTTCTTGCTCAGTTCCGTGGACACGGACATCACTCCCCTCCCTCGGTGCTGGTCTCGCCGCGCGGGTGGACGATCGGGGTACGCGGGGACTCGCCACGGGCGATGCGCAGCCCGATCAGGGAGGCGGGGCCCGCGCCGCCGCTCGCCTCGACCGCGCCCTCGCGCTCGTCGGGGAAACCGGCCAGGATCCGGGCGGTCTCCTTGTACGTGCACAGCGGCGCGCCGCGGGTCGGCTCGACGGGGCGGCCGGCCAGCAGGTCGTCCACCATGGCCTTGGCGGACTCGGGAGTCTGGTTGTCGAAGAACTCCCAGTTCACCATCACCACGGGCGCGAAGTCGCAGGCCGCGTTGCACTCGATGTGCTCGAGGGTGACCTTGCCGTCGGGGGTGGTCTCGTTGTTGCCGACCCCGAGGTGCTCCTTGAGCTCCTCGAAGATGGCGTCGCCGCCCATGACCGCGCACAGCGTGTTCGTACAGACGCCGACCTGGTAGTCGCCCGAGGGCTTGCGCCGGTACATCGTGTAGAAGGTCGCGACCGCCGTGACCTCGGCCGTGGTCAGGCCCAGCACCTCGGCGCAGAAGCGGATGCCGGTGCGCGAGACGTAGCCTTCCTCGGACTGACACAGGTGCAGCAGCGGCAGCAGCGCGCTGCGGCTGTCGGGGTAGCGGGCGATGACTTCCTTCGCGTCCGCTTCGAGCCGCTCGCGCACGTCGGCCGGGAAGTCGGGGGCGGGAAGCTGCGGCATGCCCAATGAGATGTCGGTCATCGGTCGACGCCTCCCATCACGGGGTCGATGGAGGCGACGGCGACGATGACGTCGGCGACCTGGCCGCCCTCGCACATCGCGGCCATGGCCTGCAGGTTGGTGAAGGACGGGTCGCGGAAGTGGACCCGGTAGGGGCGGGTTCCGCCGTCGGAGACGACGTGGACGCCGAGCTCGCCCTTGGGTGACTCGACCGCCGCGTAGGCCTGCCCGGCCGGTACCCGGAAGCCCTCGGTCACCAGCTTGAAGTGGTGGATGAGGGCCTCCATGGAGGTGCCCATGATCTTCCTGATGTGGTCGAGGGAGTTGCCGAGGCCGTCCGGGCCCATCGCCAGCTGCGCCGGCCAGGCGATCTTCTTGTCGGCGACCATCACCGGGCCCGGCTCCAGCCGCTCCAGGCACTGCTCGACGATCCGCAGCGACTGGCGCATCTCCTCCAGGCGGATCAGGAACCGCCCGTAGGAGTCGCAGGTGTCGGTGGTCGGCACGTCGAACTCGTAGGTCTCGTAGCCGCAGTACGGGTCCGACTTGCGCAGGTCGTGCGGCAGGCCGGCGGAGCGCAGGATCGGGCCGGTGGCGCCGAGCGCCATGCAGCCGGTGAGGTCGAGGTAGCCGACGTCCTGCATGCGGGCCTTGAAGATGGGGTTGCCGGTGGCGAGCTTGTCGTATTCCGGCAGGTTCTTCTTCATGGTCTTCACGAAGTCGCGCAGCTGGTCGACGGCGCCCGGGGGCAGGTCCTGCGCGAGGCCGCCGGGGCGGACGAACGCGTGGTTCATGCGCAGGCCGGTGATCAGCTCGAAGATGTCGAGGATCAGCTCGCGGTCACGGAAGCCGTAGATCATGATCGTGGTCGCGCCCAGCTCCATGCCGCCGGTGGCGATGCACACCAGGTGGGAGGAGAGCCGGTTCAGCTCCATCAGCAGGACGCGGATGACGGTGGCGCGGTCCGGGATCTGGTCGGTGATGCCGAGGAGCTTCTCGACGCCGAGGCAGTACGCCGTCTCGTTGAAGAACGGCGTCAGGTAGTCCATGCGCGTGACGAAGGTGGTGCCCTGCGTCCAGTTCCGGTATTCGAGGTTCTTCTCGATACCGGTGTGGAGGTAGCCGATGCCGCAGCGGGCCTCGGTGACCGTTTCGCCGTCGATCTCCAGGATCAGGCGGAGCACGCCGTGGGTGGACGGGTGCTGGGGGCCCATGTTGACGACGATGCGCTCGTCATCCGCCTTGGCCGCGGACTGGACGACCTCGTCCCAGTCGCCGCCGGTGACGGTGTAGACGGTGCCTTCGGTGGTCTCCCGGGAGGAGGCGGGGGAGGTGTGGTTCGTGGACATCAGCTGTACGACCTCCGCTGGTCGGGAGCCGGGATCTGGGCGCCCTTGTACTCGACGGGGATGCCGCCGAGCGGGTAGTCCTTGCGCTGCGGGAAGCCCTGCCAGTCGTCCGGCATCATGATCCGGGTGAGGGCGGGGTGCCCGTCGAAGACGAGGCCGAAGAAGTCGTACGTCTCGCGCTCGTGCCAGTCGTTGGTCGGGTAGACGGAGACGAGCGAGGGGACGTGCGGGTCGCGGTCCGGTACGGACACCTCCAGCCGCACGATCCGGCCGTGGGTGAGCGAGCGCAGGTGGTAGACGGCGTGCAGCTCGCGGCCCTTGTCCTCGGGGAAGTGGACCCCGCTGACGCCGGTGCAGAGCTCGAAGCGCAGGGCCGGGTCGTCGCGCAGGGTCTTCGCGACGAGGGGGAGGTGCTCGCGGGCGATGTGGAGGGTCAGCTCCGCCCGGTCGACGACGACCTTCTCGATCGCGTTCTCGGGGACCAGGTCCTGCTCCTCCAGGGCGCCTTCGAGCTCGTCGACGACCTCGTCGAAGTAGGAGCCGTACGGGCGGCTGGTCGCGCCGGGCAGGGCGACGGTGCGGACCAGGCCGCCGTAGCCGCTGGTGTCGCCGCCGTTGGCGGCGCCGAACATGCCCTTGCGGACGCCGATGACCTCGGGGCCGGTCGCGCGGGGGGCGGGGACGTTGTTGCCGTTCTGCGGCTCTTGGGTCTCGCTCACCGGAGCAGCCCCTTCATCTCGATGGTGGGGAGTGCCTTGAGGGCCGCCTCCTCCGCCTCACGGGCCGCCTCTTCCCGGTTCACGCCGAGCTTGCCGCCCTGGATCTTCTGGTGGAGCTTGAGGATCGCGTCCATCAGCATCTCGGGGCGGGGCGGGCAGCCGGGGAGGTAGATGTCCACCGGGACGATGTGGTCGACGCCCTGGACGATCGCGTAATTGTTGAACATTCCGCCCGAAGATGCGCAAACCCCCATGGAAATGACCCATTTGGGAGCGGGCATCTGGTCGTACACCTGCCGCAGCACCGGCGCCATCTTCTGGCTGACGCGGCCCGCCACGATCATCAGGTCGGCCTGGCGCGGAGAGCCGCGGAAGACCTCCATGCCGAAGCGGGCCAGGTCGTACCGGCCCGCTCCGGTGGTCATCATCTCGATGGCGCAGCAGGCGAGGCCGAAGGTCGCGGGGAAGACGGATGACTTGCGCACCCAGCCCGCGGCCTGTTCGACGGTGGTCAGCAGAAAGCCGCTCGGCAGCTTCTCTTCCAGTCCCATGGGAAATTCAGCCCCTCAGTCCCATTCCAGGCCGCCGCGGCGCCACACGTAGGCGTAGGCGACGAAGACGGTGAGCACGAAGAGCAGCATCTCGACGAGCCCGAAGATCCCCAGGGAGTCGAAGGTGACGGCCCAGGGGTAGAGGAAGACAACCTCGATGTCGAAGACGATGAAGAGCATCGCCGTCAGGTAGTACTTGATGGGGAAGCGGCCGCCGCCGGCCGGGACCGGAGTGGGCTCGATGCCGCACTCGTATGCCTCAAGCTTCGCCCGGTTGTACCGTTTTGGACCGATCAGCGTGGCCATGACCACGGAGAAGATCGCAAACCCTGCGCCGAGGGCGCCGAGCACGAGGATGGGCGCGTACGCATTCACGCTCCTCGCTCCTTCCAGTCGTCCTTGACCGTTGGACCGCCGCCGGCACCGCATGCCCCGCCCCGAAGATCGCGCCGTGATCGGGATGATCGAGCGCTTGCATGTGAGGCAGTTCACAAGCCGGACTGCTGCGCATCTTATGCCCGGCGCTCTGTGATCTGCGACACGGGTTGCAACACCGAGTTTGTGATCTCCACCACCTGACGAACGATCATGAAGTCCGATGAGTGGTGATCTTCATACGTGAAGCATCCACATGATCACCAAAGGTGACATCCGACCCCGTTACCGCAGGTGGAAGGGGTGCCGCCCTACCAAACCATGGCCCTTGCAGGCAAATTGGCCCGGTGGGCGCGGGAATGATAAAGGGATCGGCGTCGCCCGGTCGGGGGAGCCGCCGCGTACGGAGGTGGACACGGGGTGCGCGGAGGGGTCGCGGGCCCGTCATCCGTGTGCATCCGTTCACGAATGCGGGCCGTCGGTTCACAGCAAGGTCACGACCGGGGCACAGCGCCCGCACAGCGTGACTCTCCTGTGACCTGCGCCACTCCCGATTCGCGCCGCCGAAAGAGGGCTTGGCCATCTGTGCGGAGGGATGGTAGGCCGCGGATCAATTGGGACTTATTGCTGAAACCCCATGATCACAGGCTTGTGAAGGCGTGTCCGTTTAGCCCGTTACGGCGTCAATAAGGAGCGCGACGCGCCCGGTTCGCGGCCTTCGCGCACAACTGTGGCGCAGACCACGTTTCTTGAAGGACACGGCAACGCCCTGATAGCGGTTGTCCCTATGTCCCACACCGCTCACATACCCAGCCACCGGAAGCCCCGCCGCAGCGCCTCGAAGCTCGCGGTCCGCGCCGGAGTTGCCGGTGGCGTCCTCAGCACCCTCGCCATGGCCGGCACCGCGAGCGCGTCCCCGTCCGCCGAGCCCGTGGCCGAGACGACGCTCGAAATGCCGGTCCTCAACCTGGACCTGGCCGCCGAGGTCTCCTCCGCCGTCACCACCGCCGCCGAGAACACCCGCGCGGCCGCGGTCGAGGGCGAACTGACCGCCCAGGAGGAGAGCGCCCGTACCGGCGCCGCCGCCGAGGCGAAGAAGGCCAAGGAAGAGGCCCAGCAGAAGGCCGACGCCGAGAAGAAGGCCCAGGAGGAGGCGGACCGCCAGGCCGAGGCCGAGCGCGCCAACCGCTCCAGCGCCCGCGCCTCGCTGTCCACCAAGTCCTCCGGCGCCACTTCCAGCGACGGCTCCGGCGCCTCCGTGGCCGCCCCGGCCACCGGCTCCGCCGCGGCCATCGTGAACTTCGCCCGCGCGCAGGTCGGCAAGGCGTACGTCATGGGCGGCACCGGCCCGTCCTCGTTCGACTGCTCCGGCCTCGTCCAGGCCGCGTACCGCCAGGCCGGCATCTCCCTGCCGCGCATGTCCCAGGCGCAGTCGTCCTCCGGCACCTCGGTCTCCCTCAGCGCCCTGCAGCCGGGCGACATCCTGTACTGGGGCTCCCGCGGCAGCGCGTACCACGTCGCCATCTACGTCGGCGGCGGCAAGTTCGTCGGCGCGCAGAACCCCAGCACGGGCATCGTCGAGCGCAGCCTCAGCTACGACAGGCCGACGGGCGCCGTCCGCGTCCTCTGAGCCGTCCGCGCGCCCTCGGGCGCCACGAAGGGCCGGTACTCCCCCGCTCGGGGGCGGAGTACCGGCCCTTCGGCGTGCACGCGGCCGCCTCAGCCCAGGGAGGCCGCCAGCTTGAAGCGGGCCTCGCGCTGCGCCTTGTACAGCGCGAGCGTCTGCGCGTGCTCCTCCACGAGCCGCTCCTGGTACGCCTTCTCCACGGCGGCCCAGACCCCGACGAGGTTCACCTCGCGCTTGCACGCGACATCGGCCTTGGCCACGGTGACGGCCTTGGGGCCGCCCTTGTCGCCCTCCAGGCCCAGCTTCTCGACGACGTCGTACGGCGTATCGATCCCGCTGTATCCGGATTTGTCCATGCAAGCCGACCATTTCTCGAGCACCTTGACGACCCGTGAGTCCTGCTTGGACCGGTCGTGCGCCTCCGAGGCCAGCCCGAACGTGAAGAGCAGGTCCACGCTGTCCTTGGTCGGGGCGTACAGCTTCCGGTACGCCTCTCGCGCGCATCCGCCGGCCGGCACCTTCTGCCCGGCCGCCGTCAGGCCGCTGTCCACCTGCGCGGCTTCCTCCTCGGACTTCGCGTCGGGGATCTTCCCGCCCCGTACGCCCGGCTGCTCACCGTTCATGACGACGTAGGCGCTGTCGCTCAGCTGCGGGGCCGGCGGCTTGGGGGGTGTTCCCTCACCGGCAGACTTGTCGTATCCGTGGGCGGCGGCATACACCGGGTCGGCCAGCCCGAAGAGGTACCGGTGCCGGTCCTCGGTCCCGCCGCCACGCGCCTCGGCCGACTTCACCCCCTCGTAGCCGAACCCGTACCGGGCCATGCATCGCGAGATCAGCGCCTGCTGGACCTGGCCCATCCGGATCCGCTCGGCCTCGGTGTCCGTGTACGCGTCCATGGGAAGGGACAGCGTGGCCGTCTGCGGATCGACCTCGACGGGCCCGAGCTCCGGCTCCCCGCCCCCGGCGCCGCCGGCACCCGAGCAGCCGGCCAGGAAGACGGCCGTCACCAGGACGGCGGCCGCGCCGGCGGACCGGAGGCAGGGGGTACGCATCGCGTGGAACTCCTTCTTCCGGATTTACGGGTGGAGGGTGTACTTGGCAGAGCTGATCTTGTTCCTGAAGGCGTCCGAGGCGTCGCCCCAGTAGGCCGACGGGATCTCTCCGACGTTGCCGCCCAGGTCCTTGTCCGTGCCGACCTTCCAGGCGTAGACGTCCCGGTTCCAGTAGGACTCCGTGGTGTCGTTGATCCAGGTCCCGCTGGCCGAGCAGGATCCCTGGTACTTGTCATCGGAGAAGTTCAGGTCGTTGGTCACCAGGTCGAAGACGCAACCGGACTGACCCCGCCAGTAGAAGAGGCCGAACTCCTGGTTCTCCAGTGACCCGTCCCTCGCCCAGGCAGCCGCCGGACCCGCGGTACCCAGCAGAATGGCGGCCACCGAAACCGCGGCGACACTGCTCGCCGCAAGCTTGCGCATTGCCTTGTCCATCGCGCTTACCTCGCTCTTCAGGTGAAAATCCGGATGTGGGGACGGGTGGGGGAGATCGCGCTTTTCCGCCTGGCGGGGATCCAACAGTCCCTCCATGTTCCGGAGCAATGATTTTTCTCACCTGATGGACAGTCATTTCTGTTTCCCGACAGGTAACTTGTACCGACCGGCTGCCCCTACTTACTATCTGGCGGCGCACCTCCTCCTCACGCGGATGCGCACATTCCATTTCCATCGCCTTCCATCGCCACAAGGGAACCCCGTCGTGCAAGTACGGAATTTGGCCCCGATGCTTCTCCTGTGCATTTCACTGACGGGATGCGGCGGCGGTGACAACGAACCCAGGTCGAGCGACAGCCCGCCGCCCACCGCCGAGGAGATCGCCTACTACGACTGCCTGAAGAAGCAGGGCGTGGAGATCGTCTACACGGACTACGGGGCACCGCGCGAGAACAAGGACAAGCCGTGGAACGAAGAGGCTCACAAGGCCTGCGCGTCCCTGCAGCCGCCGCCCCCCAAGCCACAGCAGGCCGGCGCCGAGCGGCTCGCCGCCGCACGGAAGGAGTCCGCCTGCCTCCGGGCCGAGGGTGTCTCCTGGTATCCGGACCCGGACCCGATCACTGCAGAGATCGACCAGACCAAGAACACGCTCGAGGAATGGGCCTCGCTCAAACGCGACCACGTGGAGGCTCTGCGGAAGTGCCGAGGGGACCGCTGAGCGGACCGGGAGCGGACTCGCCCCGGCCGAAGGGGCCGGGGTCGGGAGTGCGTGAGGCAGGGTGCTCGGACGACCCGGGCGGGAGTCGGCCGAGGCATTCACGGCCCTGGGTTCCTGTTCATTCGCACATTCCCCACCGTGGAAAGAGACAGCACCGCCCTCTGTCTCCTCGGGTCAAGCGGAATTCAAGCCGAGTCGACATCCGCCACGAGGAATGATTCCAGCCTACGGTTCGTCAAAACAGCTCATTGGGACGGGGGTTGAACCTCCGTGGATCACTCTCTAGGATCACGATTCGCGTTCGCACGCCCTCTCGCTCTGCGGCGCCCTCATCCATCCTCATACCGAGGGAAGCGCCAGCATGCGCAAGCACGCCACCGCCCTGTTCTTCGCCGCCTCCGTCGCGCTCACCGCCTGTTCGGGCGACGGCGAGCCCAAGGCCGGCGACAGTCCCCCGCCCAGCGCGGCGGAGATCGCCTACTACGACTGCCTCAAGGAGCACGGGGTCAAGCTCACCCGCACCGACTACGGCGCGCCCCGCGTGGACAAGGACGAGCCGTCCGCGATCAAGAACCTTCCCGCGGCCCAGGAGGCGTGCAAGGACAAGGTTCCTCCGCAGGACTCCCCCGGGGAGGTCGACCCCGGGGTGCTGGCCGCCGCCCGTGAGGAGGCCAGGTGCCTGCGCGCCGAGGGCGTCTCCTGGTACCCGGATCCCGATCCGGCGACCGGCACGTATCCCGACGGTGCCGTGACCTCGGAGCAGGCGGCCGAGCTCAGGACCAAGCACACCGACGCGGTCCGCAAGTGCCGGCAGGCGAAGGGCCGCGCCGACGGCGAGCTCGGCGGATGAGTGAGCTGCGGGACGTCGTGGAGGACGTACGGGACGCCGAGGAGCCGGTGGCCGCCGGGGCGGACGGCGGCGGGCTCGCGCGGGGGCGGCGGGTGGTGCTCGGGGTGGTCGGTGGGGCCGCGTTGATGGCGCTCGGGGGACTGCTGGCCACCGCGGTGGTGAAGTCGCCCGCGCAGGTGGCCGCGGAGACCGGGCCGCCGGCGCAGGGGCCGCTGACCGCGGAGGTCGAGCGGCGGGTGCTCGCGCAGACCGTGGTGATGCGGGGGACGGTGGTCGCCGACCAGAGCGTCGAGGTCTCCCCGCAGCCCCGCTCCGGTGAAGGCGCGGGGACGCCCGTCGTGACCAAGCTGCCACTCAAGGCGGGGGACGCGGTCGCCGCCGGGCAGCTGCTGGCCGAGGTGTCCGGGCGGCCCGTGTTCGCCCTCAAGGGGACCCTGCCGGTCTACCGGGACCTGAAGCCGGGTGCCACCGGCGACGACGTCGCGCAGGTGCAGCAGGCCCTACGGGAGCTCGGGCACGGCACCGGCTCCGACCGCAGGGGCTTCTTCGGCCCCGGCACCAAGGCCGCGCTCACCGCCCGCTACCGGGCCCTCGGCTACGACCCGCTGCCCGCGGTGGCGGACGGCGGGGAGGGCCTCAAGGCCGCGCGCGAAGCCGTACGGTCGGCGGAATGGGCCCTCGAGGATGCCGAGGGCTCCGGCGCGGGCCGGATCGCCGCGGGCGCGGGGTCGGGCGGCGCGAGCGCCTCACCCGGCATCGGCGCGACGGCCGGGGGCAAGCCGGGCGCCGGTCCGGCCGCCGACGGCGCGCAGCCCACCCCCGGGCCGGCCGCCGACGGCGGGAAGGCCGCCGGAGGCGGCGGCGCTGACGGTGGCTCCGGCGATTCCGGGCGGGCCCTCACCCGCGCCCGCCAGGCGCTCGCCGACGCGCGGGCCCGGCTGGCCGCGGCCGAGGCCGCCGACGGGCCGATGCTGCCCGCCGCCGAGACCGTGTTCCTCGGGGCCTTCCCCGCCCGGGTCGGCGGGGTCGGCGGCCGCGTCGGCGGCCCGGTCTCCGGGGCGGTGCTCACGCTGTCCGCCGGGGAACTCGTCGTCGAGGCCTACCTCAAGGACGACAAGAGGCAGCTGCTGCGCGCCGGCATGGCGGTGACGGTCTCCTCCGAGGTCGCCGGCACCGACGTCCGCGGGAAGGTCGCGCTGGTCGCCACCGAGCGGTCGTCCGGCGCACCGGCCGGACAGCAGCCCGACCCGCACGCCCAGGGGGCCGGCGGCCAGGGCGGCAACCAGGGCAAGGGCGGCGGCACCGATCTCGGCTACCGGATGGTGGTCCGCGCCGACCAGCCGCTGCCCGCCGCGTTCGCCGGGCAGGACGTACGGCTGACCATCGAATCCGCCTCCACCGACGGCGAGGCCCTGGTCGTCCCGGTCACCGCCGTGTCCGCCGGCGCGGACGGCCGTACGGTCGTCACCGCCGTGGCCGGCGACGGCACGCAGCGGCGCATCGAGGTGCGCACCGGCACCAGCGGTGACGGCTTCGTGGCCGTGACGCCGGTCCAGGCCGACGCCCTCGCCGCCGGCACCCGGGTCGTCATCGGCTCCGCCCGGAAGGCAACCGGCGAGAAGGAGACCGGCGAGAAGCCGACCGGCGGCAAGGCGACCGCCAGATGAGGCTCCCGTTCCCCCGCCTCCGCCCCCGCCCCCGCCCCGGACCCGCCGTCCCCGCTCCCCCCGACGCCCCCGTCATGGAGTTCCGCGGGGTCGCGCTCACCTATCCCGGGCCGCCCCCCGTAGAGGCCCTCAAGCCCTGCGAACTAACCGTCATGCGCGGCGAGTTCGTCACCATCGTCGGCCCCTCCGGCTCCGGGAAGTCCACCTTCCTGAACGTCGCCGGGCTCCTCGACTCCCCCACCTCCGGCCGCTACCTCCTCGACGGCATCGACACCGCCGGACTCCCCGACCGCGACCGGACCGCCCTGCGCGGCCGCCGCATCGGCTTCGTCTTCCAGTCCTTCCACCTCCTGCCCCACCGCTCCGCCCTGGAGAACGTCGCCCTCGCCCTGCTCTACACCTCGGTCCCCCGCGCGGAGCGCCTCGCGCGGGCCCGCGCGGCCCTCGAACAGGTCGGCCTCGGCCACCGGGAGACCGCCGTTCCCGGCCGCCTCTCCGGGGGCGAGCGCCAGCGCGTGGCCATCGCGCGCGCCCTCGTCGGCCGGCCCTCGCTGCTGCTGTGCGACGAGCCGACCGGCAACCTGGACTCCGCGAACGCCGCCTCCGTACTGGCCCTGCTGGACGAACTGCACGCCGCGGGGATGACCGTCATGGTGATCACCCACGACCCCGGGGTCGCCGCACGGGGCCGCCGGACCCTCACCGTCCACGACGGCCGGCTGCGCGAGGAGGTGGCCGCATGAGGGTGGACCCCACCCGCCTGTCGCTGCGCGACGCCGTGGCCGAGGCCGTCGCCGGCATGCTGCGCCGCCCCGGCCGGGCCGTGCTCACCGCGCTCGGGACGGTGCTCGGGGTCGGCAGTTTCGTGGCCGTCCTCGGCCTGACCGCCACCATCTCCTCGCAGATCGACGGCCGGTTCAACGTCCTCACCGCCACCGAGGTGACCGTCGAGGACATCGCCGGCCGGCAGAACGAGTTCGCCGGGCCCGGCTTCCCGGCCGACGCCGAACAGCGGCTGCGCGAGGTCGCGGGCATCCGCAGCGCCGGGGTCATGTGGACCGTACGGCTGGACTCGAGGACGACGGTCGGCGCCCTGCCCGCGGGCGGCGGCAACGCCGCCACCGGCATCACCGTCGTCGCCGCCTCCCCCGGGGCCGTCACCGCGCTCGTGCCCACCCTCCAGGAGGGGCGGCTGTACGACCACTTCGCCGAGCGGAGCCGTGGCCGCGTGGTGCTCATCGGCAGCGGCGTCGCCGAGCGGCTCGGCATCACCACCCTGGCCACTCGGCCCGCCCTCTACATCGGCGAGGAGCCCTTCACCGTCGCCGGCATCATCGCCGACGTCGAGCGCAAGCCGGAGAACCTGCTGTCCGTGCTCGTGCCGCGGGCCACCGCCGAGGAGCTCTGGGGGCCGCCCCCGCCGGGGGCCGCGAGCATGCTGATCGCCACGGAGCTCGGCGCCGCCCGCCAGATCGCCGACCTCGCCCCGCTCGCGCTGCGCCCCGACCACCCCGAGTACCTCAAGGCCGTACCGCCCCCCGATCCGCGGACGCTCCGCTCCGGGGTGACCTCCGACCTGAGCGCCCTGTTCCTCCTCCTCGCCGGGATCTGCCTGGTCATCGGCGCCGTCGGGATCGCGAACACCACCCTGGTCGCGGTGCTGGAGCGGACCGCCGAAATCGGGCTGCGCCGGGCCCTGGGCGCACGCGGCCGGCACATCTCCGCCCAGTTCCTCACCGAGTCCGCGACGCTGGGCGCGCTCGGCGGCCTGGTCGGCACCTCCGTGGGCGAGTTGACCGTGGTCGCCGTCTCCCTCGCCCGCGACTGGACCCCGGTGATCCATCCCGCCACCGTCGCCGCGGCCCCGCTCGCCGGCCTGCTCACCGGGCTGCTGGCCGGGCTCCATCCCGCCTGGCGGGCAGCCCGTGTCGAACCGGCCGAGGCCCTGCGAAGATAGCGGCTGCGTGCCTGACCGTCAGACCGCAGCCCGCCCTGGAGGTGGTGGTCCGTGAGCACCGAGCCGTACGAGCACCACGGCACCGGCGGTTCGACCGCCGTTCCGGCCGCGCTCGGGCTGTGCCTCCTGTCGGTCGGCGGCTGGCTGCTGACCACCGCCCGCCCCTGGCAGAAGCCGGGCCACCCGCTCGCGCTGGGCCTCGGCTGGACCGCCTCGGCGGTACTGCTGGTGTGCGGTCTGGCCCTGATGACGCGCTGCGTGCGCAGGGTCCACACCCCGGCCCCCGAACCGACCAGCCCCGGGGAAGCCCCCACCCCCGCCCGCCCGGCGGACCAGGGGTGTCCTCCGGCCTCGACGGACACGGGTGCCTCGTGACTCGATCCGCCGTACGCCGGGCCGCGGCCTCTCGGTCCGCGGCCCGGCGTTGAGCCGTCACGCTCGGGGAGCCACCTTCGACAGGCCGTTGATGATGCGGTCCATCGCGTCGCCGCCCGTCGGGTCGGTCAGGTTGGCCAGCATCTTCAGCGTGAAGCGCATCAGCACCGGGTGGGACAGGCCGCGCTGGGTGGCGATCTTCATGACCTTCGGGTTGCCGATCAGCTTCACGAAGGCACGGCCCAGCGTGTAGTAGCCGCCGTAGGTCTCCTTGAGGACCTTCGGGTAGTTGTGCAGGGCCAGTTCGCGCTGTGCCGGGGTGGCCCGGGCGTGGGCCTGCACGATGACGTCGGCGGCGATCTGGCCGGACTCCATCGCGTAGGCGATGCCCTCGCCGTTGAACGGGTTGACCAGGCCGCCCGCGTCACCCACCAGCAGCAGGCCCTTGGTGTAGTGCGGCTGCCGGTTGAAGGCCATCGGCAGGGCCGCGCCGCGGATCGGCTGGGTCATGTTCTCGGGGGTGTAGCCCCAGTCCTCCGGCATGGACGCGCACCAGGCCTTGAGGACCTCGCGCCAGTCCAGCTCCTTGAAGGCGGAGGAGGAGTTGAGGATGCCGAGGCCGACGTTGGAGGTGCCGTCGCCCATGCCAAAGATCCAGCCGTAGCCGGGCAGCAGCCGGTCCTGGGGGCCGCGCCGGTCCCACAGCTCCAGCCAGGACTCCAGGTAGTCGTCGTCGTGGCGGGGCGAGGTGAAGTACGTGCGGACGGCGACGCCCATCGGGCGGTCCTCGCGCCGGTGCAGGCCCATCGCGAGGGACAGCCGGGAGGAGTTGCCGTCGGCGGCGACCACGAGCGGGGCGCTGAAGGTGACCGGGGTCTTCTCCTCGCCGAGCTTCGCCTGCACGCCGGTGATGTGGCCGGTCCGCGGGTCGCGTACGGGCTCTCCCACGTTGCAGCGCTCGTAGAGCCGGGCGCCGGCCTTCTGGGCCTGGCGGGCGAGGGTCTCGTCGAAGTCGTCGCGCTTGCGGACGAGTCCGTAGTCCGGGTAGGAGGCGAGTTCCGGCCAGTCCAGCTGGAGCCGCTGTCCGCCGCCGATGATGCGCAGGCCCTTGTTCCGGAGCCAGCCGGCCTCTTCCGAGATGTCGATGCCCATGGCCACCAGCTGCTTGGTGGCGCGGGGCGTCAGGCCGTCACCGCAGACCTTCTCGCGGGGGAAGGCCGTCTTCTCCAGGAGCAGGACGTCCAGCCCGGCCTTGGCGAGGTAGTACGCGGTGGTCGAGCCGGCGGGCCCGGCCCCGACGACGATCACGTCCGCGGAGTGTTCGGAGAGGGGCTCGGTCACGGCGGGTTCTCCCGAGGGCTCGATAACTCGATAAAGGGTGCCCAAGGGCACCGGACATGTGCAGTCTATGCAGCGAGAGAGATCACGATCCGAAGGGCTGCCCCGATGACCACCTCGCCGACCCGGCCGCTTCCCGTCGTACGGCTCCGCGTGCCCACCGACGAGGACGCGCGCGCCTGGCACCGCGTCTTCGACGACCCCGAGGTCATGGAGTTCCTCGGCGGCCCGGCCGAACCGTCCGTGTACGAGGAGATAACGGCCCGCCAGCGCATGCACGACGCGCAGCTCGGCTACTGCCTGTGGACGCTGATGGACGCGGAGGGCACGGTGCTCGGCTTCACCGGCGCCCAGCCGTGGCCCCGGGAGAAGGCGTGGGGGCCGGTCGGCGAGATCGAGATCGGGTGGCGGCTGGGCCGGGCGGCGTGGGGGCGGGGCTACGCGTACGCCGCTGCGCTGGCCACGCTCGAACGGGTCCGGGAGGCCGGGGTCCCGGAGGTGGTGGCGATGATCGACGACGCCAATGCCCGTTCGATCGCGGTGGCGGAGCGACTCGGCATGACCCTGGCCGACCGCTTCCCCCTCCCGGGCGGCCGCCGCCACGGCCGCCGCTACGAACTGACGCTCGCGCGGGGGTGAGGGGCGGGGGGGGCGGGGGGGTAGGGGTCCACGCGCGGGCGGGACTTCTCCCCCTCGGGCTCCGGCCGCCTGAGGGTGGCTGCCCACCCGCCCCCTTGGCTGCGGGCCGGGACCCGGGTGGCGGGACCCCGGCGTACGGCGGTGGGGACCGGGGCGGTGCGGGAAGCGTGGAAGCCGGCCGGACGGACACCGGACCGTGCGGGGTGGCTTCGGGGGGCGGGACCCAAATACTCGGAATCGGTGAGGGTTGGGGGTTTCCCGTCGCTCTCATCGTCTCTCCGGTTCGGGCCGGTCCCTCAAGGGCGCTCCCTGCGGTCGCGTCGCTTCGCGATGGCCTGCGGCCACCCTTGACCGACCGACCCGAACCGGAAAGTCGAAGAGCAACGGGAACCCCCCCAAAAGAACGGTCCACGGGTCCCACGTCCTTCTACGGGCCCGCCAGCGATGCATTGGGCCCGCTCCGCCAAGTAAGCGAAGGCCCACCCGCAGGCCGGGCAGGGCCTGGGGCAGGGGCATCGGGCCCACCTCGGCCCGGCGGGAGCCATAGGAAGACATCTCCCGGGCCGGGGGCGGCTCTACCTGCACGAAACAGCGGCGAGAAGCCCCTCCGAAGCCGGGCACGCGTCAAATCGCTACGCGCTCCTCGCCCACGGCGTCCGCCGCCCGCCTGGGGCTGGGCATAAGCCGCCACAAATCGCTACGTGTTCCTCGCCGACGGCGTCCGCCAGCCGTCTGGGGCTGGACATAAGCCGCCCAAGATCGCTCCAAGCAACCCCAAGACGGCGACAGCAGGTAGTTTGTGGCTATTTGGTAATGGGGTGAGGGGCGGCAAGCGTCCTGGCGGAGTGTGAGGTTGATGAATCCGCTGTCAGGCTCCTTCAGGGCGCTTGCCGACCACCCGATGGGCCCGCAGGCGCACGCGAAGCCCGTCTACCCACCCTTCGTGGGCGGCTTATGTCCCACCCAGGCGGCCTGATCGCCGCCAGGCCACCTCAACCACGTAGCGGTCCATGGCGGCTTATGCCCAGCCCCAGACGGGCGCCGGACGCCAAGCCGTGAGGAGCGCGTAGCGATCTGACGCGCCCGGGAGCACCGGAGGGGCTTCTCGCCGCTGTTTCGTGCAGGTAGAGCCGCCCCCGGCCCGGGAGATGTCTTCCTATGGCTCCCGCCGGGCCGAGGTGGGCCCGATGCCCCTGCCCCAGGCCCTGCCCGGCCTGCGGGTGGGCCTTCGCTTACTTGGCGGAGCGGGCCCAATGCATCGCTGGCGGGCCCGTAGAAGGACATGGGACCCGTGGACCGTTCTTTTGGGGGGTTCCCGTTGCTCTTCGACTTTCCGGTTCGGGTCGGTCGGTCAAGGGTGGCCGCAGGCCATCGCGAAGCGACGCGACCGCAGGGAGCGCCCTTGAGGGACCGGCCCGAACCGGAGAGACGATGAGAGCGACGGGAAACCCCCAAACCCTCACTGGTTCCGCACCGTCGGCTACCGCCCCCCGAAGCCACCCCGCACGCTCCGGTGTCCGTCCGGCCGACGTCCGCGCTTCCCGCCCCGCCCCGGTCCCCACCGCCGTACGCCGGGGTCCCGCCACCCGGGTCCCGGCCCGCAGCCAAGGGGGTGGGTGGGCAGCCACCGTCCGGCGGACGGGGCCCGAGGGGGGAGAAGTCCCGCCCGCGCGTGGAACCGTACACGCGCGCGGGGAACCGTAACCCCCGCCCCCGCCCCTGCCGGAACCCCCACCCCCTAGAACACCGACAGGCCCGTCAGGGTCGTGAAGCGGTCCAGGGCCGCCACGCCAGCGACCGAGTTGCCCTGGGGGTCCAGGCCGGGGCTCCAGACCGCCAGGGTGCACTGGCCCGGGACGACCGCCACGATGCCGCCGCCGACCCCGCTCTTGCCCGGCAGGCCGACGCGGTAGGCGAATTCGCCCGCCGCGTCGTACGTCCCGCACGTCAGCATCACCGCGTTGATCTGCTTCGCCTCGCTCCGCGTCAGCAGCCGCGACCCGTCCGCCCGCAGCCCGTGCCGCGACAGGAAACGGGCCGCGCGCGCCAGGTCCTCGCAGCTCATCTCGATCGAGCACTGCCAGAAGTAGTGGTCCAGCAGCGCCGGCACCGGGTTGTCGATGTTGCCGTACGAGGCCATGAAGTGGGCGACGGCGGCGTTCCGGTCGCCGTGCTCGTGCTCGGAGGCCGCGACCTCGGCGTCGAAGCCGACGTCCGGATTGCCGCTCTCCTCCCGCAGGAACCGCAGCACCTCGCTGCTCGCGTCGCCCGTCAGCGTCTGGAGCCGGTCGGTGACGACGAGCGCCCCCGCGTTGATGAACGGATTGCGCGGGATGCCGTTCTCGTACTCCAGCTGTACGAGGGAGTTGAACGGGTTGCCGGAGGGCTCCCGCCCCACCCGCTCCCACAGGCTGTTCCCGCCCTCCGCCAGCGCGAGCGCCAACGCGAAGACCTTGGTGATGGACTGGGTGGAGAAGGGGACCCGCCAGTCCCCGACCCCGAAGACGTTGCCGTCGAGGTCGGCGAGGGCCATCCCGAACCGCCGCGGTTCCACGGACGCGAGCGCCGGGATGTACTCGGCGGGCGTGCCGCTTCCGATCAGCGGGGCGATGTCCTCGGCGACCTGCTCCAGCAGCGTTTGGTAGTCCACCTCGGGCTACTGCTTCGTGCCGCGGTGCAGCGCCACGATGCCGCCGCTCAGGTTGCGCCAGGCAACCTTGCCCCAGCCGGCCTTCTGGAGCAGCGCGGCCAGCGCGGGCTGGTCCGGCCACGCGCGGATGGACTCGGCGAGGTACACGTACGCGTCGGGGTTGGAGGAGACCGCGCGGGCCACGGGCGGCAGGGCCCGCATCAGGTACTCGGTGTACACGGTCCGGAAGGGGGCCCAGGTGGGCTGCGAGAACTCGCAGATGACGACCTGGCCGCCGGGCTTGGTCACCCGGTACAGCTCGCGCAGGGCGGCGTCGGTGTCCTGGACGTTGCGCAGCCCGAAGGAGATCGTCACGGTGTCGAAGACGTCGTCCTTGAAGGGCAGCTTCGTCGCGTCACCGGCCGTCAGCGGCAGCCAGGGGTGCTTGCGCTTGCCCTCCCGCAGCATGCCGAGGGAGAAGTCGCAGGGGACGACGTACGCGCCGGTGGCGGCGAAGGGCAGCGAGGAGGTCGCGGTCCCCGCGGCGAGGTCGAGGACGTGCTGTCCGGGGCGCGCGCCGACCGCCTTGGCGACCTCCTTGCGCCAGAGCCGGGCCTGGCCCAGGGAGAGCACGTCGTTGGTGAGGTCGTAGTTCGCGGCGACGCCGTCGAACATGGAGGCGACTTCGTGCGGCTGCTTGTCCAGGGAAGCGCGGGTCACTGGCGTTCGCCCCTCGGTGTGCGATCCGGATCTGGCGGATTCGGTGGATCTGGCGGGTCTGGTGGATCTGGCAGGTCTGGCGGAGTACGGGCCCATCCTCTCAGGCCGCCCCGCCGGCCCCGCGTACCGGCCCGGCGGCGAGGAACCGGCGGCGAGGTACTGGCCCGAAGGACAGTTGCCTCACGGGCGCCCGGCCGCGTTGACTGGGCGGGTGCGGCCCGGTGACGGTCACCCGCCGGATCACGCGCCTGACCAGCCGGATCCGTGGCGGCCGCCATGAACAGAGGGCTCACGATGCCGGCAGGCCATTCCACCGGCCGCTCCCGTCTCAGTCCGCGCGCCCGGCGCCGGGCCGAGCGGCGCAAGCGGCTGCGGCGCACGATCATCCTCGGCTCGGTGGCGCTCGCCGCCGTCTCGGCGACCGCGTACGCGCTGGCGCCGGGGGACGAGACCGCCACCGCCGCGGACGGCCGGACGGCGGTCCAGCCGGACCGGCCGCAGGAGGGGCGGCCCCCGGAGGGCTCCGACGCCGCGCCCCAGGGCGGCAAGCGGTCGCCCGCTCCGGCCCGTTCGGCCGCCGCGCCCACCCCGCCGGGCCACGGCTCGCCCACCCCCTCCCCCGGCGGCTCCGGGACGCCCGCCGCACCCGTCCCGGTCTCCGGGCCCGGCACCTTCAAGGCCTCCGCCGCCTCCGGCAGCGCCCAGGGCAAGGGGACCGTGCGCCGCTGGCGGATCGAGGTGGAGGAGGGCAGCGGGGTGGACCCGGACTCCGCCGCCCACGCCGTCGAGGCGATTCTCGGGGACCCGCGCGGCTGGACCAGGGACCCGGCGTACGCCTTCCAGCTCGCGGGACCGGGCCAGCCGGTGGACTTCACCGTGAAGATCGCGACGCCCACGACCACCGACCGCCTGTGCGAGGTGGTCACCCCCGAGCTGATCGGCGAGACCAACTGCCGTGCGGGGCACACCGTCGTGGTCAACCTCAAGCGCTGGCAGGAGGGGTCGCCGCAGTTCAGCGGGCCGGTGGAGGAGTACCGGGCGCTGATCGTCAACCACGAGGTCGGGCACGAGATAGGCCGCGACCACGAGACCTGCCCCGGCCCGGGCAAGCCCGCGCCCGCGATGATGCAGCAGATCAAGGGGTTGCTCGGCTGCAAGGCGAACGCCTGGCCGTTCGACGCGAACGGAACTTATCTGTCCGGTCCGCTCGTCCCCTAACCGGGAGAGCCGGCCCACCGGATGGGCCGGCCGGGGGCCGAGGAGTGGAAACCGTGCGCGTCGTCAGCTTCAGCATCCCCGCGTGGTTCCCCTCCTACGACGCGCAGGTGCCGCAGCAGGCCCAGCTCACCGAGCAGGAGTCCGCGGTGTTCCTGTGCCTGGCCACCGGGGCCTCCAACGCCGAACTGGCCGCCGAGCTGCAACTGTCCGTCAGCACGGTCAAGTTCCACGTGGTCAACATACGGGCCAAGCTGGGCGGTATCAGCCGCCTCCAGGCCTGCCTGCTCGCCGCCCTCGCCCGCCAGGACGTCACCGTCAGCGGCGGCGGTGCAGCAGCCGCCCCCCGATGACGGTGGCCACGCAGCTGGTCGCGCCCCGCGCCGGCAGCGCCTGCACGTCCTGCGCCGCGAAAACCGCGAAGCGCGCCGGGGCGCCCGGTTCCAGGACCCCGTAGAAGGCCTGCTCGGCCGCGTCCCGCCCGGCGAAGGGGTCCAGGGAGGGCGGCGGCGCCGAGGCCGCCGGGGGCAGGACGGTGAGGCCCGAGCGGACCACCGCCGTGCGGACCGCCGGGACCGTGAAGCGGCCGGTGACCGCCACCACGCCGCGGGCGAGGAGCTTCTGGGTGCCCCGCCGGGCGCTGTGGCCCCACCGCGCCTCGGTGATCTTCAGCGCCTCCAGCTCGGCCTCCCCGCTGATCGGGTCGGCGCCGAGCTCGGTGACCTCGTACGGGTCGTCGGGGTAGTACGTCCGCTCCAGCAGGGCATCACCGCCGTGCACCAGCAGCCCCGGGGTGAGGACCCCGGGCCAGCGGCGGGCCCGCGCGTGCGGGTGCCGCTCGGCGAGTTCCGCGAAGGGGCCGGCCTCCGCGATCCGGTCGCCCTCGACCAGGACCGCGCCGTCCGGCAGCGGCTCGCAACCCGCTCCCGGGACGAGGAGTTCGGCGGTGTGGAGCGTGCGCATCAGTTCGTCGCGATGAGCTTCAGCTCGGGGTGCGCGGTGCCGCCCTCGATGGCGGTGGAGGAGATGTGCGAGACCACGCGGTCGTCGACGGGGTCGTTCGCCGGGTCGTCGTGCACGAGCAGGTGCTCGTAGGTGGTCGCGCGCTGCGCCGGGGTGCGGCCCGCCTTGCGGATGAGGTCGATGATCTCCTGGCGGTTGGAGCGGTGCTTGGCACCGGCCGAGGAGACGACGTTCTCCTCCAGCATGATCGAGCCGAGGTCGTCCGCCCCGTAGTGCAGCGAGAGCTGGCCGGCTTCCTTGCCGACGGTCAGCCAGGAGCCCTGGATGTGCGCGATGTTGTCGAGGAAGAGGCGCGCGATCGCGATCATGCGCAGGTACTCGAAGATCGTCGCCTGGGTGCGGCCCTTGAGGTGGTTGTTCTCGGGCTGGTAGGTGTACGGGATGAAGGCGCGGAAGCCGCCCGTACGGTCCTGCGTGTCCCGGATCATGGCGATGTGCTCGATGCGCTCGGCGTTGGTCTCGCCTGTGCCCATCAGCATGGTGGAGGTGGACTCCACGCCCAGCTTGTGGGCGATCTCCATGATCTCCAGCCAGCGCTCCCCGGACTCCTTGAGCGGGGCGATCGCCTTGCGCGGGCGCTCCGGCAGCAGTTCGGCGCCGGCGCCGGCGAAGGAGTCGAGACCGGCCGCGTGGATGCGCTTGATGGCCTCCTCCGCCGAGACGCCCGAGATGCGGGCCATGTGCTCGACCTCGGAGGCGCCGAGGGAGTGGATGACCAGCTGCGGGAACGCCTTCTTGATGGCGGAGAAGTGGTGCTCGTAGTACTCGACGCCGTAGTCCGGGTGGTGCCCGCCCTGGAACATGACCTGCGTGCCGCCGAGCTCCACGGTCTCCGCGCAGCGGCGCAGGATGTCGTCGAGGTCGCGGGACCAGCCCTTCTTCGTGTCCTTGGGGGCCGCGTAGAAGGCGCAGAACTTGCACGCCGTGACGCACACGTTCGTGTAGTTGATGTTCCGCTCGATGATGTACGTGGCGATGTGCTCGGTGCCGGCGTAGCGGCGGCGGCGCACCGCGTCGGCGGCCTGGCCGAGGGCGTGCAGGGGTGCGTGGCGGTAGAGGTCGAGCGCCTCTTCCTTGGTGATCCGGCCTCCTGCGGCGGCGCGGTCGAGGACTGACTGGAGAGCGGCCTGGTCGGTCACCGGTGCGTCACCCTTCGGCGGTGTGTCAAGGTCCGGACCGATCCAGCCTACGCCAGGGGGTCGGGCGGGATTTCACGGGCTGCGGGTGAGGTCTCCCTCGGGGTTTCCGGCCGGGTTGTCGCCCGACTTGTAGTGCAGCGTCCCGTTGGGGTTGAGGGTGAAGCGCTCGTCGGCGGACCCGTTGGAACAGACGCCGGGGGCCGGGTTGGGGCCGCCCGAGGTGTCGAGGACGAGGGAGCGGTCGGTGGCGGAGGCGAGCTTCCAGTCGCCGCTGCAGTCGGTGCCGAGGATGGCCAGGACCGACTTGTCGCGGGCGACGACCTCGCCGACCTTGCCCTTGCGGATGGTGATCTCGAACTCCGTGGGGACGCCGAGGCGGGCGGTGGTCACCGTGCCCTTCCAGGTGCCGACGAGGGCTTCGGGTACGTCGGTACGGGTGCCCGCGGGAGGCGCGGTGCTCGCGCCCGATGCGCTCGGCGCGGCCTCGGACGCCCCGGGGGTGGCCCCCGGCTGCGGCGCCGAGGCGGAGGTGCGCGGACCGCCCTCGGCCGTGTCCCGGTGCCCGTCGCCCTGGCCGGGGAGCAGCCCCGTCCCGTACAGCCCGCCGGTGACGGCGGCCAGCACCGCCGCCGCGGCGAGCACCAGGGTGCAGCTGAACCGGCGCCCGGCCGCGCTGACGGTGACCTGCCGCCCGTCGGAGGCGGTACGCGGTCCGGGCACGCCTGCGCCCGCGTTCTCGGCGGGTGAGCCGTAGGGGCCGTACGGGCCCCCGGTGCGGCCGGCCGCGGAGGCCGGCCCGTACGCGGGGTCCGGCGCACCGAAGCCCGGGCCGCCCGGCGTGGAGGAGCCGCCGTCGGCGCCCCCGCCCGGGGCTCCGTACCCACCGGCGGCCGCGCCGAAGGAGGAGCCGTACGGCCCCGGCCGGCCCTGGCCCCCGTAGGAGGAGTCGGGCGATCCGAAGCCGGCCCCCGCTGGCCCCCCGTAGGAGGCGGCCGTGAACGGCACGGGCCCCGAAGGGGCCTCGGCGGGCGCCCCCTCGACGGGGCCGGCGTCCAGGTCGAGCAGCGCCACCGCCGCCCGGCTGGCCTCCTCGACCAGGGGTGCGGGCAGCCAGCCGGGCGCGCCCAGGGCGCCGCCGAGGGCCTCGGCGACGGCCTGCGGCGCCGGGCGGTCGGCGGCCGCCTTGGCCAGGCAGGCCTCGATCAGCTCGCGCAGCTCCCCGGCCGGGACCGCGCCCAGCTCGGGCGGCTCGTGGACGACCTTGTAGAGGAGGGTCGCCGAGTTGTCCCCGGTGAAGGGCGGCCGGCCCGTGGCGGCGAAGGCCAGCACGGCCCCGAGCGAGAACACGTCGGCCGCCCCGGTGATCCCCTTGCCGAGGATCTGCTCGGGGGACATGTAGCCCGGCGAGCCGACGGAGACCCCGGTGGAGGTCAGCGAGGCGGTGCCGTCCGTGGCCCGCGCGATCCCGAAGTCGATCAGCCGGGGACCGTCGAGGGTCAGCATCACGTTCGACGGCTTCACGTCCCGGTGTACGAGGCCCAGCCCGTGCACGGCCACCAGGGCGCGCGCCAGACCTGCGCCGACGGCCCGTACGGAGACCTCGGGCAGGGGGCCGTGCGCGGCCAGTGCCCGGTCCAGGGAGGGGCCCGCCACGTACCCGGTGGCCACCCACGGCACCGGAGCCTCCGGGTCCGCGTCGAGCACGGGCGCGGTCCACTCGCCGCCCACCCGGCGGGCTGCTTCGACCTCGCGGCGGAACCGGGCCCGGAACTCCTCGTCGGCCGCGAAGTGCGGGTGCACGATCTTGACGGCGACCGTCCGGCCGCCCGCGCTGCGCCCCAGGTAGACCCGGCCCATCCCACCGGCGCCGAGCCGGCCGAGCAGCCGGTACGCGCCGATGGTCCGCGGTTCGCCGGCTTCGAGCGGCTGCATCGCGTCCCCCATCCCCCGAGCTCGTCCGGTCCGGTCAAGCAGCACCTTAGGGGGTGCGCGGTCGTGCCGGGCCGGAAGCCCGGGAGATCGCTCTCCGCCCTTTCGGTATTCCGCGCCGGGCGAACGGAATACGGAAAGGCGGGAAATCCCCGGCAAACGGAACGGGCCTTTCAGCGCTCCGCGGGGACCGCTTCCAGGAGCTGCACGGCGACGTCCTGCGCATAACCCGTCGTCGCTCCGGTCCGCCGGGCGAATTCCCTTACGCCGGCGAGCTGCTGCGGCCCGAAGCGGAAGTCGAGCGTCGTGAAGTAGCGCTCCAGCAGCTCCGCGTCGAAGGCCTCCCAGCGGGCCGCCTGCTCGGCGACCTTGGTCACCTCTTCGAGGGAGAGGTCCCGGGAGGCGAGGAAGGCCTCGTGCACCTCGCGCACGACGCGGGGTTCGCGGGCGAGGTAGTCCTTGCGGGCGGCCCAGACGGCGAAGACGAACGGCAGCCCGGTCCACTCCTTCCACATCTGCCCCAGGTCGTGCACGGCCAGGCCGAGCCGGGGGGCGTCGTGGAGGGAGGCGCGCAGCGCGGCGTCGCCGATCAGCACGGCCGCGTCCGCCTCCTGCATCATCACGCCCAGGTCGGGCGGGCAGGTGTAGTAGTCGGGCTGGACCCCGTAGCGCTCGGAAAGCAGCAGCTGGGCGAGGCGTACGGACGTGCGGGAGGTCGAGCCGAGGGCGACGCGGGCGCCGTCGAGCCGCTCCAGCGGCAGCTGCGAGACGATCACGCAGGACATCACCGGCCCGTCGCAGCCGACGGCGAGGTCGGGGAAGGCGACGAGCTGGTCGGCGTTGCGGAGGTATTCGACGAGGGTGATCGGGGCGATGTCGAGGTCACCCTGGACGAGGCTCTCGCTCAGCTTCTCGGGGCTGTCCTTGGTCAGCTCCAGATCCAGCAGCGTGCCGGTGCGGGCCAGGCCCCAGTAGAGGGGCAGGCAGTTCAGGAACTGGATGTGGCCGACGCGGGGCCGGCTGCGATAGACGTCCACATCGCGAGACTAGCCCCCGGGTCCCCGTCAGCCTTCCGGCGGGTCTCAAACGTCCGAGTGACGTGATCTTTCCCTCTGGTCTCGGCCGCAGGGTGCGTGCTAGGCTCGACGCAAGTTGCAGTTTGGTTTCCCTTGCAGTACGAGGCCTGCGGAGAATGTGACCCGCAGGCTTTTGTAGTTTTCAGACTTCTTAGCAGGTTCTGGAGCAGGGCGACCCTTTGGCCCATAGGAGGGCTCATGGCTACCGGAACCGTGAAGTGGTTCAACGCTGAAAAGGGCTTCGGCTTCATCGCCCAGGACGGCGGCGGCCCGGATGTCTTCGTCCACTACTCCGCGATCAACGCCTCTGGCTTCCGCTCCCTCGAGGAGAACCAGACGGTGAACTTCGACGTCACGCAGGGTCCGAAGGGCCCGCAGGCGGAGAACGTCACCCCGGCTTAATCGCCTGGGCCAACCTTAATCGCGGTTGGAATAGCAGTACCCAAGGAGCCCTGTCCCCTCTGCGCGAGCAGAGCGGCAGGGCTCCTGCCTTTTCCCTCCCGGGTGGGGTGGCGGAGGAACACAGCCGCCCCCCCCGGCACCGTCGATACGGTGCCGGGGGGGCGGCTGCGTTCCTGGTTCCCGCGGGCGGGGCCGGGGCTGCTGCCCCGCTCTCGGCTACGGCTTGGCGGGGTCCGGAGCCGGCTGGGGCACGGGGGCCGTGATCTTGAGGTCCAGCATCAGGGTGACCTTCTGCGGGGTGGTCAGGCGCAGGGTGTAGGTGCCGGCGGGCAGGTCCGCGTCCGTGAAGAGCTCCGGGAGGACGATCTTGCCGTCGGCACCCGTCTTGGGCAGCGGCAGACTGAAGATCTTCTTGCCGGTCTCGTCCTTGAAGTACGGGCCCTTCGCGGTCGCCGGGTCCACGGGGACCCACGCGCCGTCCTTGTCCTTCACGACCAGCTCGGCGACGGTCTCCGTGCCGGAGACGGCCTTGCCGCCTGCCGTGGCGAGGACCTCGACGCCCGTGATGCTCCGGCCGGCGACCGTCTCCAGCGGCTTGGCGCCGTCCGGGCGGGCCAGCTTGTCGGCGACCGGCTTGGCGGTGACCTTGCCGGCGAGCTTCATCGTGAAGCTGCCGTTCTTGTCGTACGCCGAGACCCGCAGGGTGAAGGTGCCGGCCTGGGCACCCGCCTTGAGGCCGGGCGCGGCCGCGGTGCCGTCGGCGCCCGCCTTGACCGCCACGGACTTCTGCGCGGCCTGGCCGAAGCCGGTGCCGCCGGTGGTGTCCTCCTCGACCGTGAAGACGACCTCCTGCCCGGCGGCGGGCTTGCCGTCGCTGAGCACCGCCTTGACCTTCGGGACCTCGGCGAAGTCCGCCCCCGTTTCGGCCGTGAGGCCGGAGCCGCCGAGCAGCGACAGCTCGGCCAGATGCGCGGCCGGCGTCGGGGTCGGGGTCGGGGTGGGCGTGGGCGTCGGGGTGGGCTTGGGGGTCGGCGTCGGAGTCGGCGTCGGCCTCGGGGTCTGCCGCTGGGGCTGCGGGGTCGGCAGGTGGCCCGGCGGCTGGGTCGGGTAGTTGCCCGCGGGCGGGTTCGGCACCTCGGTGACGCCGCCGGCCTGGTACTGCCGCATGTAGCCGAGCACGGTGTTCACGTACTCGCGGGAGTTGTTGTAGCTGAGGATCGCCGAGTCGAGCTTGGCCGCGACCGACAGGTCCCGGTCGCCCGCGCAGAGGTAGAGGCCCGCGCCCAGCGCCGCGTCGTAGATGTTGTTCGGGTCCCGCTTGCCGTCGCCGTTGCCGTCGGCACCCCAGGTCCGCCAGGTGGAGGGGATGAACTGGAGCGGGCCGATGGCACGGTCGTACTCGGTGTCCGCGTCCCATTCGCCCTTGTCGGTGTCGCGGATCTCGGCGAAGCCGTTGCCGTCGAGGCGGGGGCCCCGGATCGGCTTCTCGGTGGAGCCGTCGGCCTTGAGCCCGTAGCCCGAGGCGTGTACGGACTCCACCCTTCCGATGCCGGCGAGCAGCTGCCAGGGCAGTTTGCAGCCGGGGAGCGCGGCGGCCACCGACAGCTCGGCACGCTTGTAGGCGTCGAGGGCGGTGCCCGGTATCCCGCTGGCGGCGTCCGTGCCGGTCGCCCCGGCGGCCGGCGGGTCGGCGACTGTGTCGGGCAGATCCAGCCGGGCATCACCGCGGTCGGCGGCCTGCGGGCTGTCCGGGGTCGGTTCGGACTCCCCCGCGTCGGCGGTCGACGGGTTGGTCACGACCGCGGCGGTGGTCAGGCTGGCCGCGAGGGCGGCCGTGCACAGGACCTTGCGCGAGGTGTTGACGAGGTGACGGTGAAGCGGCTTCACAGTGCGGCGATCCCCCCAGGAGCCGTCCAAAGGTATACGGCCGGTCGGGCCGTGAATATCCACTGTCTATCAGGTATTCGGAAACGACTTGCCGTCCCCCCTGCAGATGTGACGCACCATTCGTCTCGGCTTCACCCGGCTCTCGTGGCAGAACGGACAGAGGAGGCACTCCCCTGTCCCCAATGCCCCGATGGCTCCGGATTAGCGACTCGGCCAGCGCGGTGTGTCCCGGGGGGCCTTCAGGAGGGCGTTGCGGGTGCGGTGCATCTGGAGGGCCAGTTGGACCTGGAGGGCCTCCTCGGGGGCCAGCCAGTCGGGGCCCAGCAGTTCGGAGATCCGCTCCAGGCGGCGCGAGACCGTGTTCGGGTGCACGTGCAGGCTTTCGGCGGCGCGGGTCGGGCTGCCCGCCGAGGCGAAGTACGCCTCCAGGGTGCGGGTGAGCTCGGTGCGCTGCTTGGCGTCGTAGTCCAGGACCGGCCCGATGGTGTGGTGGATGAAGTCACCGGTGTTGGGGGTGTCGGACAGCAGCAGCCCCAGGAAGCCGAGCTCGTGCGGCGAGGCGGTGCCGCCCGAACCGCCCAGGGCCGTCAGGGCGTCGAGGCAGCAGCGCGCCTCCTGGTAGGTGCGGCTGATGAGGGACAGGTCGGTGACCGGTCCCGCCGTGCCCACCGTCACCGGGTGGTTGAGCGCGGCGGACAGTTCCTCCGAAACCGCCCGCGCCGCCGCGCCGGGGTCGGTGCCGGGCAGCATCAGGATGATGCAGCCCTCGTCGACGCTCTTGAGCCCGCACAGCCGGTGGGCGTACGAGGACGCCCACATGACGGCGCGGCCCAGCGAGCCGCCTTCGGGCCGGGCGACGACCACGACGTGCGAGCCGTCGAGGTCGACGCCGAGCCGCCGGGCGCGCTCGGCGAACTTCGCCGCCGGCTGCGGCGCGCCCTTGAGGAGGTTGTTGAACAGTTCGTCGCGGACGTGGCCCTCGGCCACCGCCGCGCTGCGCTGCATCATCAGCAGCACGGCCGTCGCCTGGGACACCAGCGCGAGGAGCTGGATCCGGTGGGCGGTGTCCGAGTCCTCGACGGCCTCGTCGTTGGTCCGGGCGTGCGGCGCGAGCAGCAGGGTGCCGAGGGCCTCCTTGCCGGCCACGGCCGGGGCCACCCAGATGCCGTCGCCGGAGCGGACCGGCCGGCGTTCGGCCTGGGCGTCCAGGGAGAGCGCGCGGATCTCGTTCTCGTCCATGTCGGGGAAGGCCCCGGTGGACTCCAGGTCCCGGCCGGCCTGGTCGCGGATCAGCAGGGTGCCGCTGAGCAGGGTGGCGGCCTCGGAGGCCAGGGTGTGCAGGCCGCCGCCCTCCAGGACGAGTTCGATCAGGCGGCTGTGGGTGTCGCGCAGCCGCTGCGCGGCCGCGGAGGAGTGCATGGCCCGGGAGGTGTCGAGCTCCAGGTCCGCGACCTCGTCCCGGACGCGGTCCAGCAGCCGGGTCTTCTCGATGGCGACGGCCGCGAGGTCGGCGAGCGAGCTCATGAGCGAGATCTCGTCGTGGTCGAAGTGCCGGACCCGCCGGCCGGCCGCGTACAGGTTGCCCAGGTCCTCGTCGCCGTGGCGCAGCGGGACCGCCATGATGGCGTGCAGTCCCTCGGCCCGTACGACGTTGTCGATGACGTCGGAGTGCTTGAAGCTGTCGTCCCGGAGGTAGTCGGCCGACCAGAAGGGCGCCGCCCGCTGCCGCGCCTGTCTGCCGACGCCGCCGCTCATCGGGACCCCGAAGCCGACGGTGATCGCCGAGGTGTGGCCGTCGGCGGCCCGTACGTAGGAGCAGCCTTCGTCGAAGTCGTGGAAGGTCACCCAGGACATGTCGAGCCCGAGGAGCAGCCGGGTCCGTCGGGTGATGACTTTGAGCAGGGTGTCCAGGTTGTAGGGGAGCGTGAGGTCCCGCGCCGTGTCGACCAGGGCGCTCAGTCCCGCTTCCCGCTGCTGGCGCCGCGCGAAGAGGTTGCGGATGTTGAGGGAGATGTCCTTGGCCCGGATCAGACGGGCGAGTTCCTCGTCGAGAACTCCGGCTTTACGCGCCTTTCGGACGATGTCCTCGAACTCCTCCACGGGCGCCTCTCGGGCCAGCAGCTCCAGCATCTCGGCTATGTCCGCATGCGGCTCGTGAGTCTCCGGCATCCCCGCGGTCCCCTCCCGGCGCAAAGTCCCCCCTTGCACATTCCTGCGCAGAACGTAATCCCGCGCCCCTCAGTTGGTCAACATTGTCCATAAGTAAAAAGTCCAGGTCAGATGGGTTGGAGTGTGACTGGGCCACCGCGTTGCACACTCAACGTGGTTGCACGACCACCTTCTGGAGGCATTCGTTCCGCCGATACGGATATCCCTGGCACCACGACACGGGTGCCGTTCAGGATCGCTTATGGGGGGTTCCATGTCGCAGCTCCAGAGCTACGAGCGCTCGCTTGACCGTAGTCGCATGTCGTTGACGCGGCCCGACAGGCCGAAGGTTTTCTCCATGTGCGGACGCGAGTGGGATCTGCTGGACGAGGTGTTCGCTCCCCTCTACTCCCCCTCGACCGGCATTGCTCTCGATTTCCTCGATCTGAACGGGCAGAAGGCCCGTCACACCGGGTCGTTCCTGGAAATCGGCTGCGGCTCCGGCGTGACGGCCGTGATGGCCGCCCTGGCCGGCTGCGAGCGCGTGGTCGCCTCGGACATCAGCCCGCGCGCGGTGGAGAACGCCGCGGCCAACGCCGAACGGCACGGGGTCCACGACCGCCTGCGCGCCGTCCACAGCGACCTGTTCTCCGGCCTCGGCGAGGACGAGCGCTTCGACACCATCTTCTGGAGCTCCAACTACGTCCTCGCGCCGGACTCCTACGAGTACAAGTCCGTCCACGAGCGCGCCTACGTGGACGCCGGCTACCAGGCCCACCGCCGCTACCTGGAGCAGGCGCCCCGCTGGCTCACCCCGAACGGCTCGGCGCTGCTGCACTTCAGCGACCGCGGTGACGTCCGCGCCCTCTACCGGATCGCCCAGGAGTGCGGACGCGAGCTGCGCACCCTGCGCAGCCACCGCGTCAGCGAGGGCGAGTACGGCAGCGACACCGTGGAGCACATGCTCCTCGAGATCCTGCCGGCGTGAAGGGGAACGACCGTGCGCACGCTGCTGATCGACAATTACGACTCCTTCACCTACAACCTCTTCCACCAGATCACCGAGGTGAACGGCCGCGAGCCGGAGGTCGTCCGCAACGATGACCCCGCCTGGCGCTCCCGGCACCTCGCGGACTTCGACAACGTGATCGTCTCCCCCGGCCCCGGCACCCCCGCGCGCCGCGCCGACCTGGGCATCAGCCACGAGGTCATCGAGCGGGGCACGCTGCCGCTGCTGGGGATCTGCCTGGGCCACCAGGCGATCGGCCTGCTGCACGGAGCCACCGTGGGCCGCGCGCCGGAGCCCTGCCACGGCATCACCTCGCCCGTCCTGCACGACGGCCGGGGGCTGTTCGACGGGATCCCGTCGCCGATGCAGGTGGTCCGCTACCACTCGCTCGCGGTGACCGGCCTTCCGCCCGCGCTGCGGCCCACGGCCTGGACGCCGGACGGCATCCTGATGGGGCTGGAGCACCGCGACCGGCCGCTGTGGGGCGTGCAGTTCCACCCCGAGTCGATCTGCGCCGAGCACGGGGTCCGACTCCTCGCGAACTTCGCCGGCTTGACCGCGGCCCGCCGCCGTACGCCCGTCGCGCCGGCCGCGGCCCGAACGGTCCCTGCGCCTGTGCCTGGCCCTGCGCCTGCGCCTGCCCCTGCCGCCGCCCCCGCATCCGCCCCGCGGCGCCGCCTGCGGGTGCTCGTCGAGGAGCTCCCCGCCCCCGCCGACGCCGAGACCGCGTACGCGAGGGTCTTCCGGGACCGCCCCTACGCGTTCTGGCTCGACAGCAGCCGTACGGACACCGCCACGGGCCGCTTTTCGGTGATGGGCGACGCCTCGGGACCGCTGGCCCGGGTGGCCCGCGCCGACGTGTGGACGGGGACCGTCACCGTGGACTCCGCCGCCGGCTCCGAGGTCGTGGCGGGCCCCTTCCTGGACTGGATCGACCAGGACCTGCGCGGCATCGCCACCGACATCCCCGACCTGCCCTTCGACTTCGCGCTCGGCTGGACCGGCTACCTCGGCTACGAGCTCAAGACCGAGTGCGGCGGCGAGCTCGCCCACCGCTCCGAGGACCCCGACGCGGTGATGGTCTTCGCCGACCGGGCCCTGGTGATCGACCACCTCACCGACACCGCCTACCTCCTGGCGCTCGCGGACGAAGACCTCCCGGGCTCCGAGGCCGACGCCCGCAGCCGGCTGGCCGACATGGCCGCACGCCTCGCCCGCCCGGTCCTCCGGGCCCCTGCACCGGCCCCGGCGCCCGACCACCTCGGCGAGATCCGGCTGCGCCACGAACGCGAGGCCTACCTCGGGCTGATCGCCGACTGCCAGGAACTGATCGCCGCCGGCGAGACCTACGAGGTCTGCCTCACGAACATGGCGGAGGTCCGCGGCTCCCTCGACCCCTGGGAGGGGTACCGGCGGCTGCGCCGCACGCACCCGGCGCCCTTCAGCGCCTTCCTCCAGTTCGGCGAGCTCTCCGTCCTGAGCTCCTCGCCCGAGCGGTTCCTGCGCATCGACGGCGAGGGCCTGGCCGAATCGCGTCCCATCAAGGGCACCCGGCCGCGCGGCGCCACCGCCGCCGAGGACGCCGCCCTGGTCGCCGACCTCATGAGCAACGAGAAGGACCGCGCCGAGAACCTCATGATCGTCGACCTGGTCCGCAACGACCTCGGCCGCTGCGCGGTGCCGGGCTCCGTGGAGGCCGACGACATCTTCCGCGTGGAGAGCTACGCCGGCGCGCACCAGCTGGTGAGCACGGTCCGGGCCCGGCTGCGGCCCGACAGCAGCGCCGTGGAGTGCGTACGCTCCGCCTTCCCCGGCGGTTCGATGACAGGCGCGCCCAAGGTACGGACGATGCAGATCATCGACCGGCTCGAAGCCGGACCCCGCGGGGTCTACTCCGGCGCCATCGGCTACTTCTCGCTGTCCGGCGCCGCCGATCTGAGCATCGTGATCCGCACGGCCCTCGTCACCGGGGACCGGATCCGCTACGGAGTCGGCGGCGCGGTCATCGCCCTCTCCGACCCGGCCGCGGAGTTCGAGGAGACCGTCGTCAAGGCCGCTCCCCTGCTGGCCCTGACCGGCGCGCGGTTCCGCCACACGCGCGAGGACACGCTCAGGTCCTGAGCCCCCCGGCTCAGGTCCTGAGCATCCAGTCCCGCTGGAGGCGGGTGAGCTCGCCCGCCTCCAGCGCCTGGGCCACCTCGGCCATGCGGACCCCGAGCGCCTCCAGGGCGTCCGTCGCGCCCCGCCCCTCCCGGTGCGCGTTCAGCAGGGTGTCCCCCCTCAACTCCACCTCCCTGGCCGCCGTTTCGAACACCTCGGGCGGGGCGGCCTGCGCGGTGTTCCATCCGATGAGCGCCCCCACGTGCCGGGGACCCGCCGCGGTCCACAGCAGCCCGGGCGGCATGGCTCCCGCCGCCCGCAGGACCCGCCACCAGCTGCCGCCGAGCCGCTGCTCGCGCGCCCGGTAGATCTGCCGGGCCACCGCCAGGCTCGCCGTACCGTGCGCCTCGGCCGCCCGCATCTCCCGTACGGGTAAGGCCGCCAGGCGCGCGTTCACCTCCGCGTCGAGCGGGCCCACCGGTACCGAGGCCGTGGCGATGACCTCCGTGAGCGGCAGCCCGGCCTTGAACGCCCGCTCCAGTCCCCGCAGAACGGCGTCGAGCACCTCCTCGTACCGCTCGACCGAGAACACCAGGTCCGCGTCCACGCTGATGCCGAGCGCGAGGCACTCCTCCAGGGCGACGAGGCCGGCCCGGGTCACCGGAATGCGCATCAGGACGTTCGCCCGGCCCACCTCGCTCCACCCCGCACGGGCTGCGCTCACCAGGGCGTCCGCGTCGTGGGCGTACCGGGGGTCAACCGGCACCGAGACCCGCCCGTGGACGCCTTCACTCGCGTGGAAGACGCCCCGCAGCACATCGCAGGACCGGCGGACGTCCGCCGACGAGGCAACCGGGGCCGCGGGAGCCACGGCGCCCTGGAAGAACGCCGCGTCCACGCCCGCGGGATCGGGCCTCGACCCGGCGAGGAGTTCCACCCCGCTCCCGTCGGCCAGCCAGGGGGACACGCCCTCGGCCGCCAACTGTTTCAGCAGCCCCACTGCCAGTCGGCTCAACATGGGGCCGAGCGTAGGCCGCGCTCCCACCGGGTCACAGGAGCGATCCGCGTCAATGTCAAGTCGGGGCGTTCACCCCACTCGGCCCGGAGCCACCACCTCGGCCCAGACCGTCTTCCCCGGCACCCTCGGGGTCACGCCCCAGCCGCGCGCCAGCGCCCGTACGACCGACAGCCCGCGCCCGTCCTCCGCGACCCACGGCACGGCGGGCCCGGGCCCCTCCAGCGGCCCCTTCTCGCCGCAGGTGTCACTCACCATCACGCGCACCGCCCGCGTACCGTCATACGCCATCCGCAGCTCGAAGTCCCGCCCGGCCACGCGGCCGTGCAGCACGGCGTTGGCCGCAAGCTCGGCGACGACGAGCACGACGTCGTCGGAGAGCTCACAGCCGTACGGCACCCCCCAGAGGTCCAGCTGCGCCTGCGCCAGCCGGCGGGCGAGGCGGGCGCCCCGGGGCGTCGAGCTGAACCGCTGACTGAAGTCCAGTGCCATGTCACTCAATTCGGTCGTCACCTCACCGAGCGTGGTCGCGCCGCCGTACGCTTTCCAGTGGTCCCGGCGTGACGGTCATCCGCCGTAGGGCTCCCGACGTGTGCGTGTACGGCTTGTACGGACGAGGGCGGTTCACCGTATGAACGACCTGTCAGACCGCGAGGAGCGACCCGAGCGTCCGGCGGAGGTGGACGGCACGGCCCACCTCTTCCACACCGTGCGCAAACAGATCAAGGTGCTACGGGAGGCCGCCGGACTCTCGCAGAAGGAACTGGCGGGCCGCCTCAACGTCAGCGAGGACCTGATCGGTGCGATTGAGCGCGGGGTGCGGACCCCGCAGCCGGACCTGCTGGAACGGGCGGACAAGGTCCTCGGGGCGCGGGGGCTGCTGCTGGTGGCGATTCCGGACGTCAAGGAGGCCTTGAAGAAGGTGCGGACCCGGCATCCGGATTGGTTTCGGGATTACGCCACGGCAGAGGCGGCTTCCGAGGCCATCCATCAGTACGCACACCAAGGGGTACCGGGGCTTTTGCAGACGGAGCAGCACGCCCGCGAAGTGTTCACTCAGCGTCGACCTTTGCTGCATGAGGCGACGATCGAGAAGCGAGTGCAGGACCGACTGTCACGGCAGCAGATCTTCGAGCGCTGGCCGTCCCCCACGTTCAGCTTCATCCTCGACCAGAACCTGCTGCACCGGCAGGTTGGTGGCCCGGCTGTACACCGCGAGCAGCTCCAACGCTTCGTGGACATCGGTCGGTTGCGGACGGTGGAGCTCCAGGTGGTGCCGTTTGAACGTGGCGCCCACACAGTAATGGAGGGGTCGTTCACGCTGCTCCACCCGAAGGGCCGTCAGCAGATTGCCTACCACGAAGCATACGGACGCCCCAATCTGATCACCGACCCCAATCAGGTACGCATCATGGCCGAGCGCTGTGGGATCATCCGGGCACAGGCGCTCGCGCCTGACGAGTCCCTCGCCTTGATCGAGAAAACGCTAGGAGAACTCCGATGAACACCGCCGACCTGGCCTGGTTCAAGAGCAGCTACAGCGGCGGCGAAGGCGGCGAGTGCCTCGAAGTGGCGTACAACTGGCGGAAGTCGACCTACAGCACCGGCGAGGGCGGCAACTGCGTCGAGGTGGCCACCTGCCCCACCACCATCCACATCCGCGACTCCAAGGTGACGGCCGGGCCCCAGCTGGCGGTGGCGTCCGCCAGCTGGAGTGCGTTCCTGGCCGGAATCACCGGCTGAGCTGCGGTCAACCGGCGCCGTAGAGCGCGTCGATCTCCGCCGCGTACCGTTCCGCGACCGCCTTGCGCCGTAGCTTCAGCGTCGGGGTCAGCGTGCCCGCGGCGATGG
The DNA here is from genome assembly GCF_044750905.1 of Streptomyces sp. NPDC088762. Taxonomy (NCBI): domain Bacteria; kingdom Bacillati; phylum Actinomycetota; class Actinomycetes; order Kitasatosporales; family Streptomycetaceae; genus Streptomyces; species Streptomyces sp. NPDC088762. Next base: position 180,395 of record NZ_JBIVKT010000013.1, read on the forward strand.
TGAAGTCCTCGTCCAGGATCCGGAAGGCGCGGATGCGGGCCGGGCGGGAGACCGTCTGGTTCGCCTCCGCCACCGCCGTCTCGACCAGGGCCCGGACGGCCGGATGTCCGGCCGGGTCCTTGCCGAGGTCGATGCCCTCCCGCTCCGCCCAGGCCGTGATCTCCTCCGCGTCCAGGGTGATCAGGGCCACCGGGTGCGGGCGGCGGTCGCCGATGAGGACCGCGCGGGAGACGTAGCGGGAGCGCTGGACGGCGAACTCGACCTCCGTGGGGGTGATGTTCTTGCCCGCCGAGGTGATGATGAGTTCCTTCTTGCGGCCGGTGATGCGGAGGTAGCCGTCGCCGTCCAGCTCGCCCAGGTCGCCCGTGTGCAGCCAGCCGTCGGGGTCGAGGGTCTCGGCCGTCGCGGCCGGGTTCGCGTGGTAGCCGGGGAAGACCATCGGGCCGCGGGCCAGGACCTCTCCGTCCTCCGCGATCCGCACCTCGCAGCCGTCGATGGGCTTGCCGACCGTCCCGTAGCGGAGGGCCTCGGGGTGGTTGAGGGAGATGACGCCTCCCGACTCGGTCATGCCGTAGCCCTCGAACACCGTGATCCCGCACGCCCGCAGCAGGTCCATGGTCGCCGGGGCGATCGGGGCGCCGCCGGTGAGCGCCCATTTCAGGCGGCCCCCGAAGGCGCCCCGGACCAGGGAGTACAGCGTCTTGTCCGCCGCCTCGTACGCGGCCCGGAGGGATTCCGGCAGCCGCCCCTCCGCGGCCAGCACGCCCAGCCGTACCGCCTCCTCCAGGCGCTCCCGGCCGCCCTCCCCGGCCTCGGCCAGCGAGAGCACCACCGCGTGCAGCTTCTCGAACAGCCGCGGCACCGACGGCAGATGGGTGGGGCGTACGGTCCCCAGCTCCGCGAGCACGTCCTCGATCCGGCCCCCGAAGTAGCAGAGCTCGCCGCCCTCCAGCAGGGTCGTGAACTGGATGAGCTGGGCCAGCAGGTGCGCGAGCGGCAGGTAGAGGTACGTGGAGTCGCCCGGTCCGCCCTTGATCAGCGGGAGGGTGGCGTCCTGGATGGCGCCGAGGTTGCCGTGGGTGAGGCGGCAGCCCTTCGGCAGGCCGGTGGTGCCGGAGGTGTAGACGATCGAGGCGTCCGCGTCCGGGGTGACGGCCGCGGTCCGGGCGTTCAGGTCGGCCTCGGGGGCGAGCGGCAGTGCCGGCACCTCGTCCATCAGGACCACGGCCCGCAGGGCCGGCAGCCGGGCGCGCAGCGCCTCGACCCGGGCGGCCTGTGCCCCGTCGTCGCAGACGGCGACCACCGCCTCCGAGTCGGCGAGCACCCAGGCCAGCTCCTCCTCGCCCGCCGACGGATACACGGGCACGAGGACCGCGCCGGCCGCCAGCACCCCGAAGTGGGTGTACGTCCACTGCGGCCGCGTCTCGGCCAGGACGGCCACCCGCTCCCCGGCGGCGACCCCCAGCCCGAGCAGCGCGCGCCCGACGGCCCGTACCTCGGCGCCCAGTTCCCCGTACGTGCGGGTCTGCCAGGTGCCGTCGGGCGCCCGGAAGCGGAGGGCGGTCTCGGGCCCGTACCGTTCCTCGGTCCACTGGGTGAACCGCGCCAGCGTGCTCGGCCGTGCGTCGACGTCCATCGCATGCCCTCCCGGGAGTCGGTGACTCCCCGACGCTAGGCAGCCGGGGCGCGGCGGCGGCATGACCGGAAGCGTCAGGGGCGCTGGCCGCAGCGCTCAACCGGCGCTGCCGGGGCCGTATCGCGCGGCGGCCCGGAGGGCTACCGTCTGACCCATGGGGAGGCGGACGGTCACCGTGCACCACGTGCGTGCCGTGCTCGCGGGGGTCCGCGGGAGCGGGACCGACATCGTGCCGCTGCTCCAGGAGGCGCAGATCCCGCCGCTGCTGCTGGGCGACGACCGGGCGCGGATCACCCCGGCGCAGTTCGCCCGCCTCTTCCGGGCGCTGTACCGGACCACGCAGGACGAGTTCCTCGGCCTGGGCGCGGTCCCGAGCCGCCCGGGCACCTTCGCGATGATGTGCCACGCCTCGCTCGGCTGCCGGGACCTGGGCGCGGCCACGCAGCGGGCGGCCGCCTTCTACGGGCTGTTCCCGGGCGGGCCGGAGCTGGCGCTGGAGGTGTCGGGCGCGGAGGCGCGTTTCACCGTCCGCAACGACTTCGCCCGGGACGAGGAACGCTTCCTCACCGAGTGCGTGCTCGCGATCTGGCACCGGCTGAGCAGCTGGCTGATCGGGCGGCGCATCCCGCTCGCGTACGCGGCGTTCTCCTATCCCCCGCCGCCGCACAAGGACGAGTACGCCCTCCTCTTCGACTGCCCGGTCCGCTTCGGGGAGGAGCGCACGGGCGCCGCCTTCGACGCGCACTGGCTGACCGCGCCGCTCGTACGGGACGAGGCCGCCCTCGACGCGATGCTTCGCCGCGCCCCCTTCGACCTCCTCTCCCGGCCGGAGTACGGGACCACGGTCGCGGAACAGGTCCGCCGGACCCTGACGCAGCACCTGCGCGGCTCCCCGCGGCTGCCGGCGCTCGGCGAGGTCGCCGCGCGGCTGGCGGTGTCCCCGGCGACGCTGCGGCGCCGGCTGCAGCAGGAGGGCACGTCCTTCCAGCAGCTGAAGGACCACGTCCGGCGGGACGCGGCCATCGCGGGCCTGGCGGAGAGCGGCGAGCCGATCGCGGAACTCGCGGCCCGCCTCGGCTTCTCGGAGGACACGGCGTTCCACCGCGCGTTCCGCCGCTGGACGGGCACGACCCCGGGCGCGTACCGCTCCACCGCGGCGGGCTAGGGGGCGTCCGGGGCCCCGCCAAGATCCGGGGCTCCGCCCCGTACCCCGCTCCTCAAACGCCGGAGGGGCTGATTTTGCCTGCCTGAGTGCACGGGTGCGGGTACAAACGGCGCCGCGCCGGCGCCGGATTCGGTGGCTGGTGCCCCCGGTCAGGAAAGGTGAGCTGTGCGGTCAGCGACGTGCCGACCGGTCGGTCACTACCTTCGGCTCACCTGCCCCCCCACGGACCTCATCGGGAGAGCCGCCCATGCGAATCCGCAGCACCGCACTCACCACCGTGGCCGCCCTGGCCATCGCCGGCTGGATGCCCGCCGCCCGGGCCGCCGAGGCGCCGGCCTCAGCCCCAGGGGACATCGTCGCCGCGGCGCCCTCCGCCTTCCACCCGCTCCCCGGCCAGCCCACCAACACCAAGGCCTGGAAGATCCACTACCGCTCCACCACCGCCGACGGCGCCCCGAACACCGTCTCCGGCACCGTCATCGTCCCGCAGGACGGCCGTACCGGCCCGCGCCCCCTCGTCACCTACGCCGTCGGCACCGTCGGCATGGGCGACTCCTGCGCGCCGAGCAACAACCTCCCGTACGGCACCGCCATGGAGGCCAACCTCATCCAGCAGCTCACCCTGCGCGGCTGGGCCGTGGTCGTCACCGACTACGAGGGCCTCGGCACCCCGGGCGTGCACACCTACACCGTGGGCCCCTCCGCCGGGCACGCCATGCTCGACGCCGCCCGCGCCGCCACCCGCCTGCCCGAGGCGGGGCTCGCGGCGGACACGCCCGTCGGCATCATGGGCTACTCGCAGGGCGGCCAGGCCGCCGGCTGGGCCGCCGAGTTGCAGGGCTCGTACGCCCCCGAGCTGAAGGTCAAGGGCACGGCGGCCGGCGGTGTCCCCGCCGATCTGATGAAGGTCGCCGAGTTCAACAACGGCTCCTACGGCTCCGGCCTCATCTTCATGGCGGCCGCCGGACAGGACGCCGCCTTCCCCGAGCTGAAGCTCGACTCCTACCTCAACCCGGCCGGCAAGCTCCTGGTCAACGGCCTGAAGGAGGGCTGCGTCGCCATCGACGCCATCGCCGGCTCCTTCAAGCGGATCTCCGACCTCACCACGCGCGACCCGCTCGCCCAGCCCGACTGGCAGGCCCGTCTGGGCCAGAGCCGGCTCGGACGGACGGCCCCGGCCGCGCCGGTGTACCAGTACCACGCGCTCGGCGACGAGTTGATCCCGTACGGGGTGGGCCGGCAGCTGCGCTCCGACTGGTGCGCGAAGGGCGCGAACGTCGAATTCGACACGATCTGGGTCGGTGAGCACGTCAGCGGCGTGATCACCCACTCCCTGGAGGCCGGGAACTGGCTGGCGGACCGCTTCGCGGGCCGCCCGGCCCGCACGAACTGCTAGCCGGACCGTTCACTCGCCGGCCGGGCAGGACCGCGTCCCGGCCGGCAGCCGCCCGTCGATCAGGAAGTGGTTCGCGTACTCGCGCACGCAGGGTGAGGAGGCGTAACCGGTGTGCCCTTCACCCTTGTAGTCCACGATGACGGCCGAGCCGAGCCGTTCGGCCGTCTCCTCCGTCCACTCGTACGGGGTCGCCGGGTCGCCCCGGGTGCCGATCAGCATCATGCGCGGGGCGCCCGGGTGGTCGATCTTCCGGATGAAGTCGGTGCCTGCGGGGCGCCCGTAGCAGGCGAGCACCGTCATCAGCTGGCGCGGCCCGAAGACCTTCGAGACCTTGGCGAACTCGTCCTGCAGATCCACCAGTTCCTTTTCTATGGCCGCCGGAGCAGCCGTGTCCCTGGACCGGTCCGGGTCGTCCGCGCAGCTCACGGCGGCGAGGGCGGCCTCGCCGTTGTCCGCGGGCACGGTGCCGGGGCCCTGGCCGGCGGTGTCCTGGTCCACCGGGCCCGGGTCGGCCGGGCCGCCGAGCTGGATGAGTCCCACCGGATCGTGGTCCCGCTCGGCCATCGCCAGCGCGTCGGCGAGATCGGGCCACGTGCTCTTGGCGTACAACGCCTGGCCGATGGCCAGGACCGCGTCCTGCCCGGTCACGTACGAACCGTCGTGGCCGGTCAGCGGCTGCTCGTCGAGCCGCTCCACCAGGGCCTCGACGCCCTCCCGGGCGGTGCGGGTGTTGGTCCCGTAGACACAGTCCTCGCTGCGGACGCACCAGGCCAGGAAGTTGTCCAGCGCCCGCTGCTGGCCGCGCGCCGTTGCGAGGGCCTGCTCGGCCAGCGGCTCGCTGAGGGTGTCCACGCCGTCGAGGACCATACGGCCGGTCCTGCCGGGGAACTGGGCGGCGTAGACGGCGCCGAGCCGGGTGCCGTAGGAGAAGCCGAGGTAGTTGAGCTTGCGGTCGCTCAGGGCCTGGCGGATCAGGTCCAGGTCGCGCGCGACGTTGACGGTCCCGATGTACGGGAGGACGGGCCCGGAGGCCAGCTCGCAGCGCCGGGCCACGGCGCGCAGGGCGGCCAGCTGCGCGGCGGCGTCCTCGCCCGCGTCGCCCTCCGTCTCGGACTCGGTCTCGGTCTCCTGGGAGCCGCCGCAGGAGACGGGCTCGCTGTGGCCGACCCCTCGGGGGTCGAAGGCGACGAGGTCGTAGCGCTCCCCGAGGTCGGCGAAGAGCTTGGGGTCGGCGGCGAGGTTCGCGATGCCCGGGTTGCCGGGGCCGCCGAAGTTCAGCAGGAGCGAGCCGAGGCGCTTCTTGCGGTCGCTGGCCGGTATCCGGGCCAGCGCCAGCGTGACGGTGCCCTTGGCGGGGGCGGCGTGGTCGAGCGGCACCTTCAGGGTCCCGCACCGCATGCCGGCCGGCACGGGCTTCTCGGGGCAGACCCCCCACCGGATCGCGTCGCCTCCGGGCGGGGGGCCGGGCGCGTGAGCCGGTGCACCGCCGAGCCCGGCCAGGGCCAGCACACAGGCGGCGGCAAGGGCACGGGAGCGCGTACGGGGCCGTATGCGGGGATGCGATCGGCTGCGGGTACGGGGCACTGCACCCTCCTCGGGTGACCCCCCGGACCAGTCAGCCCACCATAAGCGCCCTCCGGCCCCTCCGCCCGCCCACCTCTCGCCCCCGCCGGCGTTCGAGGCACCGAAGCCGAATCCAGCCCCGCCGGCGTTTGAGGCGCGGGGTCCGGGGCGGAGCCCCGGGAAGCGGCGCCGCACCCACCCACCCGGCCGAGCCGAATCCAGCCCCGCCGGCGTTTGAGGCGCGGGGTCCGGGGCGGAGCCCCGGGGGCCGGTCCCCGCCCCGGGGTCAGGGCTCGCGCGGGGCCCCGTACAGCTCCTCCACCTCCCGCGCATAGTCCCGCAGGATCGCGCCCCGCTTGAGCTTCAGCGACGGCGTGAGATGCCCCCGCGCCTCCGTGAAGTCCCCCGGCAGGACGGTGAAGCTGCGGATCGACTCGGCGCGGGAGACCAGCCGGTTCGCCTCGTCCACCGCCCGCTGGAGGTCCGCGCGCAGTGCCTCGTCCCGTACCAGCTCCCGCATCGGCACCCCGGTCTTCTTGTGCATCTGGCGCCAGTGCTGCAGCCCCTCCGGCTCCAGGGTGATCAGCGCGGTGATGTAGGGCCGGTTGTCGCCGACCACCATGCACTGGCCCACCAGCGGGTGGGCCCGCAGCCAGTCCTCCAGCGGGGCCGGGGCCACGTTCTTGCCGCCGGAGGTGATGATCAGGTCCTTCTTGCGGCCGGTGATGGTGAGGTAGCCGTCGGCGTCGAGCTCCCCGATGTCACCGGTGGCCAGCCAGCCGCCCGGCGGGACGGCCTGGGCGGTGTTCCAGTAGCCCGCGAAGACGTGCCGGCCGCCCAGCAGCACCTCGCCGTCGTCGGCGATCCGTACCGCCGTGCCCGGGAGCGGCCAGCCGACCGTGCCGAGGCGGGGCCGCTGGGGTGGGGTGACGGTGCTGGCGCCGGTCGTCTCCGTGAGCCCGTAGCCCTCGAAGACCTCGATGCCGGCGCCGGTGTAGAAGGCGGCGAGCCGGCGGCCCAGCGGGGATCCGCCGCTCAGGACGTACCGGACGCGGCCGCCGAGCGCCGCCCGGATGCGGCGGTAGACGAGCGGGTCGTACAGCGCCCGCGCGGCGCGCAGTCCGAGCCCGGGGCTCTTGCCCTCGGCGAGTTCCCCGTACCGCCGGGCGATGCGGGCGGCCCGGTCGAAGGACGAGGCGCGGCCCATCTTCTCGGCGGTGGCGCGGGCGGTGTTGTAGACCTTCTCCAGGACGTAGGGGATGGCGAGGAGGAAGGTCGGCCGGAAGCCGGCGAGGTCGGCGAGGAGGTCCTCGGTGCTGATGCTGGGGGCGTGCCCGAGCTTGACGCGGGCCCGCAGGCAGCCGACGGCCACCATCCGGCCGAAGACGTGCGACAGCGGCAGGAAGAGCAGCGTCGACGCCGGGTCCTTGCTGACCGACTTGAAGACGGGGTGCAGCAGCTCCACCGCGTTGTCGACCTCGGCGAAGAAGTTGGCGTGGGTGATCACGCATCCCTTGGGCTGACCGGTGGTGCCCGAGGTGTAGATCAGGGTCGCGACGGAGTCCGGCGTACGGGCGGCCAGGCGGTGGTGGACCAGCGCGTCGGGCAGGTGCTCGCCGGCCTTGACCAGCCGGGCGATCGCACCCGTGTCGAATTCCCACAGGTGCGCCAGCCACGGCAGGTTGATCCGTTCGGCGCTGATGAGGCGGGCCTGGGCGGTGTCCTCGACGGCGCAGGCGACGGCGCCGGAGTCGTGGATGATCCAGCGCGCCTGGATCGCCGAGGAGGTCGGGTAGATGGGCACGGTGACCAGGCCGGCGGCCCATCCGGCGAAGTCCAGCAGGGTCCACTCGTAGGTGGTCCGCGCCATGATCGCCAGTCGGTCGCCCTCGCGCAGGCCCTCCGCGATGAGCCCCTTGGCGACGGCCAGCACCTCGGCGGCGAACTCGGCGGCCGTGACGTCCCGCCAGGAGCCGTCGCGCTCCTTGCGGGCGAGCACGGGCTCGCCGGGGGCCTGCCGGGCGTTGTCGAAGGGGATGTCCCCGAGGGAGCCGTGCCCCGGCACGGCCGCGAGCGCGGGCACCCGTACCTCGCGCACCCGCCCGTCGACCACGGTCTTGACGGGCTCGACGGCGACGGGCTTTCCGGGCTGTGAGGACCTGACCAGGCTGGATTCGGCTGCCACGGCGCGTTCTCCTCGGTTCGACGCAGTGTTACCGCCGGTAATTTACGGACCCGGGGCCGCGCCTGAACACCCCCTGGAACCCTTCTTCACGGACGCTCCACGCGGCCGCCGCACTCGGGCGGCGGCCCGGACCGGGGGCGGGAGCCCGCCCGAACCGCTGTCCGAGCCGCCCTGGAGATACGCCAGGAGGGCGGTCAGGCGGGACCCGGGACCCGCGTACCGAGGCCGCCACCCCTTGTGCGTCTTTAGTAGGAGAAGGCCACGCCGTGCGTCGCCGCGATCGTGCCGCTGGCGTATCCGTCATGGATGTTGAGCGGGTTGCCGTCGACGTTGCGTACCTTCAGCGTCATGCGGATCTGCGTGCAGCCCCCGAGCTGGGACCGGGTCATGCGGAGGGTGTTCGTCACCGTCTGGTGGTGCTTCGCGTTGGTGATGTTCCACTGCGCCACCGGGCTCTTGACCGGTTCGCCACACAGCGCGCCGTCCGGGTTCCGGGGCTGCGCCTCGACCCAGGTCTCCGCGCGCGTGTAGGTGTAGGCATCGGTGCCGCCCGGGCAGATTCCGGAGCCCGCCGCGCAGGTCGACAGCGCCGCATCCTGGTAGACCACGATGTTGTCGCCCCCAGCCGGGGTGTTGGTGGAGCCGCTGGTGGAGACCGTGGTGCCGCGTTCGACCACGGTGCCGCTGCCATCGAGCAGCGTCCAGCGGGACATCGCGGAGTAGGCGGCCCTGGCCAGTTCGGCTCCGGCCGGGACGCGCATGGTGACGCTGCGGCCGTTGGCGATGATCGAGGAGTACGAGACGATCGACAGGCGACACGTGTAGCTGCCGTCGGCCGGGGCGATGAAGAGCCAGCGGAGCCCGGCGGTCAGCGAGGCCTCCCCCGGCGGTACCAGATTCGCCGCCCAGTAGGCACCGCTCTCGGTCCCGGTCGGCAGCGCGGTGCCGTCGGCGTTGCGGCAGCGGATGGCGAAGGTGTTGCCGATGTTGTCACCGGACGAGAGCGCGGGGACGGGCTCCGTGGAGAAGTACCGGGACCACAGGAACGACCTTTCCCCGGCCGCCGCGTCGAACGTGATGTCCGTACCCGGCACGTCCTTGTACGTGTCGGCCTTCGGGGTCACCTGGTACTCGAAGCCCGCGGACGCGGCGTCGGCCGGCGGGGCTCCGAGCACGGAACCGCCGAGTGCCAGGACGAGCGCGCAGGCTGCCACCGTCACCGCCCGTCGTATCCCCGCGAAGCCCCCGACTCCTTTCGATGCCCAGCGTGTCAGCCTCATCGCTTCCCCCTCGTGCCGCGTCTGTCCGCCCCCTTGGCGAGGGAGGATCGAGCGACACAGTGCCACAGAGTGGTCGGAGGCGGTCCACCCGGTGCCGCGTCCGCTCGGGCCGGTTACCGACCGCCTCCGGCCACCGCTTGCGGGCGGTGAACCGCCTTGCCGAAGCGGCCTCCGAAAGCCCTGAGCCGGGCCGCCTGCGTCAGCTCGCCCCTTGAGCACGCCGGATCGCGGCGCCCCGCGAGGCACTGGCGAGGGACACCTCCGCCCAGACCGCCTTGCAGGGAACCGGCCCTTCCCGTACGCCCCAACGGTTCGCGAGGGCTTCGACCAGAACGAGCCCGTACCCCGCCTCGCGGATCTCCGGGATCCGGTCACCCCGGGGGTCGGTCACCTCGATGAGGAGGGATTCCGGAGTGACCGAGAGCGCCAGCCGGAAGTCTCTTCCGGGGACGCGCCCGTGGGTCACCGCGTTGGAGGCGAGCTCGGCCACGATCTGCGCGGGCCCGGTCAAGGGGAGTCCCCAACCACGCAGTTGTTCGACCGCGAGCAGGCGGGCGAGCCGGGCCGCCGCGCGGGGTGGCGGAGAGCTGGACGTGGAAGTCGACGAGTTGAAGAATCACGTCACTCAGCGTGTCCGTCCGTGCGTACCGTGAGAAGGTGGCCACCACCCCCGCCGCCGTAGGACACCCGCCTCCCCCACCTCACCATCGGCCCCCACGCATGGGCCGGGTTCGTGGCCCACGTGTCCGGCATCTGACCCTCAGGCACGGGTGCAGCCGTGCACCCGCTCGCTGTTTGGACGTCCGCAAGACGTTGTCGTACTCCCCTTCAGCCGTCGGCCGTGGCCCGCGCCGCCCGCCCGGTGGGGCCACCACGGTAGCCGTGCCGTGGACCTCAGCGCGTTGCGCCACACCCGCATCTGCGCTGACGAGCGCATCTCCCGTACCCGTATCAGCGCTCCGCATGACGGTAGTTGAGCGCAATCGATCGACTACCGGGCGTTTTTGACAGACTGTTGCGGAACCTTTCGTTCATCTTTTTCGTCTCCGCTTCATGTCCTGTAACCAACTCTCCAGGTGACACATGTCGTTCGACGCGGAATGGGCCCAGCACAAGGCTGCCGCGCTGGCCGGGGCGGAGGCGCCCGCCATGCGGCTCAATCAGGTGGCGCCCGAGGCGGGCGGCAGCGGCAGCGCCGCCGGCAGCCTGCTCGCCGGTGCCCCGTCCATCAACGGCAACGCCAACCTCCTCATCGAGATCGCGGCGCTGTTGCACGAGGGCCGCCCCGACGGCGACGCGAGCACCATGGCCCGCGCGCCCCGCGCGCACGAGGACGTCTCGGCGGAAGCCCTCCGCTTCGCCCGCTTCGCCGACGACCAGTTCAAGGACACGATCGCCCTCTTCGCCGGCCTCGCCACCCGCCTGAAGACGACCGGCACCGGCTTCGCCACGGTGGACGACGGCACCGCCCGCTCCTTCCTCGACCGCATCGTCGACGAGGGCACGTACGTGAAGCCGGAGGCCAAGTGAGCGGCTTGAGTTACCGCCAGGACGTCGAGTTCCTCGAGGAGTGCAACCCGGCCCTCGTCGAGCGCAACGCCGCCGAGTTCCGCCGCCTGCGCGATCTCCTCGTGCAGGTCGAGGAGCCCGCCCGGCGGGCGGAGACCCGTACGCAGTGGCAGAGCGACGGCAGCCACACGTACACCTCGCGCCTCGCCGAGGCCCGCCGGCTGGTGACCCACATCGCCGAGGGGTACGACAAGGCGGCGAGCGCGCTGCACGCCTACGCCTCGGCCCTCACGACGGCCAAGACGCACTACGGCAACGGCAAGCGCGCCGAGCGGGCCCTCGCCGCGCTCATCGGCACGAAGGGCACCGCGATCACCCGTACGGCGCAGGAGGCGGAGCCGATGCGCCAGTGGGAGGACATGCGGGCGACGACCGGGTTCCTCGACGGGCTCGCCGAGCTGACGATGGACGTGGACGACATCCGGGACGAGGCGAACCGGCTCCACGACGACGCGGGCGGCAACTTCCGGCTGGCGAAGACGGCCGAGCAGGAGGCGCGCAACACCTGCGTGCACGCGCTGAAGCAGGCGTACGAGCTGCTGCCCGAGTTCACGGTGAAGGGCGGCGGCAGCCGGCCCGACCTGTACGCGGCGATGGCGGACATCCGCCGGGAGGCGCAGGAGGCCCGCACCAGCCCGCTGACCCGCCTCCCGGGCGGCGGCCCGAAGCGGGAGATGACCGGCCCGGTCGGCCCGGACACCCTGATCTCCCCGCAGCTGCGGGACATCCGGATGAAGGTGGCGGCTCTGCCCGGCGAGGCGGCCGACACCTACTGGATTCCGAACGTCACCGACGGTATGCGTGCCGACTGGATATCCCAGAACCAGGAGATCCTTCGCGCGGCTGCCGCACACGCGGGGGTGCCCGAGGACCTCCTCGCGGGTGTGGCCTGGCAGGAGGTCGGAGGCTACCAACCAGGCATCGCCGACGACATCGTCGGGGCGCTGCGGGAACAGGCCGAGGCTCCTTGGGGGTTGAGCCCGATTGCCTCGCAGAACCTGCCGGACCGGATCGGCGGCAAGTCGGACGAAACCTCTTACGGTCCCATCGCGATCCAGCTGCGGCGCGGTGCCGAGGTACTGGGCTACGATCCCGAGCACCTCACCGACAGACAGCGCGGCATGGTGGAGCAGGCGCTCCAGGACCCGAAGGAAAATGCCTTCATAGCCGGGGCCTACCTGGCACAGATCAAGGCGGAGACGAGCTTCGCCGACGTTCCCGCGGACCAGCTGACCGAGGCCCAGAAGCGGGAGATCGCCGCACGCTACAACGGCGGCCCGTACTGGGACCTGGACAAGGCCCAGGGTTACGGTGACCGGTTCGTCAACAACCTCGGGCAGGCGAAGGAAGCGATGCGATGAGGTTCCGGCGCGAGAGCATCGACCTGCCCGAGGACCGGGGCTGCCTCCAGTGGGTGCTGGGCGTTCCGCTCGGGCTCTTCTACGTCCCGGCGGCGTACTTCTGCGTCCTCATGCTGATCGGAGAGGTGCAGCCGGGCGACGATCGCGTGCGCGCGGAGATCGAGTCGGCCGCCCATGTCGTGTTCGCCATCTGTGTCGTCGGGCTGCTCGTCTCCCTGCTCCCGCTGTACCGCCGGACCATGGGCCTGTGGTGGCTGCTCCCGCCGGTCGTTCTGGGGGTGATCGCATGGGTGCGTATCGCAACGCTCGGATGAGGCTCCCCCGGGAGAACGCATCCCGATCACTACGCCGTGAGCGCCGCAGCCCCCGCCCGGACGGGGGCGGGGGCTGCGGCGGGTGCGCCTGGCCGGAGGGTCAGGCCGCGGCGGCGACCGGGGCCGGGGTGGGGGCCGGCTCGTCCAGGGAGGAGGCCGAGGCGGAGGCGTAGGCCTCCTTGTCCAGGATTCCCTCACGGGCCGAGACGATGACCGGGACCAGGGCCTGGCCGGCCACGTTCGTGGCGGTGCGCATCATGTCCAGGATCGGGTCGATCGCCATCAGCAGGCCGACGCCCGCCAGCGGCAGGCCCAGCGTGGACAGGGTCAGCGTCAGCATCACGGTGGCGCCCGTCAGACCGGCCGTCGCCGCGGAGCCGATGACCGAGACGAAGACGATGAGCAGGTACTCCTTGATGCCCAGCTGCACGTCGAAGATCTGCGCGATGAAGATGGCGGCGAGGGCCGGGTAGATCGCGGCGCAGCCGTCCATCTTGGTGGTGGCGCCGAACGGGACGGCGAAGGAGGCGTACTCCTTCGGGACGCCGAGGCGCTCGGTGACCTTCTGGGTGACCGGCATGGTGCCGACCGAGGAGCGGGAGACGAAGGCCAGCTGGATGGCGGGCCAGGCGCCCTTGAAGAACTGCAGCGGGCTGACCTTGGCGACCGTCGCGAGCAGCAGCGGGTAGACGCCGAACATGACCAGCGCGCAGCCGATGTAGATGTCGGCGGTGAAGGTCGCGTACTTGCCGATGAGGTCCCAGCCGTACGTGGCGATCGCGGTGCCGATCAGGCCGACGGTGCCGATCGGGGCGAGGCGGATGACCCACCACAGGGCCTTCTGGAGGAGTACCAGGGCGGATTCGGCGAGGTCCAGGACCGGCTTGGCCTTGCTGCCCAGCTGGAGGGCGGCGATACCGGCGACGACGGCGAGGAAGACGATCTGGAGGACCTTCAGCTCGGTGAACGGCGTGACGATGTCCGTCGGCACGATCCCGGTCAGGAAGTCGATCCAGGAGCCGGTCTTCTTGGGGTCCTTGCCGTCGGCCGCGGTCAGGCCGGTGCCGGAGCCGGGGTCGGTCAGCAGGCCGATCGCGAGGCCGATGCCGACCGCGATCAGCGAGGTGATCATGAACCAGAGGAGGGTGCGGGAGGCGAGGCGCGCCGCGTTGTTGACCTTCCGCAGGTTGGTGATGGACACCAGGATCGCGAAGAAGACGAGCGGGGCGATGGCCAGCTTCAGCAGCTGGACGAAGATGTCGCCGACCTTCTCCAGGGTGGTGCCGAGCCAGCTGATGTCCTGGCTGCGGGCGAGCCAGCCGAACAGGACGCCGAGCACCAGACCGGTGATGATCTGGGCCCAGAAGGGGAATTTGAACGACGAGGCCTTGGCGGGGGCCTGGGGGGTCGCGGACACGGACACTCTCCGGGGGGAAGACGCGCAAAGAACTGGCGGGAACGGTTCTGCGGTGGATGGCGCTGGTGGCGCCGGGTGGCGCTGGTCTGGCGGTGCGACAGCCGGAAAGGGCCGGCCGGGACCGCTGCTGTATCGATTCAGCTCAAGACTCGACAGCTCAAGGACGACAGCTCAACGACAACAGCAACAGGCCGCGGACGCGCGGCGGCAGAGGTCGACGTGCAGGCGCGCCACGAGCGGGACGCTCGTGGTCATCGGGTGCGCAGCTGTGGTCAACATGTTCAACACGCTAACACTTCCGCTTTGGGAATCTCAAAGGCGTTCTTTGAGGCCGGACCGCACCCGGACCCTCCCGGCCGGCCCCGGAAAACACGAACGCCCCAGCGTTACGGGCGGTATCCCCGGCGCTGAGGCGGTTCGGTGTGTGAGGAAGCTAACGGGCCCCTTACGGGTTCGCGCGCGCGGCGTCGTCCGCGATGTCCTCCTGGCTGCGGTTCGCGGCGAGCCGCTCCTTCGCACCCGCGACGCGGCCGGAGATCTGCGCGGACATCTCGTCGCGCTGCTTGCGCAGGAGGACGAAGGAGAGCGGCGCGGAGATGACGAGGGCGAGCAGCACGACCCAGGCGAAGTTCGCGTCACCGAGTCCGGCGGGCACCCAGCCCACGTTCACGAGGACGGCGACGAGAACGAGGCATCCGACGAAGATCCCCAGACGCATCGCGGTGTAGCGGATCGTCGCGCTCGGCTTGAGGGACACGGTGACCCCTTCTCTCTCTTCGTCCTGCGTTCCGTCGGTTCGTGCCCGTCCAGTGAAGCACGCCGGGCACCCGCCCCGGCCGCCGCCCCGGGGTCAGTGCAGCGGCAGCAGCATCGTGATGTCGTCGCGGTCGTCGCCCGGGGCCACGCGGATGGCGCCGGGGACGCGGCCGACCTCCTTGTAGCCGCAGGCCGCGTAGAAGTGCTCCAGGCCGTGGCCGCCGCGGCAGCCGAGGCGGATCGCGTCGATGCCCTCCATGGAGCGGGCCGCCGCCTCCGTCGCCGCCATCAGATCGCGGCCGTACCCCTTGCCCTGGTGGCGGGGGTGGACCATCACCGTGTACGCCCACACCCAGTGGAGCTGGAGCCGGTGCGTGTTGCGGGCGAGGAAGGCGGTGGCCGCCACCTCGCCCTGCTCGTCGTGTCCGACGAGCAGCCGCATGCCGCCGTCGGCGACCGCGGCGAGCTGCTTGACCAGCGCCGGCCGGATGTCGTCGGCGGTGACCGGGGCCACGAAGCCGACCGCGCCGCCCGCGTTGGACACGTCCGTCCACAGGCTGAGGATGCCCGCGTGCAGGGCGGGGTCAACGACCGGGTCCACAGTGAAGGTAAGAGTCACTCGGGCATGTTATCCATTACGCCACGAGGGGTCCAGCAGCCAGGGGGAGCCCGGCCTGATCCGTAAGACACCCCCTAACACTGGAGCCCCGATCCGGTCGGCGGATCGGGGCTCCTGCGTTCGGTTCACGGCAGACCGCGAGGTCAGACGCGCATGGCCTGCGGCGTCTCGCGCAGGGCCGCGTCCGGGCCGGGGTACTCGCGGATGATCTCGTAGCGCGTGTTGCGCTCGACCGGACGGAAGCCGGCTTCGCGGATCAGGTCCAGGAGGTCCTCACGGCCCAGCTTGTTCGGGGTGCCGTAGTTGTCCGCGTCGTGCGTGATCTTGTACTCGACGACCGAGCCGTCCATGTCGTCCGCGCCGTGCTGGAGCGCCAGCTGGGCGGTCTGCACGCCGTGCATCACCCAGAAGACCTTCACGTGCGGCACGTTGTCGAAGAGGAGGCGGGAGACCGCGAAGGTCTTCAGCGCCTCCGCGCCCGTCGCCATCGTCGTCCGCGCCTGGAGCTTGTTGCGTACCTTGCCGTCCTTCATGTCCACGAAGTCGTGCTGGTAGCGCAGCGGGATGAAGACCTGGAAGCCACCGGTCTCGTCCTGGAGCTCGCGCAGCCGCAGGACGTGGTCCACGCGGTGGCGCGGCTCCTCGATGTGCCCGTAGAGCATCGTCGACGGGGTCTTGAGGCCCTTGGAGTGCGCGAGGCGGTGGATGCGCGACCAGTCTTCCCAGTGGGTGCGGTGGTCGACGATGTGCTGACGCACCTCCCAGTCGAAGATCTCCGCGCCGCCGCCCGTGAGGGACTCCAGGCCGGCTTCGATCAGCTCGTCGAGGATGTCGGAGGCCGACATGCCCGAGATCGTCTCGAAGTGGTGGATCTCCGTCGCCGTGAAGGCCTTCAGCGAGACGTTCGGCAGGGCCTTCTTCAGCTCGGAGAGCGAGCGCGGGTAGTAACGCCAGGGAAGGTTCGGGTGCAGGCCGTTGACGATGTGCAGCTCGGTGAGGTTCTCGTTCTCCATGGCCTTGGCCAGGCGCACGGCCTCCTCGATGCGCATCGTGTACGCGTCCTTCTCGCCCGGCTTGCGCTGGAACGAGCAGTACGCGCACGACGCGGTGCACACGTTCGTCATGTTGAGGTGGCGGTTGACGTTGAAGTGGACGACGTCGCCGTTCTTGCGCGTGCGCACCTCGTGGGCGAGGCCGCCGAGCCAGGCCAGGTCGTCGGACTCGTAGAGGGCGATACCGTCCTCCCGGGTCAGCCGCTCGCCGGAGCGGACCTTCTCCTCCAGCTCGCGCTTGAGCCCAGCGTCCATCAGCCGGTCGCCTCCTCTAGATACCTGTCCTGCAACCGCCACCCACCGTACTCTCAGCCCTCCTCGGGCAGTTCCCCGACCCGGTTCTCCCACTTCGTCGACAGCACGATGGTGGTGCGGGTGCGCGAGACGCCCTTGGTGCTGGAGAGCTTGCGGATGATCTTCTCCAGGCCGTCCACGTCGCCGGCCCGCACCTTGAGCATGTACGAGTCGTCACCCGCGATGAACCAGCAGTCCTCGATCTCCGCGAGGTCGCGCAGCCGCCGGGCCACGTCCTCGTGGTCGGCCGCGTCGGAGAGGGAGATGCCGATCAGCGCGGTGACGCCCATGCCGAGCGAGGCCGAGTCCACGGTCGCGCGATAGCCGGTGATGACTCCGGCCGTCTCCAGCCGGTTGATGCGGTCGGTGACGCTGGGGCCGGAGAGGCCCACGAGACGGCCCAGCTCCGCGTACGAGGCACGACCGTTCTCACGAAGTGCCTGGATGAGCTGCCTGTCCACCGTGTCCATTACGTGGAGCCTTCCATTATTCGGCGATCCTGCAAGTCTAGGTATAGAATCAAAGGCGCACAGGGTCAACACCCTGTGAATCTTTTCAACAGATCAATGACGATCTTCAGGAGTGGTTCACCGTGTACACGATCGAGATGGCCTACGCGCACATGCGACAGCTCCAGGAGCTGGCCAACCGATCCCGTGCCCACCAGCCCGCCGCCGCCAAGCGCGTCGACAAGACCCGCAAGCCGCGCACCACGAAGTAGCGCTACCCCCGGGGGCGGGATCCACCGAGCTCCCCCTCCCAACGGCGGTACAGCCGGTGCGGCACCCCTGCCGCGTCCAGCACCCGCCCCGCGACGAAGTCCACCAGATCCTGGATGTGCGTCGCGCCCGCGTAGAACGCCGGAGAGGCGGGCAGCACGACCGCGCCCGCCTCGTCCAGCGCCACCAGATGCTTCAGCGTCTGCCCGTTCAGCGGGGTCTCCCGCACCACGGCCACCAGCCGGCGCCGCTCCTTGAGCGTCACGCTCGCCACCCGCTGGAGCAGGTCCTTCGACAGTCCGAGCGCCACCCCCGCCACGCACGCCGTGGAGGCGGGGACGATGAGCATCCCCTTCACGGGGTACGAACCCGAGCTCGGGCCCGCCGCCAGGTCACCGGCGGCCCAGTAGCGGACGTCGCCCAGTTCCGGCCGCGCGAAGGTCGCGGGCTTCCCGTCGGCCCCCCGCTCCAGCCACTCCCCCAGGTCCTCCCGCCAGTGCGCGTCCCGGAAGGCGATCCCGGTCTCGTCCAGCAGGGTGAGCCGCGAGGCCCGGCTGACCACCAGGTCGACGCTCTCCCCCGCCGCGAGCAGCCCGCGGAGCACCGCCGCCGCGTACGGCGTCCCGGACGCCCCGGAAACCCCGACCACCCACGGGGTGCGCTTGCGCTCAGTCATACCTCCGAGACTATCCGGCCACCACGGGCGGGCACTCGCTATGGTGGCCCGACGTCCAGGGGGTGGGACGCACGGTGGGACGCACGGTCAGACGCACGACGAGGGGGACGACGGTGAGCACGGCTCAGGACACCTGGACGCAGACCGACCGCACGAAGGCCGCGGCCCGGCTGATGCTGGGCTGGGTGGCCCTGCTGTGGGTGATCGAGCTCGTCGACGTCGCCACCGGGCACGCCCTGGACCCGTACGGGATCACCCCGCGCGATGCCGACGGACTCGGCGGCATCCTCACCGCCCCGTTCCTGCACTTCGGCTTCGCGCACGTGGCGGCCAACAGTGTCCCCCTGCTGATCTTCGGCTTCGTCGCCGCGCTCGCCGGCATCCGCCACTTCCTGGCCGTCTGCGCCCTCGTCGTCCTCGCGGACGGCATCGGCATCTGGCTGATCTCCCCCTCGCACACCAACACCGCCGGCGCCTCGGGCCTGGTGTTCGGCCTCTTCGGCTACCTCGTGGTCCGCGGCTTCGTCGAGCGCAGGCTCCTCGGCATCGCGGTGGGCGTGGTGATCGCCGCGATCTGGGGCGGCTCCTTCTTCCTCGGCATCCTGCCGACCGACACGGCGGTCAGCTGGCAGGGCCACCTCTGCGGGCTCGCGGCGGGCGTGGCGACGGCCCTGTTCTTCCGCCGCCCGGCCGGCCGGCGCGCCCCCAGCCCCTCGCCGTAGTCAGAGTCCTGCCCGGCGCGCGCGCAGGCGCTGCCAGGCGGCGATGCCCAGGCTGACGCCCCAGACCACGAACAGGCCGTACCAGAACAGCCCCCAGACGGCCTGCGGATGGGCGTCCTTGGCCGCGAAGGCCGGGGCCGGGACCACGCGGCCGACGGAGATCAGGTACTGCATCGCGAAGTACGTGAAGCCCCAGAGGGTCATGCCGATCGCGGCGAGCCCCGAGGGGACGGCGATGAGGAGGGCCGGGACGCGGCGGCCCCAGGGACGGACCAGGGCGAGGGAGAGCACGGCGCCGAACGCGGCCAGGGCGCCCATCACCCAGTAGCCGACGGCGGCCTCCAGGTTTCCCTGCGGGGCCGTGGCGAAGTCCCCGGGGAACATCGCCGGGACACCGGCGCCCCACCAGAAGTGCGGGGCCGCGTATCCCAGGGCCGCGACGGCGGCCAGGTATCCGGCCCGGGCGGGCCGGCGCACGGGCGTCGAGGTCGCGTTGTGGGTCGCCATCAGGTCCTCCGGGATGCTCGGGTCCGAGTGGCGGTCCGATGTCCCCCCGCCGTGAACCAAGCCTCTCCGGACAGCACCCTCCCGGGATCCGGCCGCCGCACGATCCCGCACTCGCCCGTCCGGGGGAGCCCCGTCCGTCCCGGGTACCGGCTTGCCGGCGGCCGGACGCCTGCTAGAAGGTCAGGCCGCGGGCCACCAGGTCCGCCGAGGCACACACGAACAGGGCAATGCCGATGAAGCCGTTGACCGTGAAGAAGGCCCGGTTCAGGCGGGACAGGTCGTGCGGGGTCACGATGGTGTGCTCGTAGAGGAAGGCCACGACGACGATCACCAGGCCCGCCCAGAACAGCACCCCCGCATCCGTGGCGAGGCCGTACCAGGCCAGCAGGCCCGTGGTCACCACGTGCGCGCCGCGCGCGCCCCACAGGGCCGCCGCGACGCCGAAGCGGGCCGGGACCGACTTGACGCCCTCGGCGCGATCGGCGGCCACGTCCTGGGAGCCGAAGATCAGGTCGAAGCCGCCGATCCACACGCCCACCGCGAGCCCCAGGATCACCGCGTCCCAGGACCACTCCCCGGTGACGGCCAGCCAGGCCCCCACCGGTCCGATGGCCTGGGCCAGGCCCAGGATGGCGTGCGGGAAGTTCGTGAACCGCTTGCCGTACGGGTACACCACCATCGGGACCACCGCGACGGGCGCCAGCGCCAGGCACAGCGGGTTCAGCAGCGCCGCCGAGCCGAGGAAGACCACGAGCGCGATCCCGGCCCCGGTCCACGCCGAGCGGACCGAGACGGCGCCGGTGACCAGCTCGCGGCCGGCGGTCCGCGGGTTCCGGGCGTCGATCTCGCGGTCGATGATCCGGTTGGCGGCCATGGCGAAGGTCCGCAGCCCCACCATGCAGACGGTGACGAGCAGCAGCTTGCCCCAGTGCACGTTCCGGTCGAGCTGGAACATGGCGGTGAGCGCGGCGATGTAGGCGAAGGGCAGCGCGAAGACCGAGTGCTCGATCATCACGAGCCGCAGGAACGCCCTGACCTTGCCGGTCGCCTCCGGCGCGGGGCCGGGTCCGATCACACCGTCGGCGGTGGTCATCATGCGAGGCTCCTGCGGAACGTTTCGAGGTCGGCCAGCAGCTCCGGCGCCGGGAGCGCGCCGAGCTCCAAGGTCTGCGCCGCGTCGGCGTCTTCCGGCGGGGTGACGCGGGCGGTGACCACCCAGGCGCCGCCGGAGGGGCGGCCGTCGAGGCGCAGGAAGTTCCCGGCCTCGACGGTGAACGGCTCACCGGCCGCCAGGGCGTGCTGGAGCTGCTCCGCGAAGGCGTCCGCCTCGACGTCCCGCGCGCCGGGCAGTTCGAAGCCGCCGCCCTCGTCGTCCGCGTCGTCGAACATCACGGCCCAGGTGTCGCCGGGCCCCGCGAACTCCTCGGGGCTCACGCCCGCCTCCTCGGCGGCGATGAGCACACCGGGCTGGGTCGGGTCGATCTCCGGACGCGCCAGGGCCACGTACGCCGACTCGGTGCCGAGGAAGAGCTCCGGGCCCTCCACTGCGATCGGGCTCACAGTCCGTACTCCTTCCAGCGGCGGTCCACGAGGGCGGCGGTCGCCGGGTCGGACTCGACCATGTCGGGCCAGCCGCCGTCGCGGGTGTAGCCCTCCTCGGGGAGCTTCTTCGTCGCGTCGATGCCCGCCTTGCCGCCCCAGAACTGCTGGTACGAGGCGTGGTCCAGGTGGTCGACCGGGCCCTCCACCACCGTCAGGTCGCGGGAGTAGTCCGTGTTGCCGAGCGCGCGCCACGACACCTCGTGCAGGTCGTGGACGTCGCAGTCCGCGTCCACCACGATGATCAGCTTGGTCAGCGACATCATGTGGGCGCCCCAGATGGCGTGCATGACCTTCTGCGCGTGCTTGGGGTACTTCTTGTCGATCGAGACGATCGCGCAGTTGTGGAAGCCGCCCGATTCCGGGAGGTGGTAGTCCACGATGTCCGGCACGATGATCTTCAGCAGCGGCAGGAAGAACCGCTCCGTCGCACGGCCCAGCGGACCGTCCTCCGTCGGCGGCCGGCCGACGACGATCGACTGGAGGAGCGGACGCTTCCGCATCGTCACGCAGTCGATCTTCAGCGCGGGGAACGGTTCCTGCGGCGTGTAGAAGCCGGTGTGGTCGCCGAAGGGGCCCTCGGGGAGCATCTCGCCCGGCTCCAGCCAGCCCTCGATGACGACCTCGGCGTTCGCCGGGACCTGCAGCGGAACGGTCTTGCAGTCCACCATCTCGATCCGCTTGCCCGCGACGAAGCCGGCGAACAGGTACTCGTCGATGTCACCCGGCAGCGGCGCCGTGGACGCGTACGTCACGGCCGGCGGGCAGCCGAAGGCGATCGCGACCGGCAGCCGCTCACCGCGCTTGGCGGCGACGGCGTAGTGATTGCGGCTGTCCTTGTGGATCTGCCAGTGCATGCCGATGGTGCGCTTGTCGTGGCGCTGGAGGCGGTAGAGGCCGAGGTTGCGCACGCCGGTCTCGGGGTGCTTGGTGTGCGTCAGCCCGAGGTTGAAGAAGGACCCGCCGTCCTTGGGCCAGGTGAACAGCGCCGGCAGCCGGTCCAGGTCCACGTCGTCGCCGGTGAGGACGACCTCCTGGACGGGCGCGGCGTCGCCCTTCACCTTCTTCGGCGGCACGTGCACCATCGAGCCCAGCTTGCCGAAGGCCTCGCGGACCCCGACGAACCCCTGCGGCAGCTCCGGCTTGAGCAGGCCGCCGATCTTCTCGCTGATCTCGCCGTACGACTTCAGGCCGAGGGCCTTGAGCAGGCGCCGGTCGGTACCGAAGACGTTCATGGCCAGCGGCATCGCCGAGCCCTTGACGTTCTCGAAGAGGAGCGCCGGGCCCCCCGCCTTGTTCACTCTGTCGACGATCTCCCCGACCTCCAGGTACGGGTCGACTTCGGCCTTGATGCGCTTGAGGTCGCCCTCCCGCTCCAGAGCCCGGAGCAGCGAGCGGAGATCGTCGTAAGCCATAGGGGTCAGTATCCGTCACCTACTACGCTGGAGGGGTCACCGGGGCCCTCGCGGCCCCGCCGCCACTGCCCGGGAGTCGGTCCCACACCGTGCTGCGCTATCTGCCGTTCCTGCTGATCATCGCGCTGACCATCTACGCCTTCATCGACTGCCTGAACACGCCCGAGGAAGAGGTCAAGCACCTGCCCAAGGTGGTGTGGGTGATCATCATCCTGCTCTTCTCCATCGTCGGCCCGGTGGTGTGGCTGTTCGCGGGCAAGCAGCGGGTGGCCCCCGGCGGCGGGGCACGCGGTGCCCGGGGCCGCACCCAGTGGATCGCGCCCGACGACAATCCGGAGTTCCTGAAGTCCCTGCGGGACGAGCAGGAGAAGGACCGGGGCCGGGACGGGGACAAGGGCACGGGAACCGACAAGGGCGACCAGCAGCCGTAGTCCCGGGACGGGCGGGTCCGGCCGCGGGATCCGCCGGCCCGCAGCTCCTACGCGCCGGAGAGGGACGCGTAGTCCGAGCGCAGCTCGCTCCAGTGGGCGTCCGTCCAAGCGGCCCAGTCCACGGGCCTGGCCGGGCGCCCCTCGAGGGAGGACTCCAGCAGTTCGAAGTGCTCGTGCCAGCCGGCCAGGCAGTCCAGGCGCTCGGCCTCGGTGCCCGACCGTTCGTTCACGAACCGGATGACGGTGGAGTCCGTCCCCACCGGCTCCAGGTGGAAGCGGATCTTCTCGTGGAGGGTCAGCGTGTACTCCACGACCCGCTCGACGTCCCAGGCCGTGACGTGGCCGGTGGTCACCGTCCCGGTGTTGAGCCAGCGCAGCGTGACCGCCCCGCCCAGCCGGCGCTCCAGGACCTCGGCCTCGGCCAGCCAGCCCCGCAGCCCGTCCCGCGTGGTCAGGACGGGCCACAGCTCCTCGTACGCGTACGGCAGGTGCAGCTCGAACCGCAGCCGCCAGCGGTCCTCGCCGCGGCTCTCGCTGGTGCCATGGATCACAGCAGGCATGACACCAGCGTCCCACTCCCGCCGGTCAGACGCCCGCGTACGAGTGCTTGCCGCTGAGCAGGATGTTCACGCCGTAGTAGTTCCAGATCCAGCAGGCGAAGGCGAAGAGCGCGAGGTAGGCGGCCTTGCGGCCCTTCCAGCCGGCGGTGGCGCGGGCGTGCAGGTAGCAGGCGTACGCCACCCAGGTCACGAAGGACCAGACCTCCTTGGGGTCCCAGCCCCAGTAGCGGCCCCAGGCGTCTCCCGCCCAGATCGCGCCCGCGATGATCGTGAAGGTCCACAGCGGGAAGACGGCCGCGTTGATCCGGTACGAGAACTTGTCGAGGGAGGCCGCCGAGGGCAGCCGCTCCAGCACCGAAGAGCGGAACCTGCCCGGCGTGCGGCCGGCCTCCAGGTGGCTCTCGTAGCCGTCGCGGAAGAGGTAGAGGACCGCGCCGGCCGCGCCGATGTAGAAGACGGCGCCGCAGAAGATCGCGGTGGAGACGTGGATCCACAGCCAGTACGAGTGCAGGGCCGGGACCAGCTGGTCGCTGTCGGTGTAGAGCCAGGTCACGGCGATGCCGAGGTCCAGCAGGACGGTGGTGACCAGGATCAGGCCGAGCCAGCGGACGTTCTTCTTCAGCGCGAGCAGGACCAGGTACGCGCCCACGGCCACCGTGGAGAAGGTGATCGAGAACTCGTACATGTTGCCCCACGGGGCCCGCTGCACCGACAGGGCGCGGGCGACGACCCCGGCCGCCTCCAGGAGGAAGGCGAGGGCGGTCAGCGAGATGGCGATCCGGCCGTAGAGGTCGCCCTGCACGGTGCCGCCCGCGGCGCCGGGGCCGTCGGGCACGTCTCGGGTGCCGGCGGTGGAGCGGGTGGTGACCTTCGGCTGGTCGAGGACGGCGGTGCCGCCCTTGCCGCGCACCTGCACGGCGGGCGCGGCGGCCTCCTGCGGGGCCCCGGTCAGCGCGGCGGCCGTACGGGCCACCTTGCTGCGGCTGCCGAAGGTCCACTCGGCGATGTGCGCGAAGAAGGCGAGCGTGTAGACCGCCATCGACGAATAGACCAGGTAGTTGCTGATCTGCGCCAGGTTCTCGTTGGCTGCGGCTGCGAGCGGCGTCATCCGCGCTCTCCTTCAGGGGTTTCTTCGACAGGTTCTGCGGAGACGGGTGCTGCGGAGGCGGATGCCGCGGAGACGGGTGCCGCGGCCTCCCGGGACGCGGTGGGCGCCTGCCGGTGCAGCGTGGCGGCGAGCTCGGCCAGCTCCTCGGGCAGCTTGGCGGATTCGCTGCGGCCCAGGCCCGCCATCTCGACGACGGTGACGCCGTCCTCGCCCCGCACCGCGCGGACCCAGATCCGGCGGCGCTGGATGAACAGGGACCCGGCCAGGCCCGCGATGGCGGCGATCGCGCCCGCCAGGGCGAGGCCGCTGCCGGGCTGGTGGGTGACGGAGAAGGTGGCCCAGCGCTCGATGCCCTCGAACTTCACGGTGCCCGCGCCGTTCGGCAGGGTCATCGTCTGGCCGGGTTCCAGCTTCTGCTTGAAGAGCTCGCCCGACTCGTCCTTGAAGGACTCCATCTTGGAGGTGTCGAGCCGGTACACGTTCTGCGGCAGACCCGAGTCCACGCCGAGGCTGCCGTGCCAGGCGTTGAGCATGAGCCGCGGCATGAACACGTCCGGGAACTGCGAGAACATCATGCCCTGGCCGTCGCCGGCGAAGGTGGGCACGAAGACGGCGTTGAAGCCGAGCTGCTCCTTCTTGCCGTCCTTGTCCTTGTAGCCGTCGGTGACCTTGATCGCTCCGGTGGACGTGAGGTTCGCGTCCTGCGGCAGCATCGGCACGGCGTCCTTGTAGATCACCTTGCCGGTGGGGTCGGTCACCGAGATGACGGGCGCGTAGCCGTGCCCGAGCAGGTAGACCTTGGAGCCGTCGACCTCCAGGGGCTTGTTGACCTGGATCTCGCGCTTCTGCGGCGTGCCGTGCGCGCCGTCGCTGAAGGTGACGTACGCCTTGAAGTCGCGCGGGGTGCCCTTCTGCGGGCCGGTCATCTCGTACGTGGCGTCGAACCGGTCCAGGGTGAACGAGAAGGGCGGCAGGTCCTGGGGGTCGAAGAGGGTGCCGTACTTGAAGTCGTCGTACTGGGTGAGGGTGTTCGAAAAGCCCCTGCCGCGCAGGACGAGCTTGCCGCCCTCGGACTTGTAGTACTGGCCCCAGGCGAAGGCCACCAGCATCACGATCAGCGCGACGTGGAAGATCAGGTTCCCGGCCTCGCGGAGGTAGCCCTTCTCCGCCGCGACGTGGTCCTTGCCACTCTCGGTGCGGAAGCGGCGCCCGCCGAGCAGGGTCTTCGCGTGGGCGAGGACCTCGTCCGCGGTCTTGTCCGTGCGCCAGGTGGTGTGGGCGGGCAGCCGGTCGAGCCGCTTGGGGGCGGCCGGCGGGCGGCCTCGGAGCTGGCCGACGAACTGCCAGGAGCGCGGCAGGATGCAGCCGATGAGGGAGATGAAGAGCAGCAGGTAGATCGCCGAGAACCAGAACGACGAGTAGACGTCGAAGAGCTGGAGCTTCTCGGCGATGCCGACCCAGGACGGGTTGTCCTTCTTCCAGACGGCGACCTTCATCGCGTCGACCGAGCTCTGCGGGATGAGGGAGCCGGGGATGGCGCCCAGGGAGAGCAGGAAGAGGAGGATCAGCGCCACCCGCATGGAGGTGAGCTGCCGCCAGAACCAGCGGGCCCAGCCGAGCAGGCCGATGCCGACGGGACCGCCGTCCTCGACGGGGGCGGTGGACAGCTGGGCTCCGGCGGCGCCGAGCACGGGCTCGGCGTCGGTACCGGCCCCGGCGTCGGTTCCGGTTCCGGTGGGTGCGTTGTCGGTCTTGCTCATGTGCGTTACGTCCTCAGATCCCCACCGTGAAGCCTTGGGTCCAGCTCTGCATGTCGCTGACGATGCTGTCCCACATTCCTGTGACGAGCAGCAGGCCGGTCAGGATCAGCATGCCGCCACCGATGCGCATCACCCATGCATAGTGCTTCTTCACCCAGCCGAACGCGCCGAGCGCCTTGCGGAAGGCGATCGCGGCGAGGATGAAGGGCACGCCGAGGCCGAGGCAGTAGGCGACGGTCAGCAGCGCCCCCCGGCCGGCGCTGGCCTGGTCGATGGAGAGGGTGTTGACGGCGGCGAGGGTCGGGCCCATGCAGGGGGTCCAGCCGACGCCGAAGAGCACGCCGAGCAGGGGCGCGCCGAGCAGTCCCGCCGTCGGCTTCTTGTGGAAGCGGAACTCCCGCATCGTCAGACCCGGGATCGCGCCCATGAAGAAGAGGCCGAGGACGATCACCAGCCCGCCGAGGATCTGCGAGATCAGCGCCTTGTTCTCCTGGAGGCTGGCGCCGAAGTACCCGAAGAGCGCGCCGGTGGAGACGAAGACGGCGGTGAAGCCCGCGATGAACAGGCTCGCGCCCGCCAGCATCCGGCCGCGCCGCGCCTCGGCGAGGTCGGCGCCGCTGACGCCGGTCACGTAGGAGAGGTAGCCGGGGACGAGCGGGAGCACGCAGGGCGAGAAGAAGGAGACCAGCCCGGCGAGGACCGAGATGGGCAGCGCGAGCAGCAGGGCGCCGCTCAGGACGGTGGTGTTCACGCCGGTCGCCTCGGCGGCGAGCAGGACGTCGGGGACGGCGGTGACCACGAGGTCACTTCTCCGCGAGGAGCGGGTCGATCATCGAGCGCAGCTGCTCCTCGTTGATCGCGACCAGGGTGCGGGCGGCGATCTTGCCCTCCTTGTCGAGGACGATCGTGGAGGGGATGGCCTGCGGGTTGAGCGTGCCCTTGGGGAAGCGGAGCATCAGCTTCCCGTCCGGGTCGTAGAGGCTCGGGTAGGTGATCCCGTAGTCCTGCTCGAAGTTCACGGCGTTCTGGGTGCTGTTGTCCCGCGTGTTGATGCCGACGAAGGCCACGTCCTGGCCGGCGTCGGTCATCTCCTTGGAGACCTTCGCGAAGTACTTGGCCTCTCCGCGGCACGGCGGGCACCAGGAGCCCCACACGTTGAGGACGACGACCTTGCCCTTGAGGGTCGCGGTGTCGAGGGTCTTGCCGTCGACGGTCGCCCCGTCGAGCCGGGGGGCGTCCGCGCGCTCTCCCTTGGCGACCCGGGAGATGCCGCCCGCGCCCGTGACGTAGTTGCCACCGGAGCTGTTGGAGGGCTTGCTCCCGCCGTCCGCATCGCTGCAGGACGTCAGGGTCATGACGCCCGCAACGGTCACCGCGGTGAGCAGGAGGGCGCGGCCGCTGGTCGAGCGGCTCCTTCGACGTACAAGCGCGCGGCTAAGGCTCATGTGAAAAGTTTCGCATGGGCGATTTGCGAACGTGACCCACCCCCCGGAGGGGGCGCCAAAGCCCTGGTCAGGCGCCCGTCATGTACGCCGCCCAGCCGCCGGCCGGCGGCTCGCCCGGGCCGAGCCCGCGGAGCTTGGCGAGCACCCTGGGGTCCTGGACGTCCAGCCAGTCGGTGAACTGCCGGAAGGATACGAGCCGTACGTCCCTTTTGTCCGCCATGCCTTTGAGGGCTTCCTCGACGGCGTCCATGTAGATGCCGCCGTTCCACTCCTCGAAGTGGTTGCCGATGAAGAGCGGAGCGCGGTTGGTCTCGTAGGCGCGGCGGAAGCCGCCGA
Source organism: Streptomyces sp. NPDC088762 (assembly GCF_044750905.1). NCBI lineage: Bacteria > Bacillati > Actinomycetota > Actinomycetes > Kitasatosporales > Streptomycetaceae > Streptomyces > Streptomyces sp. NPDC088762. The sequence goes on from NZ_JBIVKT010000013.1 coordinate 208,280, forward strand.
GGTAGGTGGCGGTGGCCTGGCTGCGCCAGCCCGGGTAGTTGGCCGGGACGCCCCTGGTGGTGTTCTTGGACTGGTTGGCGAGGATGTTGTAGTCCATGGACAGCACCTCGAAGGAGTGCCCGGGGAAGGGCAGGGACTGGAGCGGCAGGTCCCAGATCCCCGACCTCTTCACCGGCCAGACCTGCAGGCCGCCGGGTGAGCTGGAGTCGTAGCGCCAGCCCAGCTTCTGTGCGGTCGGCAGCAGGTTGTCCCGGCCGAGCAGGCAGGGGGTGCGGGCGCCGACCAGTTCCTTGCGGTAGTCGAAGGGGAGCGGGTCGAGGTCGGTGAAGCCGGTGTTCGTGCGCCAGTTCGTGACGAAGGACACGGCCTGGTCGATCTCGCTCTGCCAGTCCTCCGGGGTCCACCCGGCGACGGAGCCGGAACCGCCGCAGAAGTGGCCGTTGAAGTGGGTGCCTATCTCGTGCCCGTCCAGCCACGCCTCGCGGACGTGCTTCAGCGTGTTGCGGATGTTCTCGTCCTTGAGGTAGCCGATGTCCGAGGCCCCCGCGGGGTTGTTCGGCGGCTGGTAGAGGCTCCGCTTCGCCTCCGGCAGCAGGTAGAGGCCGGAGAGGAAGAAGGTCATGGCCGCGCCGTGGTCCCTGGCGAGCTTGAGGAAGCGCGGGAAGAGACCGTTGCCGATCTCCCCGGCGCCGTCCCAGCTGAAGACGACGAACTGCGGCGGGGTCTCGCCCGGCTGGAGGGGCACGGGCTTGTCGGGCTGGCGGGGCTGCGGGCCGGTGTCGGCGGTGGAGCCGTCACCGATCGCCTTGGCCGCCGGCTTCTCCCCGGGTTTCGGGTTCTTGATCGGCCCGGGGGTGCCGGGATCGGACGTGGCCGGTGCACCGCAGCCCGCGATGCCCATCGCGGCGGCGGCCCCAAGTCCCCATCCCAGCAGGCCCCTCCGACTGACGCCTCCGAAATCGCGCATCTCACCGTCCCGTCGTCACCCGCACAGCTCATGCCATTGCCCATATAAGCGAACAATTCGTCAGAACTTGCGGCACTGGAACGGTGATTCCCGGCGCAACTTGTATTTAATTAGGTAAAGCTGTAACGGTTCGTAACAGACGGGCGATCAGGCCGTAAGGGCTCAGGCGCCGAAGGCCTTGGACTTGCCCTTCACCGGCTTCGCCCCGGCCAGCAGGTGCGCCGGAACCAGGTCGCGGGCCGGCTCGCTGTAGCCCACCGACACCAGCTTGTCGCCCTGGTACGTGAAGGAGGTCATCGAGGCGAGCGTGCACTGGCGGCGGCGCGGGTCGTGCCACAGCCGGCGCTTCTCCGCGAAGCTGCGCACGATCCAGATCGGCAGCTGGTGGCTGACCGCCACCGCCTCGTGCCCGCGGGCCGCGTCGCGCGCCGCCTCCAGCGCGCTCATCATCCGGACCACCTGCTCGACGTACGGCTCGCCCCAGGAGGGCTTGAACGGGTTCGTCAGGTGCTTCCAGTTGCCGGGCTTGCGCAGCGCGCCGTCGCCGACGCCGAAGGTCTTGCCCTCGAAGACGTTCTCCGCCTCCAGCAGCCGCCGGTCCGTCGCCAGGTCCAGGCCGTGCGCCTTGGCGATCGGCTCCGCCGTCTCCTGCGCCCGCTCCAGCGGGGAGGACACCACGTAGGTGATGTCCCGGCTCTTCAGGTGGTCCGCGACCCGTTCGGCCATCTGGCGGCCCAGCTCGGAGAGGTGGTAGCCCTCGCGGCGCCCGTACAGGACCCCGTCCGGGTTGTGCACCTCGCCGTGGCGCACCAGGTGCACGACGGTGATGTCGGGGCGGGTGGGGACGTCGCTGCTCATGCGGTGGCCTCCGCGGCGGCCCGGGCGGCGGCCGGCAGGGCGGCCGCGATCCGCTCGATCGCCTGCTCGTCGTGGGCGGTGGACACGAACCAGGACTCGAAGGCGGACGGCGGCAGGTACACGCCCTGCGCCAGCATCGAGTGGAAGAAGCCGTTGAAGCGGAAGGCTTCCTGCTTCTTGGCGTCGTCGTAATTGCGGACCTCGTCCTCGGTGAAGAAGACGGAGAACATGTTGGACGCGGTCTGCAGCCGATGCGCCACGCCCTCCTTGCTCAGCGCCGCCGTCACCAGACCCTGGATCTCCTTCGACACCGCGTCGACCTTCTCGTACGCGGCCGCGTCCAGCAGGCGCAGCTGCGCGAGGCCGGCGGCGGTGGCGATCGGGTTACCGGAGAGCGTGCCGGCCTGGTAGACCGGCCCGGCGGGCGCCAGGTGGCCCATCACGTCGGCGCGGCCGCCGAAGGCCGCGGCCGGGAAGCCGCCGCCCATGACCTTGCCGAAGGTCATCAGGTCGGGCTTGACCCCGTCGACGCCGTACCAGCCGGCGCGCGAGGTGCGGAAACCGGTCATCACCTCATCGGAGATGTACAGCGCGCCGTTCTCGCGGCACAGGTCGGCCAGCCCCTGGTTGAACCCCTCGGCCGGGGTGACGACGCCCATGTTGCCGGGCGCGGCCTCGGTGATCACGCAGGCGATCTCGCCGGGGTGCGCGGCGAAGGCCGTCCGCACCGCTTCGAGGTCGTTGTACGGGAGGACGATCGTGTCGCCGGCCTGCGCGCCGGTCACACCGGGCGTGTCGGGCAGCGCGAAGGTCGCGAGCCCGGAGCCGGCGGAGGCCAGCAGGGCGTCCACGTGGCCGTGGTAGCAGCCGGCGAACTTCACGACCTTGGCCCGGCCGGTGAACCCGCGCGCCAGCCGGATCGCCGACATCGTGGCCTCCGTACCGGAGGAGACGAGCCTCACCTGCTCGACGGGTTCGATGCGCGCGACGATCTCCTCGGCGAGCGCGACCTCGCCCTCGCCGGGCGTGCCGAAGGAGGTGCCGCGGGCGACGGCGGCCTGGACGGCCCCGATGACCTCGGGGTGGGAGTGGCCGAGGATCATCGGACCCCACGAGCACACGAGGTCGACGTACTCACGGCCGTCGGCGTCCGTGAGGTACGGACCGGTGCCGGACACCATGAACCGGGGCGTACCGCCCACGGCGCGGAAGGCGCGCACCGGAGAGTTCACGCCGCCGGGGGTCACGAGGGACGCGCGCTCGAAGAGCGTCTGCGAAACTGGGGCTTCATACGGGTACGGGTAGCTCACACCAGCCATGGTCTCAGAGGCCGCGACAGACTTGCGGACGGGCGTTTCACCGCGCCGCCGCGGGGGAGGTCACTGCCATGATGATCAGGCTGCGTGGCGGGGGCCGCGGGGCCGGGGCAAGCAAGACCAGTCGGGTGGAGATATGCAACGCGGTGGTGGACCGGGCGAGGGTACGGACGGCCTCGACCCCCAGCGCGCCCGCGAAGCCCGCGAGGCCCGACGCCGCGGCAAGCACCGCCGCCGCTCCACGGAGGCGGCCGACGCCGTCCCCGGGCCCACCCTGCCGTCCGACGAACTCCCCAAGGGCCGGGGTATGGGTGTGACGTACAAGTACTTCGGGGCTCCGGACGGCGCGACGGCCGCCCGCGTCCCGGTCACCATGCGGCCGGAAGAGCTCGGCGGTGACGAGCTCGGCATGGGCGGTCTCTTCACCAAGATCAAGCCGGAGACGATGGCCGCGATGGTCCTCACCGGCATCGAGGGCATACCCCTCCACAAGGTCCCGCCGCTGGAGCTGGTCGTCCTCCACCCCGACTACGCGGTGGTCAAGCTCCCGATGACGGTGGTCGACCCGCTGCGCGGCATCGGAGAGGAGTCGGTCGGCGCGGCCGCCTTCATCTGGTCCACCGTCCCCGACCGCGGTGGCCCGAGCGACGCCTTCAACGTCTACCAGCTGCTCCACGAGTGGCAGGACTTCTCCCACCGCCTCCACGAGAACGGCCACCAGGCGTACTGCCTGGTCTGGCCCTGACCCGGTCCCGGCCCTGGCGCGGCCCGGTCCCGCTCAGCCCTGCCGGGCGGGGCAGTAGAACTCCACTGCGATGTTGTCCGGGTCCTTGAAATTGAGGTGCAAGGCCCCGGACGGATCCTCGAAGACGCCGGAATGCGCGACTTCCCGCTCGTCCAGCCGCGCCTCCCAGGCCTCCAGTGCGGCCCGGTCGGCGACGTGCAGGGCGCAATGGTCCAGCCCGACCCGCGTCGGGTCGAAGGCGTCGGCCCCATTGGTCGTCTGGTGCGTGCGGAAACCGAGGACGAAGGCCGGTGAGGCGACGGCCATGAACGGCCCGAACTCGTCCTGCACGTCGAGGACCGTCTGGGTGTCGAACAACTGGTTGTAGAACTCCGCGCTGCGTTTCACATCGGTGACGGTCAGCGTGAGGTGCCCGATTCCAAGGGCTTCAGGCATGGACGCCACCTCCTTGCGATGGTGGGCTGTCGTCATTCCACGCTACGCCGCACGGGATGGCCTGTCCCGGTACGCGGACCGGCTCCGGGCGAGGCCCCCCCCAGGCGCCTCGCCCCCGGCCCCTGCCTCACGCCGTCAGGACGATGCGGCCGCGGACGCCCGGGGCGTCGAGCCGGTCGTGGGCCTTGGCGGCGTCCGTGAGCGGGAAGGTCTCCGAGACGCGCAGGGTGAGGGTGCCCGCGTCGACCAGGGACACCAGGCGGGCCAGCAGCTCGCCGTCCGGGGCTACCTCCTGCTCCTGCACCCGGATGCCGCGCTCCGCGGCCGGGGCGTGGCCGGGGATCAGGCCGACGTAGGCGCCGCCGTCGCGGACGAAGGCCAGCGCGGCCTCCCCCAGGACGGCCGCGTCGAGGACGCCGTCCACCGGCTCGGCCGGAGCCTGCCCGCGCGGGACGAAGGCGGCCGCGCCCAGCGACCGTACGAGCGCCTCGTCCTCCTCGCCGGCCAGAGCCGTCACCACCAGCCCGGCCTGCGCCGCCAGCTGCACCGCGAGCCCGCCGACCACGCCCGCCGCGCCCGTGATCAGGACCGACGCGCCGGGGGCGAGCCCCAGCAGGCCGACCGAACGCGCGGCGGTGAGCCCGCTCAGCGGGAGCGCCGCCGCGGCCGCGGTGTCCACGCTCGCCGGCGCGGCCGCCACGGCGGAGGCGTCGAGGACCACGTACTCCGCATGCGTGCCCAGCGGCTTCACCGTCCCGTAGTGCAGGCCCACGACCCGGTCGCCCCAGTTCCAGCCGGTCACGTCCGCACCGGTCGCGTCGATCTCCCCGGCCACGTCCCAGCCCAGGCCGAGCCGCTGCCCGGCGCCGCCGAAGACGCCGGCGCGGACCGCGCCGTCCACCGGGTTGACCCCGGCGGCCCGGACCCGGATCCGGACCTGGCCGGCCTCCGGGCCGGGGACCGCGACCTCGGCGATCTCGACGTTCTCCGGGCCGCCGAACCCGTTGACGACCACTGCCTTCATCGTCGTGCTGCTCATGATCCTTCTCCCCTGTGTCTCGTCGTTCTCGATGAGCACTAACCTAGGGAGAGGTACTCTCTTTTCGTAAGTACGCACTTCAAGGTGCGTACCCGACCTGGAAGTGGGTTCCCCATGGCCACCCGCACCGCCGCAGCCGCCCGCGAAGAAGCCCGTTTCGCCTACGACGCCTTCCTCGCCGAGTGCCCCACCGGCCAGCTCCTGGCCCGCATCAGCGACAAGTGGGTCGGCCTCATCGTCAGCGCCCTCGGCGAAGCCGAGAACCGCTCGATGCGCTACAGCGAGCTCGGCCGCAAGATCCCCGGCGTCAGCCAGAAGATGCTGACCCAGACCCTGCGCTCCCTCGAACGCGACGGCCTCGTCACCCGCACCGTCACCCCCACCGTCCCGGCCCGGGTCGACTACCGGCTCACCGACCTCGGCAGCAACCTCGGCTGCCTGCTCTCCTCCGTGAAGCGGTGGGCCGAGAACCACTTCGACGAGGTCAGCACCAACCGCGAGGCCTACGACCAGGCCGCCGCGACCTCGTAATTGGGCCGCACCCGGGGCCCCGGCAGTGGCATGCTGACAGGGTGAACGGACCCGGCATTCAACTCACCCTCGCTCCCGAACTGCGCCTGTTCGCCGCCCCCAGCCGGCGCGCCGAACGCGTACCGACCGCGACCGACGGCGCCTCCAGCCTCGGCCACGTCGTCGAGTCGGCCGGGGTCCCGCTCACCGAGGTCGGCCGCCTGCTCGTCGACGGCCACGAGGTGCCCTTCTCCTACGTGCCCCAAGACGGCCAGACCGTCGAGGTGTTCGGGGTCGAGCGGCCCCAACGCGTCCCCGGCGCCCCGCTGCGCTTCCTCCTCGACGTCCACCTGGGCACCCTCGCCCGCCGCCTGCGCCTGCTCGGCGTGGACGCCGCGTACGAGAACGAGGACATCGGCGACCCGGCCCTCGCCACCCGCTCCGCGGCCGAGCAGCGCGTCCTGCTCTCCCGCGACCGCGGACTGCTGCGCCGCCGCGAGCTGTTCGCCGGCGCGTACGTCTACAGCGACAACCCCGACGAGCAACTGCGCGACGTGCTCGGCCGGTTCGCGCCCGAACTCGCTCCGTGGACCCGCTGCACCGCCTGCAACGGGCCGCTCCGCGAGGCCGACAAGGACAGCGTCGGGGACCGTCTGGAACTCGGCACGCACCGCTCCTACGACGTCTTCGCGCAGTGCACCGACTGTGAGCGCGTCTACTGGCGCGGCGCGCACCATGCCCGCCTGGAGCGCATCGTGGACGAGGCCCTGGTCGAATTCGGCACGGCATCGGCGTAACGGGGCCCCGGTTCGCCTCAATCGCCGGCGGGGCTGGGGTGGTGTCCTCCGGGCGGGTCCGGAGCGGGGCTTGGGGCGGTGCCCCGCCGGAGTGTCTCCTCGGCTCGCGCACGAAGCCCCCGCTTCGACATGTTCCAGGTGGTTGCGCGCTCGTCCTGCGGGGACACTCCGGCGTGTCCCCACCCCAACCCCCACTCCGGCCCCACCCGGGCCGGGGGTCGCAATCCACTCCCCCGCGCACCGGGCCGGGGCCTGTTGCCTGCTGGTGGAGCGGGGGCACGCCGGGACGTCCCCGCAGGACGAGCGCGCAACCACCCTCAAAGGCTGGTCCGTGCCTTAGTGCGCGAGCCGAGGAGACGTCCCGGAGGGACCCCGCGACCCCG
>NZ_JBIVKT010000014.1:0-213623 GCF_044750905.1 Streptomyces sp. NPDC088762
CGGGAGTGTCCATGCCACTCGCGCCCGGGTGGGGCCGGAGTGGGGCTTGGGGTGGGGACACGCCGGAGTGTCCCCGCAGGACGAGCGCGCAACCACCTGGAACATGTCGAAGCACGCCTTCGTGCGCGAGCCGAGGAGACACTCCGGCGGGGCACCGCCCCAAGCCCCGCTCCGGCCCCACCCGGAGGACACCCCCCAGCCCGCCGGCGTTTGAGGCGAACCACACCCCGCCCGGGGAACGGGGCCCGCCCCGGAGAACACCACCCCAGCCCGCCGGCGATTGAGGCGAACCACGCCCCGCCCGGGGGACCGGGGCCCCGCCCCGGAAAACACCACCCCAGACCCGCCGGCGAGTGAGGCGAATCGGGACCCCGCCTCCTAGCCCCGGTACTGCTCCAGCAGCCGCAGCCAGACCTCGCTGATCGTGGGAAAGGCCGGCACCGCATGCCACAACCGCTCGATCGGAACCTCCCCCGCGACCGCGATCGTGGCCGAGTGGAGCAGCTCGGCGGCGCCCGGGCCGACGAAGGTCGCGCCGAGCAGGACCTCGCGGTCCACGTCGACGACCATCCGGGCCCGGCCCCGGTAGCCGTCGGCGTACAGCCCGGCGCCCGACACCTTGGCCAGGTCGTAGTCGACGGCGCGCACCCGGTGGCCGGCCCGTTCCGCCTCGGCCAGGGACAGACCGACGGCCGCCGCCTCCGGGTCGGTGAAGACCACCTGCGGCAGGGCCCGCGTGTCGGCGGTCGCCGCGTACGGGCCCCAGCGGTCCGTGCCGGTTTCGGTGTCCGCCGAGCCGGTGGCGGCCGCCCGGGCGGCGATGGCGGCGCCCGCGATGCGGGCCTGGTACTTGCCCTGGTGGGTGAGGAGCGCGCGGTGGTTGACGTCCCCGACGGCGTACAGCCAGTCGTGCCCCGGCACCCGGCAGCTCTCGTCGACCCCGATCCACTCGCCCGGGGCGAGGCCCACCGTGTCCAGCCCGATGTCCTCGGTCCGCGGCGACCGGCCCGTCGCCATCAGCAGCTCGTCGCCCACCAGGGTCTCGCCGCCCTCCAGCACCACGGTGACGGGCCCGGTCGAGCCGTCCCGTACGACCGCCTCGACGCTCACCCCCGTACGGACCACGGCGCCGGCCTCGCGCAGCGCGTCGGCGACCAGCTCGCCCGCGAAGGGCTCCATCCGGGGCAGCAGCCGCGAGCCGCGCACGAGGACGGTGACCTGCGATCCGAGTCCCTGCCAGGCGGTCGCCATCTCGGCGGCGACGACCGAGCCGCCCACGATCAGCAGGCGGCCGGGCACCTCCTGGGCGGAGGTCGCCTCACGGCTGGTCCAGGGGCGGGCCCCGGCGATGCCGGGCAGCTCGGGGATCACGGCGCGGGAGCCGGTGGCGACCACCACCGCGTGCCGGGCCGACAGTACGTGGTGCTCGCCCTCGGGGCTGGTCACGGCGACCTTGCGGATCCCGTAGAGGCGGCCGTGGCCGCGGTACAGGTGGGCGCCGATCGAGTCGAGCCAGTCGGCCTGGCCGTCGTCCTTCCAGCTGCCGGTCCAGTAGTCGCGGTGCGCGAACACCGCCGCCGTGTCCAGGGCGCCCCGGTTGGCGTCGGCCAGGCCCGGCACCCGGCGGGAGTCGGCCCGGGCCAGCACGGGCCGCAGCAGCGCCTTGCTGGGGACGCAGGCCCAGTACGAGCACTCGCCGCCCACGAGTTCGCTCTCCACCAGGGCCGTGCTCAGCCCGGCGGCGCGGGTCCGGTCGGCGATGTTCTCGCCGGCCGGCCCCCCCACCGAGCACCACGACGTCGTACTCCACGGCTTCGGTCATACGGCCCAGTGTCACCGCCCGGCCGCGCCCGCGTCACGCACTCAGGCCTCCGGCGTGCCGGGCCCCGTGCCGGACTCCCCCGCCGTCTGCTGCCCGGCGGCGATCCTCGCGCGCACCTCGTCCATGTCGATCGCCCGGGCCTGCCCGATGAGGTCGGTCAGCGCGGCCTCCGGCAGCGCCCCGGGCTGGGCGAAGATGGCCACCTGGTCCCGGACGATCATCAGGGTCGGGATCGAGGTGATCTGGAAGGCCCCGGCCAGCTCCTGCTGCGCCTCGGTGTCGACCTTCGCGAAGACCAGGTCGGGATGGGCCTCCGAAGCCTTTTCGTAGACCGGCGCGAACTGCAGGCACGGCCGGCACCAGCCCGCCCAGAAGTCGATCAGCACGAACGGGTTCTCGCTGACCGTCTGGTCGAAGTTTTCCTTGGTGAGCTCGACTGTAGCCACGGTGTCCAGACCTCCTGATTGAGCCGTCTGCTCCTTGAACGAACGACCTGCCCGCATCATTCCGGGAAGGACCGGTACGCCCCTAGAAGGGGTGGTCGGCGGGGGTGGTGCGAGCCGTGGTCCAGCGCAGCTCCGTGAAGGCGTCCAGGTTCGCCTCGCCGCCGAAGCGGGCGCCCGTACCGGAGACGCCGACCCCGCCGAAGGGGGCGACGGCCTCGTCGTTGACGGTCTGGTCGTTGACGTGCGCGATCCCGGTGGGGATCCGCTCGGCCAGGTCCAGCCCGCGCCCCGCGTCACGCGTCACGATCCCGAGGGAGAGCCCGTACGGGCCCGCCGAGGCGAGCTCGACCGCCTCCTCCTCCGTCGCGAAGGACCGTACGGGCGCGACCGGGCCGAAGACCTCCTGCGCGTAGGCGGGGGTGTCGTCGGCGACCGCCGCCAGCACGGTCGGCCGGTAGAAGAGGTCCCGGTGGGTGCCGCCGGCGACGAGTTTGGCGCCCTGCTCGGTGCTCGCCTCGACGAGGGCGTGTACGCGCTCCAGCTGGCCGCGGTCGATCAGCGGGCCCAGGTGGACCTGCTCGCGGTACGGGTCCCCCACCACCAGGGCCTCGGCCCGCGCGGCGAGCCGTTCCACGTACTCGTCGTACAGCGAGGCGTGCACGAGGTGGCGGCCGGCGGTCATGCAGATCTGGCCCTGGTGGAAGAAGGTGCCCCAGGAGGCCTGGGCGACGGCGGCCCCGACATCGGCGTCCCGGAGCACGACGAGGGCGGAGTTGCCACCCAACTCCAGGTGTGCGCGCTTGAGGTGACGGCCTGCCAGTTCGCCGACCGCGCGGCCGCTGGCGGTGGATCCCGTGAAGGACACCACCCGGACGCGCGGGTCGGCGACCAACGCGGCACCGGTCTCGGCGTCCCCGGGCAGGACCTGCAGCAGCCCGCCCGGCAGACCGGCGGCGGCGAGGACCGCGGCGAGGGCGAGCCCGCCGCAGACGGCGGTACGGCGGTCCGGCTTGAGCAGCACCGCGTTGCCGAGCGCCAGCGCCGGCGCGACCGAGCGGATCGAGAGGATCAGCGGGGCGTTGAACGGGGCCACGACCCCGACCACCCCGGCCGGCACCCGGCGCGTGAAGGACAGCCGGGGCGCCTCGCTGGGCAGCACCTGCCCGGTGGGTCGTGAGGCGAGCGCGGCGGCCTCGTAGCACTCCTGCGCGGCGACGTGCAGCTCGAAGGCCGCCTTGCCGGGTATCGCCCCGGACTCGCGGACCAGCCATTCGCGCAGCTCGTCGGCGTGCGCCGCGAACAGGTCCCCGGCGCGGCGCAGCACGGCCGCCCGCTCCAAGTGGGTGGCGCGCGCCCAGTCACGCTGGGCGGCCCGGGCCCGTACGGCGGCCTCCGCGACATCGGCGGGCGCGGCCAGGTCGATGGTGGCGAGGGTACGGCCGGTGGCGGGTTCGACGACCGGGGCGGCGCCGCCGGTGAGGGTGGGTCCGTCCTGCCAGAACGTCGGGTCGAGGAGCGGCATGACGCGGGGCCTCCGGGTGGGGATGGGCGTGGCGGGGGGCGGCAGCACGCGCCATCGTGCCAGACCGAAGGCACCACTTCTGTTCAGTTATTGGGCAGTTGACAAGCGGAAGTGACCGGAAACGATCGACGCCCTCCCTGTCGCTGCCGTTCGCCCCCTGAGGAGCGGCTCAGCGCTCCAGGACGAGCGCGATGCCCTGCCCGACGCCGATGCACAGCGCCGCCATGCCGGTACCGGAACCCGCCGCGGCCAGCTGGTGCGCCACCGCCCCGGCCAGCCGGGCCCCGGAGGCGCCCAGCGGGTGGCCGATCGCGATGGCGCCGCCGCGCGGGTTGACCACGGCCGGATCGAGCTCCGGCCAGGCGGCCAGACAGCCCAACGCCTGGGCGGCAAAAGCCTCGTTGAGTTCGAAGGCGGCCAGGTCGCCGAGCGAGCGCCCGGCCTTGTCCAGGGCGCGCTGGACGGCGTCCACCGGGCCCAGGCCGAACAGCTGCGGCTCGATCCCGGTGACGGCCGAGGCGCTGATCCGGGCGAGCGGCTCCCGGCCCGTGGCTGCCAGCCCCGCCTCGTCGGTCAACAGCAGGGCGGCGGCCCCGTCGTTGAGCGGGGAGGCGTTGCCGGCCGTCACCGTGCCGCTGCCGTCCGTCCGGAAGGCGGGCTTGAGGCGCGCCAGGGCCTCGGGGGTGGATCCCTCGCGGATGCACTCGTCGCGGCCCAGGTCCACCCCGGGGTACGGCACGACCTCGTCGTCGTAGAGCCCCGCGGCCCAGGCGGCCGCCGCCTTGTGGTGGCTCTGCAGGGCGAAGGCGTCCTGCGCCTCGCGCGTGATCGCGTGCTTGTCGGCGATGAGTTCGGCGCCCTCGCCGAGCGAGCCGGTCCACTCCGCGGGCATGCGCGGGTTGGTCATCCGCCAGCCGAGGGTGGTGGACCACATCTGCTGGTGGCCCGCGGGGAAGGCCCGTTCGGGCTTCTGCACCACCCAGGGGGCGCGGCTCATCGACTCGACGCCCCCCGCGATGGCGACGGAGGCGTCGCCGAGGGCGATGGCACGGGCCGCCTGGACCACGGCTTCCAGGCCGGAGCCGCAGAGCCGGTTGACGGTGACCCCGGGGACGCTCACCGGAAGCCCGGCCAGCAGCACGGCCATGCGGGCGACGTCGCGGTTGTCCTCGCCCGCGCCGTTGGCGTCGCCGAAGACCACGTCGTCGATGCGCGCGGGATCGAGGGCCGGCGTACGGTCCACCAGCGCGCGCACCACGTGTGCGGCGAGGTCGTCCGGCCGGACCCCGGCCAAGGCCCCGCCGAACTTGCCGATCGGGGTGCGGACGGCGTCGACGACGTACACGTCGCGGACGGTGCGGATGCTCATGGGGTCTCTCCTGCGCGGATCCGTACGGGCGGTGGCGCACCGGTGCCGATGTGCGCACCGGGAGACGCCGCCGGAAGCGCCCGGTGGGGCGCGCCCGCAGTCTCCGTCCGCACGTCGCCGCCTGTCAACGGCCCCCGGGGCGCCGGCGCCGTGGGAGCACCGGCTCAAGGCCCGGGCGAGGCACTCGGAAAACGGCCGCGGCGCCGGGGCCGGGGCCGGGCGCCGGGGCACCTGAGCCGAACCGCGACCCCCCGGACCGGCCCCCGGCCGTATCAGGTCGACTCGCGGCCGATGGCGGTGGCCGCCATCAGGTCGTGCCGTTCCGTGACCTGCGAGGGCTCGCGCACCGCGTGGTCCACCAGCGACGCCAGGTGGTCACCCGTCGGCAGCTCGATCTGCACCGTGCTCAGGCGCGGCCGCAGCAGCCGGCCGAGGAGCAGGTCGTCGGCCCCGATGACGGCCACGTCCTCGGGGACGCGCAGCCCCTCGTCCTGGAGGGCCCGCATCAGCAGCATCGCGTACTCGTCGTTGTACGCGAAGGCCGCGTCCAGTCCCAGCCCGCGCCAGCGGGCAGCGAGCGCCGCGGCCGACTCCTCCGAGTACGCCAGCGGCAGCGCCTCGACCTCGGCGCCGGGCACCGAGCGGGCACCCGCCAGCCGGGGCGCGGAGAACAGCTCCAGCCCCTCCTCCTCCGGCACGACCACGCCGATCCGCCGCCGGCCGCGCTCGACCAGGTGGGCGGCGGCCCGTACGCCGACCTCCTCCTGGTTCATGACCAGCGCGTGCGCCCCCGGGACGCCGACCGGACCCATGGTGATGACCGCGCGGGCCCCGGCCCGCTTGAGGGTGGCGACGTGCTGCGCGGAGAGCGTGATCTGGCCGAGGGAGATCACCGCCACCGGTCGCAGCTCCGCCCAGGCCCGGGCGGCCTCGTCACCGGTGAGTCCGAGGCTCCCGTACTGCACCACCGTGTAGCCGAGGCGGCGCAGGGCCCGCTCGAGCTCGTTGAGGAAGCTGCCGTACAGCGGCCCGATCGGCACATGCGAGGTGGGCAGCAGCACGATCCGGGTGTGCCCGGCGCGCAGACTGCGGGCGGCCGCGTGCGGGACGTACCCGAGCTCCTCGGCGGCCTCGCGGACCTTGCGCCGGGTCGGCTCGCTGATGCGGACCGCCTCCGCGTTGTTCAGGACGTACGAGACCGTGGCGCGCGATACGCCCGCCAGTCGGGCCACGTCGGCGCTGGTGGGCACCGGGGGCGGCGGTGCGGCGGTCCCGGAGGCCGGTGCGGGCGACTTCGTCGATTTCGATGACTGAGACATTGCCGTGGCATCTTTCCAGACCGGTTGCGCCCGGGGGCTAGCGGATGGCCGGAAACGGGTGCTACACAGTGGTTACACGATTCATTGACACGTGTCACCACGGCGTCACCACCTCCGCATCCGGGGTCGCCGCACGTGTCCCGTCGTGCGCCGCCCTGTCGCGCTCCGTCGCACCCCCGCCGTCGCGACAGGGCGGCGTGCACCCTCCCGCCGGTCCGCCGGCCCTGCCAGTCCGTACCTCCCGCACCTCCCCCGCAGGCACCCCTCATCCGCACGCACCCGCCCAGGAGGGCACCGTGGCCCTTTCCTCCCCCGGCACCGGCAACGCCACCGCCGCCACCACCGACGCGACCGCGCGGTCCGGCCCCGGACGCGGGCTGCTCCCGCTGCTGCTGGTCGGCAATTCCGCGATGTACGCGCTCTACGTGGGCGTCGCCGGCGTCCTGCTCGCGCTCCAGGTGGAAGACATCGATCCCGCGAACAAGGTGTCGAACTTCGGCGTGATCGCAGGGGTGTCGGCGATCTTCGCGACGGTCTTCAACCCGGTCGCCGGGGCCCTGTCCGACCGCAGCGGACGGCGCAACCCCTGGATCCTCGGCGGCGGTCTCGCCGCCGTCCCGGCGATGTTCCTGCTCGGCTTCGCCGACACGGTCCTGCTGATCACGATCGCCTGGTGCCTCGGCCAGGCCGTCATGAACGTCTACCAGGCCGCCATCACCTCCGTGGTGCCCGACCGGGTGCCGATGAGCGCCCGCGGCAAGGCCTCCGCGGCGGTCGGCCTGGGCCTGCCGTTCGGTTCCACCCTGGGTGCGCTGATCGGTGCGGCCTTCTCCGAGGACTACCGCACCGGCTACCTCGTCTTCGGCGCGCTCGTGGCGGGGGCCGCGGTCCTGTTCACCACCTGCACCCGCGAGCAGCGCCTCCCGGCCCGCGCGCCCCTGCCCGTCAAGGCCCAACTCGCCGCCTTCGCAAGCGCATTGCGCGACCACGACTTCCGCTGGGCCTTCATCGGGCGGGCGCTCCTGGTCCTCGGCTACTTCGCCGTGAGCGGGTACCAGCTGTACATCCTCCAGGACCACACCCTGCTGCCCGACGGCATGGAGCCGGAGGCCGCGGTCGCGGTGATGATGCCGCTGACCAGCGTGGCGATGGTGGTCTCCACCGTCCTCGGCGGTTACCTCTCCGACCGGTTCGACCGCCGCAAGCTCTTCGTCGGCGCCTCCGCCCTGCTGTCCGCGGTGGCGCTGGTGATCCCGGCCGTGTCGACCGGCTGGAGCGCGATGCTGGTCTTCTCGGTGGTCAACGGGCTCGCGTTCGGCTGCTACATGGCCGTGGACACGGCGCTGGTGACGATGGTGCTCCCCAAGGCCGAGGACGCGGCACGTGACATGGGCGTGCTCAACATCGCCAACGCCGGGCCGCAGATCATCGCTCCGTTCATCGCCTCGGTCGTCGTCTCGCTCAGCGGCGGGTACACCGCCCTGTTCGTGGTCGCGGCCGTACTGGCGGTGGCGGGCGCCCTGGCCGTGAAGCCCATCCGCGGCGTCCGCTGACGCGGGCCGCCGCCGCCTCCGAACCCGCCGAACCGACCACACCGACAGCTCAGACAACACCGACAGCACCGACAGCACCGACAGCACCGACAGCACCGACAGAGCAGAGAAGGGCACCACCGTGCAGCTGCACACCCACACCTGGGGCGAGGGCGACCGCATCGCCCTGCTGATCCACGGCATCATGGCCGACCACCGGACCTGGCGCCGGGTCGGTCCCGCCCTCGCCGACCGCGGCTACCGCGTCATCGCCGTGGACCTGCGGGGCCACGGGGCCAGCGGCCGCGGTGAGTACGGCCCGGAGATCTACGCCGACGACGTGGTCGACACGCTGCCCGTCGGTGCCGAGCTCGCCCTCGGCCATTCCCTGGGCGGGCTGACCCTGTCGCTCGCGGTGGACCGGCTGAAGCCGAAGCGGGCGGTGTTCTCCGACCCGGCCTGGTACCTCGCAGCTCCCGCCGAGGGCTTCGGGCCGGAGTTGTTCGCCCGGTTCAAGGCGGCGCCCAAGGAGCAGATCCAGGCGATGAACCCGCGCTGGGAGGAAGCGGACGTCGACATCGAGCTGGAAACCCTGGCGGTGTGGGACGAGACGACGGCACTGGGCCTCACCGCGCTGATGGGATCGGACCTGATGCCGGCCGCGCCGGTGGTCCCCTCGCTGGTGCAGCTCGCCGATCCGAGCCACCTGATCACGCGGGAGCGGGCGGAGATCCTCAAGGACCGCGGTTTCGAGGTGCGTTCGGTCGCCGGTGCCGGACACACCATCCACCGCGATGACTTCGACGGGTTCATGTCCTCTCTCGAGGGCTGGATCTAGGTCGGGCAACCCTGGTCACTCGCGGCCACTCCCCATTACGGTTTAGCTACCAAGCGGTAACCGGTCATGGGGAGTGGTCGCGGTGTCGGATTCTTCGGTGAGGGCAACGACGTCGGCGGCCGGGACGGCGGCGGCCGGCGCCGACGGGCCGGACGGCCTGGTCGAGATGGCCGCCGCACTGGCCGAAGGCCTCGTTTCGTCACGGCAGTTGACGGAGCGCTCGCTGCGCCGGATCGCGGCCGCGCAGCCGGAGCTCAACGCCTTCCGTACCGTGCGCGCCGAGGCCGCCCTGGCGGAGGCGGACGCGGCGGACCGGCGGCTGGCGGCCGGGGAGCGGCGGCCGCTGCTGGGCGTCCCGCTCGCCGTCAAGGACGACATGGACGTGACCGGTGAGCCGACCGCCTTCGGCTGCGCGGGGGACTTCGCCCCGAAGACCGCCGACAGCGAGGCGGTCCGCAGGCTGCGCGCGGCCGGCGCCGTGATCGTCGGCAAGACCCAGACCCCGGAGCTGGGGCAGTGGCCCTTCACCGAGGGCGGGGCCTTCGGCGAGACCCGCAATCCGTGGAACCCGGCCCACACGCCCGGCGGTTCGTCGGGCGGCTCCGCGGCCGCCGTGGCGGCGGGGCTGGTGCCGGCGGCGCTCGGTTCGGACGGAGCGGGATCGGTACGGATCCCCGCGGCCTGGACCCACCTGATAGGCGTGAAGCCGCACCGCGGGCGCATCTCCACCTGGCCCGAGCCGGAGTCGTTCCACGGGCTCACCGTCAACGGGGTGCTGGCCCGCACGGTCGCCGACGCGGCGCTGCTGCTGGACGCCGCGAGCGGCCCGCACCCCGAGGACCTGCACCGGCCGGCCCGCATCTGCGCGGTCGAGGCGGCCGGACGCGCCCCGCGCCGGCTGAGGATCGCCCTCTCCTTCGCGATGCCGTTCACGGCGACGGCCAAATCCCTGGACCCGGAGGTCCGTTCGGCAGTGGAGCGGCTGGCCGGGCGGCTGGAGTCGCTGGGCCACGAGGTGGTACCGCGGGACCCCCGTTACGGCCCCATCGGCCTGACCTTCGTCCCCCGCGCGACGACGGGCGTACGGGACTGGGCGTCCCGGGTGCCGGATCGGGCGCTGCTGGACCCGCGTACGCACGAGGCCGTGCGGACGGGCCGGATCCTGGGCGGTCTGCCGCTGCGGGTGTCCCGCCGGGCGGAGTCGGTGCTGCGGCGGCGGGTCGGCGAGATCTTCGGCCGTTTCGACGTGGTCCTGACTCCGACGACGGCCACTCCCCCGCTGCGGATCGGCGCGCTGGCCGGTCTCGGGGCGATGGCCACGGACCGGGCGATGATCGCCGCCTGCCCGTACGCCTGGGCGTGGAACGTCCTGGGCTGGCCGGGGGTGAACATCCCGGCGGGATTCACCAGGTCCGGACTTCCCCTGGGCGCCCAGCTGTTGGGGCCGGGCGAGTCGGAGCCGACGCTGCTGGCGCTGGCCGCACAGGTGGAGGCGGTGGAGGGCTGGGCGGCGAAGCGGCCGGGCTGAGGTCCGTCAGCCGCCGATCAGGCGCACCGGGTCGCCGACGCGGACCCGTCCCGGGCGGGTGACCGTGGCCAGGGCGTCCAGCCGCGTGTCGTGCGCCCGCGCGATGGCGCGCAGGATGAGCGGGGAGTGCGGCAGGCCGGGCTGGGCCTCGTTCGTCATCACGCACCGCTCGCTGGAGCGCTCGAACCGCACCCGCAGGTCCTCGCCGATGCGCGCAGCGCTGCCGAACCATTCGTCCTCCACGAACGGCCGCGTGCCCGGCGGTGTCCGCACCAGCAGGTTGGGCCGGAAGCGGCGCTCGTCGACGGGCACGCCGGGCACGGCGGTACGGACCCAGTCGAGGGTGGCGGTGGTCAACAGGCTCAGCGGGAGCTGGTCGAAGTGCGAGACGGCGCCCTCGCGGGCCAGTTCGACGTCCTCGCGTCCGAGGTGGCGCCGCAGGTGGGCGGTGGGGTCGGGAACCGGCTCTCCGTCCGGGTCCAGCAGCTCGGGTGCCTCCCCTTGCCCGCGGTACCGGGACGCCAGTCGCAACAGGCCCGGCATCCGCCGGAACCGGCGCGTGTTCTTCCCCGACCCGAACCTGCCGTCGCCGTCGCGCACCGCGTAGAGGCGGTCGCCGACGAGACCCCGGCGGTCGACGGCGGCCTCCTCCAGCCGCTCGCCGCCGGTGGACTTGATGGGGTACCGCCAGATCCGCTCGATGGTGCCGAGCACCGTACCGCCCGTGTCCGCCATGTTCCTCAGTCCGTGACGAGGGCCATGACGAGGCCGTCGTACCCCTTGCTGCCGACGGTCTGCAGGGCGGTGGCCGTCAGCCGGGGGTGCTCGGCGATCAGCTCGGTGAAGCGGCGCACGCCCCGCACCCGGGGGTCGTCACTGGCGCCGTCGACCACGGCTCCCTCACGGACGACGTTGTCGCCGATGATGACGCTGCCGGGCCGGGTGAGTTCCAGGGCCCAGCGGAGGTACTCGGGGTTGGACGGCTTGTCGGCGTCGATGAAGACCAGGTCGAACGGCGCGATCTCCGTGAGCCCCGGCAGAACGTCGACGGCCCGGCCGCGGCGGATGTCGACGACGTGGTCCAGGCCGGCGCGGGCGATGTTCGCGGCGGCGACGTCGGCACAGTGGTCGTCGACCTCCAGCGTGACCAGTCGCCCGCCCTCGGGCAGGGCACGGGCGAGCCAGATGGTGCTGTAACCGCCGAGGGTGCCGATCTCCAGGATGGAACGCGCCCCGCGGATGCGGGCCAGGAGGTTCAGCAGCTTGCCCTGGTTCGGGGCGACCTGATGGGGCGGCAGTCCTGCGGCTTCGCTGTCCCGCGCGGCGGCCGTCAGGGCCTCGTCCTCCTCGACGAGCAGCCCGTCGAAGTAGGCGTCGACAGCCGTCCACGTCTGCTGACCCATGTCCGTACCCCTCCCCAACAGGTGAGTTTTCAAAGAAAACTTACTACAGAGCGCGTTCGTCCGACAGACGGCCCGCGCTCCGCGGACGGATCCCGTCCTGTGGGGCCCCGGGCCGGTAACCTCACCCGGATGACGGCACTTTCCCCCCATGGCAACACCCCTCTCGGCCGGCCCGGACGTGACGGGGCCACCGCAACCACCGAGGCCGATCCGCACGCCATCGGCCCGGTGCGGACCGAGTACGCACCTGACCCCGACGGGGACCCGGACCCGGGCGAGATCGTCTGGACCTGGGTGCCGTACGAGGAGAACGACGGCCGCGGCAAGGACCGGCCCGTGCTGGTGGTGGCCCGGGAGGCGGGCGGGAGCACGCTGCTCGCCGTCCAGCTGTCGAGCAAGCGCCACGACGCCGACCGGGAGTGGGTGCCGCTCGGCTCCGGCCCCTGGGACTCGGCGGGCCGGGAGTCCTGGGTGGACCTGGATCGGGTGCTGCGCGTACACGAGTCGGGGATGCGCCGCGAGGCGTGCGCCCTGGACCGCGCCCGCTTCCGTATGGTGACCGACCGCCTCAGGCAGCGCTACGGCTGGCACTGACCCGCACGCACCGCCCGGGCGGCCGGGGCCCTGTCACCGCGCCCGCCCGGGCCCAGCCCGCACCGGCGCCGCCTGCCGCGGTGGCGGAGGGCCGTGGCCGGCCCTCAGGCCGGGAAGGCCCGCTCGAAGGGCTCGCGCATGCGCGGGTCGCGGTCGAGGATGCCGAACACGACCCGCTCGAAGACCCCCGCGAAGCGGCCCGTCAGGAGCACCCGGAAGGCGTCCGCGACCACCGCCGGGTCGTTGCGGAACACCCCGCACCCCCAGGCGCCCAGTACCAGCCGCCGGTAGCCGCCCAGGACCGCCACCTCCAGGACGCGTTCCCCGCGCCGCAGCAGCACCCCCGGGATCTCGGCCGCCCGCTGCGGCTCCTCCCGCCCGATCGTGCCCGCGTTCGGCGCCGGGGAGGTGAGGAAGCCGGCCCGGAAGGGGCTCTCCAGCAGTTCGCCGTCGTCGTCGCGGAAAACGGGCACCCCGGGTGAGTGAATCACCCGGTCGGTGTAGAAGGCGCTGCGTCCCGCGCGGTGGACCTCGTAGTACTCCGGAGCCTCCAGCAGCGTCTCGTACAGGGCCGAGGCGCGGCACAGGGCCTCCTCCTGGGCATTGGCCCCGCGGACGTAGCCACCTCCGGGATTCCAGGCCGACGCGAAGTTCAGCACGCCCACCCGGGCCACCCCCTCGGGCTGGTCCAAGCCCTCGGCCGCCAGTCTGCGTGCCGCGACGGTGCTGCTCTCGCCCGTCACCTCGAAGGCGGTCCGGGCGGATCCACGGATGATCTGTTCGTCTGGAACGACCTGGTTTGGTCCATATACCCTGGTTCCTGCCTTGGCCTCCGCCAGGGCGGCGGCCAGGGAGACCTGCCGTCCCGACCGCGTCCGGTAGCCACCGGCCGCGAGGATGTCCGCGTTCTCCCGCGCGATCTCACGCAATCTGCTTCGCACACCGCCATCATCCACCCGGATCTCCGGCGGCAAGGGCATTGTTGACCGAGAGACGGGTAAGGACGGGTGATGTCACGGCCGACGACGGGAGACAGGACCCGCTCATGTCACAGGCACACGACCCACCCCCGCCCTCACTCACCGAAACCCAGGCCGAGGACCTGATCCACGGCATCTGTTTCAAGACCGGCCCGCCCCGCCTCCTCGGAGCGGAGCTCGAATGGCTGGTCGTGGACGCCGAACGACCCGAGGAACCCGTTCCCCCCGAGCGGCTGCGCGCCGCGCACGCCGCCGCCCGCGCGCTTCCCCTGAACTCCCGGGTGACCGTGGAACCGGGCGGCCAGCTGGAGCTCAGCTCGGCCCCCGCCGGCTCCCTCACCGGCTGCGTGGACGGGCTACAGGCAGATCTCACCGCCGTACGGGCCGCGCTCGCCGCCCAGGGCCTGGCCCTGCACGGCGCCGGCCAGGACCCCCGCGTCCCGTACCGCCGGCTGCTGACCAGCCCGCGGTACGACGCGATGGAGGCCTACTTCGACCGCACCGGCCCGGCCGGGCGCGCCATGATGTGCGGCTCCGCGTCCGTGCAGGTCTGCGTGGACGCCGGGCACGAGGAACCGGGGGCGCTCGGTCACGGCCGGCGCTGGCGGCTGGCCCACCTGCTGGGCGCGGTCCTCGTGGCCGCCTTCGCCAACTCCCCCGGCCGCGAAGGCCCGTACGCCGGTTGGCGCAGCGCCCGCCAGGGGTACTGGGCGGACATCGACAGCCGCCGCGCGCTCGCCCCGCCGCTGGACGCCGCGCCGCGCACCGGCTGGACCCGGCAGGCGCTGGACACCGAGGTGCTGTGCGTACGGTCCTACGACGGCGGGCCGTGGGCGGCGCCCCGGGGCATGACCTTCCGCGACTGGCTGCGCGGCAGCGGCCCGGCCGCCGCGGGCGGGTTGCGACCCCCGACCGCGGAGGACCTGGACTACCACCTCACCACGCTGTTCCCCCCGGTCCGGCCGCGCGGCCACCTGGAGCTGCGGATGATCGATGCGCAGCCCGGCGTCGACGGCTGGCTGGTCCCGGTCGCCGTGGTGCACGCGCTGTTCGACGATCCGGAGGCCGCCGAGACCGGGTACCGGGTGGCCAAGGCGCTGGCCGACACGTACGGGACCCGGTCCGCGCCGCGCAATCCGCTCTGGCGGGCGGCGGCCCGGCACGGGCCGGCCGACCCGGAACTGCGGGCGGCCGCCAGGACCTGCTTCCGTGCCGTCGCTGAGGCGCTGCCGCGGCTCGGCGCGAGCACGCACGTCCGGGACACGGTGGGCTCCTTCACCGAGCGGTACGTGCTGCGCGGCCGCTGCCCGGCCGACGACCCGCCCGAGCGGCGCTCCGAGCGGCGCTCCGAGCCGCGGTCCGAGCCGTCGGGGCGGCCGTCCGAGCCGCGTCCCGACCAGTTGCCCGAGCGCCACGCCCGCCACCGCTCCCACCGCCCGGCCACCGGGAAGGAGGCCCGCCCGTGACCACCACGCCCCCACCCGCCCTGCGGGACCGGGCGGTCGCCGCCCTGACCGCCGCACGCGCCCGTACCGCCGTGCTCACCGACGCCGTGACCGACGAGGACCTCACCGCGCAGCACTCCCCCCTCATGTCCCCGCTGGTCTGGGACCTGGCGCACATCGGGAACCAGGAGGAGCTCTGGCTGCTGCGCCGCGTCGCCGGACGCGACTTCATGCGCCCCGAGATCAACACCCTCTACGACGCCTTCCAGCACCCCCGCTCCGAGCGGCCGAAGCTGCCGCTGCTCGGCCCCGCCGAGGCCCGCCGCTACGCCGCCGAGGTACGCGGCCGGGTCTTCGACCTGCTGGAGCACACCCCGCTGGAGGGCACCGCGCTCCTCGACGACGGCTTCGCCTTCGGCATGATCGCCCAGCACGAACAGCAGCACGATGAGACGATGCTGATCACCCATCAGCTCCGGCGCGGGGCGGCGGTCCTGACCGCCCCCGACCCGGACGCCCCGTACGACCCGCCGCCCACGGCCGAAGTCCTCGTCCCGGGCGGCCCGTTCACGATGGGAACGTCCACCGAGCCGTGGGCGCTGGACAACGAGCGGCCGGCCCACACCCGGGAGACGGCGCCGTTCTGGATCGACACGGCGCCGGTGACGAACGCCGCCTACCAGGCCTTCATCGCCGACGGCGGCTACCGCGACGAGCGCTGGTGGACGCCGGCGGGCTGGGACCAGATCCGCCAACACGGCATCGGGGCACCGCTGTTCTGGCACCGCGAGGCCGGCCAGTGGCTGCGCCGCCGCTTCGGGGTGACCGAACCGGTGCCGGACGGGGAACCGGTGGTGCACGTCAGCTGGTACGAGGCCGACGCCTACGCGCGCTGGGCGGGACGCCGGCTGCCCACGGAGGCGGAGTGGGAGAAGGCGGCCCGGCACGACCCGGTGAGCGGCCGCTCGACCCGCTACCCGTGGGGCGAGGCCGACCCGACCCCCGCGCACGCCAACCTGGGCCAGCGCCACCTGCGCCCGGCCCGCGCGGGCAGCTATCCGGCCGGGGCCTCCCCGCTGGGGGTGCGCCAGCTCATCGGCGACGTATGGGAGTGGACGGCCTCCGATTTCCTGCCGTATCCGGGATTCCGCGCTTTCCCGTACCGCGAGTACTCGGAGGTGTTCTTCGGCCCGGAGCACAAGGTCCTGCGCGGCGGTTCCTTCGCGGTGGACCCGGTGGCCTGCCGGGGCACCTTCCGCAACTGGGACCTGCCCGTCCGGCGGCAGATCTTCTCCGGATTCCGCACTGCGAGGGATGTCTGATGTGCCGTCATCTCGCCTACCTGGGCGATGAGATACCCCTCGGGAGGCTGCTGAGCGAGCCCGAGCATTCGCTGGTGCGCCAGGCCTGGGAGCCGCGCCGCCAGCGCAGCGGAACGGTCAACGCCGACGGCTTCGGGGTCGGCTGGTACGCGGAGGGCGATCCCGTTCCCGCGCGCTACCGCCGGTCCGGGCCCATCTGGGCGGACCTGACCTTCACCGATCTCGCCCGCGTGGTGCGCAGCGGGGCCGCGCTGGCCGCCGTACGCGACAGCACGCGGCCGGGCGCCGACGGGGAGGCCGCGGCGGCGCCGTTCGCGGAGGGGCCGTGGCTGTTCAGCCACAACGGCTCGGTGCGGGACTGGCCGGACTCGGCGGCTCCGCTCGCGGTCGGCCTGCCGCCCGCGGAGCTGCTGCGGCTGGCGGCGCGCACGGATTCGGCTCTGGTCTGGGCGCTGGTCCTGCACCGGCTGCGCGCCGGGGACGATTCCGGGACGGCGCTGGCCGAGACGGTCCGGGAAGTGGCCGAGGCGGCCCCCGGTTCCCGGCTGAACCTGCTGCTGACGGACGGGGTCACGATCGCCGCGACGGCCTGGGGCGATTCGCTCTGGTACCTGGCCGATGCGGAGGCGCACCGCGTGGTGGTGGCGTCCGAGCCTTACGACGCGGATCCCCGCTGGTTCGAAGTGCCCGACCTGACCCTGCTGACCGCCACCCGTGACCGGGTCGACCTGACCCCGCTCAAGGAGACCCCGCTGAGGGAGAAGGAGCGCCCGTGAGTGACTTCCAGTTGACCCGGACCCTCGACGAGCACGCCGCCGAGACCGCGCTGCGCGCGGACGTGCTGCACGGGATGACGCACACGCCCAAGGTGCTGCCCCCGAAGTGGTTCTACGATGCGCGGGGCAGTGAACTCTTCGAGGAGATCACCCGGTTGCCCGAGTACTACCCCACGCGCGCGGAGCGCGAGATCCTGCTGGAGCGGGCGCAGGAGATCGCCTCGGCGAGCGGGGCCCGGACCCTGGTGGAGCTGGGGTCCGGTTCCTCGGAGAAGACCCGGCACCTGATCGAGGCCCTGCCGGCGCTGGACACCTACATCCCGGTGGATGTCAGCGAGAGCGCCTTGCGCGGTGCGGCGCAGACCCTGCTGGAGGCGCACCCCGGGCTGCGGGTGCACGCGCTGCTCGCCGACTTCACCGCCGCCCTGCACCTTCCGGAGTCCCCGGGGCCCCGGCTGGTGGTGTTCCTGGGTGGCACGATCGGGAATCTGCTGCCGCCGGAGCGGGCGGTGTTCCTGGCGTCCGTACGGGCGATGCTGTCGCCCGGGGACGCGCTGCTGATCGGTACGGACCTGGTCAAGGACGAGGACGTGCTGGTGGCGGCGTACGACGACGCGCAGGGCGTGACGGCCGAGTTCAACAAGAACGTGCTGGCCGTCATCGACCGGGAGCTGGGCGCGGACTTCCACACCGCCGACTTCGCACACGTGGCGGTGTGGAACCGGGAGCAGGAGTGGATCGAGATGCGGCTGCGGGCCCGGTCGGAGGTGCTGGTGAAGATCCGGGCGCTGGATCTGGTGGTGCCGTTCGAGGAAGGTGAGGAGATCCTCACGGAGGTGTCCGCGAAGTTCCGTCAGGAGGGCCTGCGCAAGGAACTGGCTGCTGCCGGACTTGAGTTGACCCAGTGGTGGACGGATGCGGCGGGCCGCTTCGCGCTGTCCCTCTCGGTCGCCGACGGCGGCGCCGACCCCGACGGCCCGGCAGGCTGAGCGGGCGTGCCCCGCAGCGGCGGTGAGGTGACGGCGCCGGCGACGGCCTGCTGAGCCGCGGCCGCGAGGTCCCGCCGGTCCGCGTACCGGCCCGGCGGGATCCGCGGCAGCAGCCTGACCTCGGCCCGCACCCCCCGAGCCCGTGCGATGCGCCAGAGCGAGGCGGTCAGCGGGTCGTCCCCGACGAAGGCCGGCTCCCCGGCGGTGTCCCCCTCGCCCCGCAGGTACGCGAGGCGTACGGGCTGTACGGCCACCCGCGCGTCCAGAGCCGACTGGAAGGCGGCCCGCCGGAAGGGGCCCCGGGCGCGCCCGCACCACGTGGAGCCCTCGGGGAAGACGGTGACGCGGTCGCCTGCCAGCAGCGCACGGGTGACGGTGGCGACGGTTTCGGGCAGGGCCCGGATCCGGTCGCGTTCGATGAACAGGGTCCCGGCGCGCCCGGCGAGCCGGCCGAGGAGCGGCCAGCTCCGGATGTCGCTCTTGGCCAGCATCCGGCAGGGCAGGACGGCGACGACGAGCGGGACGTCCAGCCAGGAGATGTGGTTGGCGACGATCAGGCGGCCGCCGTCGGGGCCGGGGCTGCCGTGCACGGTGATCCGTATCCCGAAGGCCCGTACGAGCGCGGCCGACCAGGCCCGTACCACCGCGTGGCGGGGGCGGGCCGGCAGCATCCGGACGGGCGGGGCGCCCAGGATCCCGGCGAGGAGCAGGGCGACGGCGGCGGTCAGCCGGAGCACCGCGTGCGGGACGCTCGCGGTGCCGCCTTCGTGGCCGGCGCAGCCCTCGGGGGTGCACGGCGAGGTGGGCAGCCAGACGCTCATGCGCCCGGGGCGAGCGAGAGGAAGTGCTTGAGGTAGCGGGGGTTCGTGCGGCGCAGGGAGAGCAGCACGTACAGGTCCGCGCAGCCGAACCCGGCGTCGAGGGCGGGCTCTCCGCAGACCCAGGCGCCGAGGCGCAGGTAGCCGCGCAGCAGCGGGGGCAGTTCCATGCGGGCGGGGAAGGCGATCCCCTCGGGGTTCCAGGGCAGGTGCGGGGTGACCCGGTACTCCTTCGGGGCGAGGGCGCGGGCCAGGGCGGCCTCGCGGGTGGCGGCGGCCAGTACTCCGCCGTCGGCGAGCGGTATCGAGCAGCAGCCGGCGAGCCAGTTGTGGCCGGAGCGGTCCATGTAGCGGGCGAGGCCGGCCCAGATGAGGGCGATGACGGCGCCGTTGCGGTGGTCGGGGTGGACGCAGGAGCGGCCGACCTCGACGAGGTCGGGGCGGATGGGGGCGAGGGCGGAGAGGTCGAACTCGCCCTCGGAGTAGAGCCGTCCGGCGACGGCGGCGCGCTCGGGGGGCAGCAGCCGGTAGGTGCCGACGACCTGCTCGGTCTCCTCCTCGACGACGAGGAGGTGGTCGCAGTACGCGTCGAAGGCGTCGGAGTCGAGGCCGGGCTCCGGCCCGTCGAGGCGGGCGCCCAGCTCGCCGGCGAAGACCTGGTGGCGCAGGCGCTGGGCGGCGCGGACCTCGGCCTCGTCGCGGGCGATGCGGACGGCGTAGCGGGGGCCCTGGGCCGGGGCGGTGGCCGGGGCCGGGATCGCCTCGGGGGTGGGGACCGGGGCGGTGGGGGGAAGCGGGGACGGGGACAGGGGTGCGATGGTCATGGCGGCTCCTGAACCGGGCACGGTGGGCCAGGCCGGCAGGTGCGTGGCCTGGCTCCTTTACTTCTTCCGTGACCGGCTGGATTCGACATGACCGCTCAGCGGCCCGCGGATGTGCGGACGCTGAACAAGACGCCCCCGGTTCGGGCAGGGGGCAGGGCCGGGTCAGCGGTCGCCGCTGAGCACCGTGCCGATCGTCTCGGAGGCCGTGCGGGCCGCCTGTCGGGGGTCCTGGCCGGTGAGGACGGCCGTCATGTAGGGCTTGATCGGGTTCTTGGCCTCGATCTCGGCCCAGCGGGCGGAGTTCGGCGTGGCCCGGCCCTGGGCGGCTCCGGGGGCCATGCTCGCGGCGCCCTCGTTGCCCTCGACGACGTGGGCGAGGCTGGTCTTGTTCGGTACGTAGCTCATCGTGCGGGCGAGTTCGGTCTGCCACTTCTCACTGACCAGGGCGGTGATCACGTCGACCGCGTTCTTACGCTGCTTCGTGCGCTCGGGGATGATCAGGTCCGAGCCGCCGGTGAGCACGGAACCGACCTTGTCGGGGGTCTTGCCGGGGATCGGGAAGAAGCCCAGCCGGCCCTTGAGGGCGGGGTTGGCCTCCTCGATCGCGGCGGCCTGGCCGGGCGGGGCGATGATCTGGGCGACCCGGCCGCGGGCGAAGACCTCGGACTGCGGGGGCGTCTCCTCGTCGGCGCCCTTGGGGCCGTCGCCGAGGGCCTGGAGCTGCTTGTAGAACTCCATGCCGGCCAGGGCCTTGTCGTCGTCGAGGGTGCCGATCCACTGGCCGTTGGTCTCGACGGCGAGCTCGCCGCCCTCGTCCCAGATGAAGCCGGCGAGGACGTACCAGTTCTGGCCGGCGAGGTAGATGCCCTGCTGGTCGCCCTTGTCGAGCTTCTGGGTGGTCTGGATCCACTCGGCGCGGCTCTTGGGCACGGACTTGATCCCGGCGTTCGCGAAGAGGTCCTTGTTGTAGATCACGACCCGGTTCGCGGCGTACCACGGCACCCCGTACTGTGCGCCGTTGACGCTTCCGGGGTCGGAAAGGCCTCGGAGCCAGTCCTTGTTGCCCCACTGGCGCAGGCCTTCGAGCGTCAGTTCGGAGAGGCCGCCGGTCTCGATGTACTGGGCGACCTGGGTGTTGCCGACCTCGATGACGTCGGCACTCTCCTCGCCGGTGCCCTTCAGCACGGCGTTGACCTTCTCGCCGATGCCCGTCCACTCCTGGATCCTGACGTCCAGGTCGACGCCGGGGTGTTCCTTCTCGAAGGTGTCGGTGAACCGGTCGATGAAGTCCTCCGAGGCGCTGCCCTTCATCAGCCAGAGCGTCACCTTCTGCGTACCCCCGCCCTGGCCGGCCAACGGGCTGCATCCCGTCAGGGCGGTCGCGGCCGCGAGGGCGGTGCACACGGCGAGGAAGCGCATCTTCACGAAGGTCACCTTCTGGTGGGTCGATGTCAGATGGCTTGAAATTGGCATAGACCAATGGGCCGGTCAAGGGACTTTGGCGCCGGATTGTTCACGCAAAGTTCGCGGAGCGGGACTTACTGGGGCACCGTAGATCCTGGCCCTAGCCACCCACTGTCGGGAGACCTCCATGTCCAATCACACCTACCGGGTGACCGAGATCGTCGGCACCTCCCACGAGGGCATCGATCAGGCCATTCGCAACGGGATCGCCCGGGCGGGGCAGACCGTGCGGAACCTGGACTGGTTCGAGGTCGTCCAGGTGCGCGGGCACATCGAGAACGGGGCGATCGCCCACTACCAGGTGGGGCTGAAGGTCGGCTTCCGCCTGGAGGGCGAGGACTGAGCAGGCCCCCGGGCTCCCGTCCCCTCTCCCCCGTCGTCGCCGCCCGTCGGCCGTCGCCGCGCCGTGGGCCGTCACCGTCCCCTCCTCCATGGCTGTCGGGGTGCCCCCGGTCCTTCGGTCCCCGGTCCGCCGCGCTCAGGTCCGGCCTTCGGCCTCCTGGGCTTCCTTGAGCTCGGGTGCCTCCGCCGCCCAGTCCGCCAGGACCACGCGGAAGCCCGCCGCGCGCGCCGCCTGGACGACCAGCTCGTCGTCGTCCACCAGCACGCGCACCTCCCGGCCCCGGGCGATCCGCTGGAGCACCTCCAGCTTGGTCGTCCGGGCCGGCCTCCGGTCCTGGTTCCCCCGCATCCACACCCGGCCCGTGGGCAGGCCGTGCCGGGCGAGCCACTCCACCGTGTCCGCGCGGCACCGCTCCGGGCGGCCGGTCAGGTACACCACCTCGCAGTCGGCCGCGCTCTCCACCGCCAGCTCCACCCCGCGTCCGAGCGGCGGATCGGCGGGGGCGGCGCCGAAGAAGCCGGCCCAGTCGCGCGGGCGGCGCTCCAGGAAGTGCTGGCGGTGACCGGTGTCCGCGAGGGTGTTGTCGATGTCGAAAACGGCCAGCGGCCGGTGCGTGTTCTCGCTCATCCGGCAACCGTAGTGCCGGGGCCGGGAATCCTGACGGTCCCCTGGCGTTGAGAGCTGTGTGATCCGCAGACTCTCCATACTCGACCGGTCGCGCACCCGAGAGGGGCACGAGGCCGCGCAGGCCCTGCGCGACACCGTGGAGCTGGCCCGCCTGGCCGAGGACCTCGGCTACCACCGGTTCTGGGTGTCGGAGCACCACAGCGTGCCGGGGGTCGCCGGCTCCGCACCCACCGTATTGGCCGCTGCCGTCGCCGGAGCCACCCGGCGCATCCGCGTCGGCACGGGCGGGGTCATGCTGCCCAACCACCAGCCGCTGGTGGTCGCGGAGCAGTTCGGGGTCCTGGAGGCGCTGTTCCCCGGCCGGATCGACATGGGGCTCGGCCGTTCGGTCGGCTTCACCAACGGCATCCGGCGCGCCCTGGGCCGCGACACCGGGGACGCCGACCGGTTCGAGGAGCAGCTGGCCGAGCTGCTGGGCTGGCTCGACGGGAGCCAGCGGGCCCATCCGCAGGTGCACGCCCGGCCCGCCGAGGGGCTGCGGATACCGGCCTACGTACTGGCCACCGGCGAGGGGGCCGGGATCGCCGCCCGGGCCGGTCTGCCGCTGGTGGTGGGGGACCTGCGGGCCCGCGGCAGGGTCACCGAGGCCGTCGAGAGGTACCGCGAGGAGTTCCGGCCTTCGGCGTGGGGCGCGGAGCCCTACGTGGTGGTCTCCGGCACGGTGGCGGTGGCCGGCACCCCGGAGGAGGCCCGGCGGATCCTGCTCCCCGAGGCGTGGTCCGTCGCCCACTCGCGCACCCGCGGCAGTTTCCCGCCGCTCCGCCCGGCCGAGGAGGTCGAGGCGCTGGCCATGACACCGAAGGAGCGGGAGCTGTACGAGGGGGCGCTGGCCGGGCACGTCCACGGCACCGAGGAGCAGGTCGCGGCCGAGCTGGCCGAGGTGGCCGGGCTGACCGGCGCGGACGAGCTGCTGGTCACCACCTCCACCTACGACCGGACGGCGCTGCTGGACTCGTACCGCAGGCTGGCTCGGATCACCGGCCTCTAAACTGGGACGAATGCACCACTCCCCCCGCCCCGACGGCCCCTGCCCCGACGACCCCTCTCCCGACGGCCCCTCCCGCACGGGCCCGTCCGCCGGTCACCGCGCCCCCGGTCGCCCCGAAGCCGGTCCCCCGTCGGCCCGGGACGCCTTCGTACGGGTCCGCGGTGCCCGGGAGCACAACCTGCGCGGCGTCGACGTGGACATCCCGCGCGACGCGCTGACCGTGTTCACCGGCGTCTCCGGCTCAGGGAAGAGCTCGCTCGCCTTCGGCACGCTCTACGCGGAGGCCCAGCGGCGGTACTTCGAGTCCGTGGCCCCGTACGCCCGCCGTCTCATCCACCAGATCGGCGCGCCGAAGGTGGACTCCGTGACGGGGCTGCCGCCGGCCGTGTCCCTGGAGCAGCGCCGCTCCTCCCCCGGTTCGCGCTCCTCCGTCGGCACGGTGACCCTGCTCTCCAACTCCCTGCGCATGCTGTACTCCCGGGCCGGCACCCATCCCCCGGGAGCGGAGCGGCTGGACTCCGACGCCTTCTCCCCCAACACGGCGGCCGGAGCCTGCCCTTCGTGCCACGGACTGGGCCGGATCCACCGCACCAGCGAGGAACTCCTCGTGCCGGATCCGCGGCTGTCCATCCGTCAGGGGGCCATCGCCGCCTGGCCGGGCGCCTGGCAGGGCAAGAACCTGCGGGACATCCTGGAGGCGCTGGGCCATGACGTGGACCGGCCCTGGCGGGAGCTGCCGGCGAAGGACCGCGAGTGGATCCTGTTCACCGAGGAGCAGCCGGTGGTCACCGTGCACCCGGTGCGGGAGGCCGAGCGGATCCAACGCCCCTACCAGGGCACGTACATGAGCGCCCACCGCTATGTGATGCGGACCTTCGCGGACAGCAAGAGCGCCACCCTGCGCGCCCGGGCCGAGAAGTTCCTCGCCGATTCGCCGTGTCCGGCGTGCGAGGGGCGGCGGCTGCGACCCGAGGCCCTGGCCGTGACCTTCGCGGGCCGCGGCATCGCCGAGCTGGCGGCACTGCCGCTGACCGCCCTGGACGGGGTACTCGCCGCGGCCCGCCCGGACGGGGAGGCTGCGCGGGTGCTCGCCGAGGACCTGCGCTCCAGGATCGGGCCGGTCGTCGAGCTCGGGCTCGGCTACCTGAGCCTGGACCGCGCCGCGCCGACCCTGTCCGCCGGGGAGCTCCAGCGGCTGCGGCTGGCCACCCAGCTGCGGTCGGGGCTGTTCGGGGTGGTGTACGTCCTGGACGAACCGTCGGCGGGGCTGCACCCGGCCGACACCGAGGCGCTGCTCGGCGTACTGGACCGGCTGAAGGAAACCGGGAACACGGTCTTCGTCGTGGAGCACCACCTGGACGTGGTGCGGCACGCGGACTGGCTGGTGGACGTGGGGCCGATGGCCGGGGAGCACGGCGGGCAGGTGCTGTACAGCGGGCCGCCGCAAGGGCTGGCCCGCGTGACGGAGTCGGCGACGGCGCGGCACCTCTTCTCGGCGGGCGAGGTGCCGGCGCCGGCGGCCGGGCCCGTACGCAAGGCGACGGGAGCGGTGCGGCTCACCGGGGTCGACCGGCACAACCTGCGGGATGTGGACGCGGAGTTCCCGCTCGGGGTGTTCACGGCGGTGACCGGGGTGTCGGGGTCGGGGAAGTCGACGCTGGTGGGGCAGGCGCTGGCGCGGGAGGTGGGCGAGCGGCTCGCGGAGCCGGACTTTCCGGTGCGCCGGCTGGTGGAGGTGGACCAGAAGCCGATCGGCCGGACCCCGCGCTCCAACCTGGCCACCTACACCGGTCTGTTCGACGTGGTGCGCAGGCTGTTCACCTCGGCGCCGGAGTCCCGGGCGCGGGGCTGGAAGGCGGGGCGGTTCTCCTTCAACGTGGCGGGCGGCCGGTGCGAGACCTGCCAGGGCGAGGGCTTCGTCTCCGTGGAGCTGCTGTTCCTGCCCAGTACGTACGCGCCCTGCCCGGAGTGCGGGGGCGCCCGGTACAACGCCGAGACCCTGGAGGTCCGTTACGAGGGGCTGAACATCGCCGAGGTGCTGGGCCTGACGGTGGAGTCGGCGGCCCGGTTCTTCGCGGAGGTCCCGGCGGCGGCGCGCAGCCTGCGGGCGCTGGAGGAAATCGGGCTGGGCTACCTGCGGCTGGGGCAGCCGGCGACCGAGCTGTCGGGCGGCGAGGCACAGCGGATCAAGCTGGCCACGGAACTCCAGCGGCTCCGCCGGGACCACACGCTGTACCTGCTGGACGAGCCGACGACCGGGCTGCATCCGGCCGATGTACGGGTGTTGCTGCGGCAGTTGCACGGGCTGGTGGACGCCGGGCACTCGGTGGTGGTCGTGGAGCACGACATGGAGGTGGTGGCCGGCGCGGACTGGGTCATCGACCTGGGCCCGGGCGGGGGCGCGGACGGAGGCCGGGTGGTCGCGGCGGGCACGCCGAGGGAGGTGGCCGGCGCCCCGGGCGGCCACAGCCGTACGGCGGGCTACCTGGCGCGGGCCCTCGGGGCCGCCGGGGCGCGGCACGGGTAGGGCCAGGCCGCGCCGGGGTTCAGGCGTCGCCGGGGAGCAGGTGCTGGGGCAGTTCCCGGAAGCTCCACTGGCCCTGGCGGCGGGTGAACGTCCAGATGAGGTCGTGGCGGTCCGGCCAGGTCGCGGGGACGCCGAGGACCCGGTCGGCGCCGAGGGCGCGGACCAGGCGGGGGACGCCGGTGTGCTCCCAGCAGACGAGTACGGGCATGGGCGCGGCCAGGACGGCGCGCACGAGGGCCGGTTCGGCGCCGAGGGCGAACTCGGTGCGGACCGGGGTGCGCAGGGCCGCGGCCAGCGCCGCCACGGTCTGCCTGCAGCGGGCGGGGGCCGCGCGGCCCTTGCCGCCGGCCGCGAAGACCGCGGCGGGGCGGGGCAGCGAGGAGCCGCGGGCCGGCAGGAAGAGCCGCGGCAGCTCCCCGGCCCGGCGCCAGCCGCGCCCGGCGAGCGAGCCGGGGTCGTCCTCGCCCTCCTCGTCCGAGCCGGTGTCGCCGGCGTACGGCTTCTCCGCGTGCCGGATCACCATGACCAGGGCGTCCGGGCCGTGCTGCGGGCCCGGGGCCGGGGTGCGGGGCTCCTCGTCCGCCGAGCAGCCGGTCGCCGCGAGGGGGGCCAGGGCCGCCGCCAGCACGCTGCGGCGGCGCGGTCCGGACCCTGCGGAGGCATGTGGCATGCCGCCACTGTTCCGCACGCGCCGCGGGGCGCCGGGCCGCGGCGCGGCGTACGGCCCGTACGAGCGCCCGGTCGGCGGATCGGGTCAGCCGATCGGCCCAGGCGGCCGGCGCCGGCGCCGGGGCGGCCGGCGCGGCTGGGTGGCCTGCCTGGCCGGGGTCAGCCCTTGCGGACCGCCCGCAGCCACTCCTTGTTCATGGCGGCGATGGACGGCAGCGGGATGCCCTTCGGGCAGGCCGTGGCGCATTCGCCGGTCAGGGTGCAGCCGCCGAAGCCCTCCTCGTCCATCCGGGCCACCATGTCCAGCACGCGGCTCTCGCGCTCGGGCGAGCCCTGCGGGAGGACGTTGAGGTGGTTGACCTTGGCGGAGGTGAAGAGCATCGCCGAGCCGTTGGGGCAGGCCGCCACGCACGCGCCGCAGCCGATGCACTCGGCGTGCTCGAAGGCGTGGTCGGCGTCGGCCTTGGGCACGGCGGTGGCGTGCGCCTCGGGCGCGGACCCGGTCGGCGCGGTGATGTAGCCGCCGGCCTGGATGATCCGGTCGAAGGCGCCACGGTCCACGACGAGGTCCTTGACCACCGGGAACGCCGAGGCGCGCCAGGGTTCGACGTCGATGGTGTCGCCGTCGTCGAAGGACCGCATGTGGAGCTGGCAGGTGGTGGTGCGCTCCGGGCCGTGGGCATCGCCGTTGATGACGAGGCTGCACGCGCCGCAGATGCCCTCGCGGCAGTCGTGGTCGAAGGCGACCGGGTCCTCGCCGCGGACGATGAGGTCCTCGTTGAGGGTGTCGAGCATCTCCAGGAAGGACATGTCCTTCGAGATTCCGTCGACCTCGTAGGTGGCCATGGCGCCGGGGGCGTCGGGGTTCTTCTGGCGCCAGACGCGCAGGGTGAGCTTCATGCGTAGCTCCGCTGGGTGGGGTGGACGTACTCGAAGACGAGGTCTTCCTTGTGCAGGACGGGTGCGGCGCCGGTACCGCCGAACTCCCAGGCGGCGGCGTACGAGAACTCCTCGTCGCGCCGCTCGGCCTCGCCGTCCGGGGTCTGGGACTCCTCGCGGAAGTGCCCGCCGCAGGATTCGGCGCGGGCGAGCGCGTCGAGGCACATCAGTTCGGCGAGTTCCAGGTAGTCGACGATGCGGTTGGCCTTCTCCAGCGACTGGTTGAACTCCTCGCCGCTGCCCGGGACCTTGATCCGCCGCCAGAACTCGGCGCGGATCTCGGGGATCCGGTCGAGCGCCTTGCGCAGGCCCTCCTCGGTGCGGGCCATTCCGCAGTACTCCCACATCAGTTCACCGATCTCGCGGTGGAAGGAGTCGGGGGTGCGGTCGCCGTCGACTGCGAGCAGCTTCGCCAGCCGCTCGCGGGTCTCGCGCACGGCGGCCACCGCCTCGGGGTGGCTGTCGTCCACGCTCTCCCGGTGCGGGTGGCGGGCGAGGTAGTCGTTGATCGTGGACGGGAGCACGAAGTACCCGTCGGCGAGGCCCTGCATCAGGGCGGAGGCGCCGAGGCGGTTGGCCCCGTGGTCGGAAAAGTTGGCCTCGCCGATCGCGAAGAGGCCGGGGACGGTGGTCTGGAGGTCGTAGTCCACCCACAGGCCGCCCATCGTGTAGTGCACGGCGGGGTAGATCCGCATGGGGACCTCGTACGGGTTCTCCGCGGTGATCCGCTCGTACATCTCGAAGAGGTTGCCGTACTTCTCGGCGACCTTGTCCTTGCCCATGCGGCGGATGGCGTCGGCGAAGTCGAGGTAGACGCCCTGGCCGCCGGGGCCGACGCCGCGGCCCTCGTCGCAGACGTTCTTGGCGGCGCGGGAGGCGATGTCGCGGGGCACGAGGTTGCCGAAGGAGGGGTAGATCCGCTCCAGGTAGTAGTCGCGCTCCGCCTCGGGGATCTCGGCCGCGGGGCGGTTGTCGCCCTTGGCCTTGGGGACCCAGATACGGCCGTCGTTGCGCAGGGACTCGCTCATCAGGGTGAGCTTGGACTGGTGGTCGCCGGTGCGCGGGATGCAGGTGGGGTGGATCTGGGTGAAGCAGGGGTTGGCGAAGTACGCGCCGCGCCGGTGCGCCCGCCAGACGGCGGTCGCGTTGGAGTTCATGGCGTTGGTGGAGAGGTAGAAGACGTTGCCGTAGCCGCCGCTCGCGAGCACCACCGCGTCGGCGTAGTGGGTGGAGATCTCGCCGCTGATCAGGTCCCGGGCCACGATGCCGCGGGCCACTCCGTCGACGACGATCAGGTCGAGCATCTCGGTGCGGGCGTGCATGTCGACGTTGCCGGCGGCGATCTGCCGGGAGAGGGCCTGGTAGGCGCCGAGGAGCAGCTGCTGGCCCGTCTGGCCGCGGGCGTAGAAGGTGCGGGAGACCTGGACTCCGCCGAAGGAGCGGGTGTCGAGGAGACCGCCGTACTCGCGGGCGAACGGGACGCCCTGGGCCACGCACTGGTCGATGATCTCGACGGAGATCTGGGCGAGGCGGTGGACGTTGGACTCGCGGGCGCGGAAGTCCCCGCCCTTGACGGTGTCGTAGAAGAGGCGGTGCACCGAGTCACCGTCGTTGCGGTAGTTCTTGGCGGCGTTGATGCCGCCCTGGGCGGCGATGGAGTGGGCGCGGCGCGGCGAATCCGAGAAGCAGAACTGGACGACGTGGTAGCCCTGCTCGGCGAGGGTCGCGCCGGCGGCACCGCCCGCCAGGCCGGTGCCGACGACGATGATGGTGTGCTTGCGGCGGTTGGCCGGGTTGACGAGCTTGGCCTCGAAACGGCGGCGGTCCCAGCGGTCCGCGATCGGGCCTTCGGGGGCCTTGGTGTCGGCGATGGGCTCGCCGGTGGTGTAGCGGCTGTAGTCGCTCACGAGGGTGTCGTTCATGGTCAGTTCACCACTCCGGTCATGACGGCCACGGGGACGGAGACGAAGCCCGCGAAGAGGACGAGGGCCAGGGCGTTGGCCAGGAACTTCAGCGTCCGCTCGCGCCGGGCGTTGCCCGCGCCGAGGGTCTGGGCCGCGCTCCAGAAGCCGTGCCGGACGTGCAGGCCGAGGGCGGCCATCGCGATGATGTAGATCGTGTTCCCGTACCAGGTGGAGAAGGTGGCGAGGACGTTCTCGTACGGGTGG
Organism: Streptomyces sp. NPDC088762; assembly: GCF_044750905.1. Taxonomy (NCBI): domain Bacteria; kingdom Bacillati; phylum Actinomycetota; class Actinomycetes; order Kitasatosporales; family Streptomycetaceae; genus Streptomyces; species Streptomyces sp. NPDC088762. The sequence goes on from NZ_JBIVKT010000014.1 coordinate 29,313, forward strand.
CCCGCCCAGGCCCGCTCGTTCACGGTGAGCGTGGTGAGGTCGAGCAGGTGCCAGACGATGAAGAGGCCGAGGATGATGCCGCCCCAGCGCATGGTGCGGGTGGCGTAGTCGGCGCGGCGGCGCTTGCGGGCGTACTTCACCGGGCGGGCGCGCCGGGCGCGGCGGCTGAGCTGGTAGGCGGACACGGCGTGGGCGACGACCGCGGCGAGGAGCACCACGCGGAAGATCCACAGGGCCCACTCGTGGTGGAGGAACGGCGAACCGAGGGTGCGCAGCCAGTGGGCGTAGCCGTTGAACTCGTCCGCCCCGAAGAAGATCTTGAGGTTGCCGAGCATGTGCACGACCAGGTAGCCGAGCATGATCAGACCGGAGACGGCCATCACGGACTTCTTGCCGACGGAGGAGTCCCAGATCGTGCGCGTGGTGGACGGCCGTCGACCCGTCCGCGTTGCCAAAGCCATGTCATCGACCGTAAGGACCAAAGTCCCGACAGGTCCAAGACATGATGGAGCTGATCTCGATAGGTGCTTCCTATCGTGACCTATTCTGGGCTGATGCAGTTCCAACAGCTTCTGTATTTCGTGGCCGTCGCCGAGACCCGGCACTTCACCCGGGCCGCGGAGCGGGTGCACGTGGCACAGCCCTCGCTGTCCCAGCAGATCAAGGCGCTCGAGCGGGAGCTGGGGGCCGAGCTCTTCAGCCGGGCCCGGGGCAACATCGCGCTGACCGACGCGGGGGAGGCGCTGCTTCCACTGGCCCGCCGGATCCTGGCGGACGCGGACACGGCGCGCCTGGAGGTACAGGAGTTGGCGCAACTGCGGCGCGGGCGGGTCCGGCTGGGGGCCACGCCCAGCGTGTGCACGGGTCTGCTGCCGGACGTGCTGCGCGCCTTCCACGCCGCGCATCCGGGGATCGAGCTGCTGATCGAGGAGAGCGGTTCGCTGGACCTCGTACGGGAGCTGGCGCGCGGGGCGCTGGACCTGGCGCTGATCGCGCTGCCGCTGCCGCCCTCGGCCCCGGCGCTGACCACGGTGGAGCTGCTGACGGAGGACTTGGTGGTGGTCTCTTCCGCGGAGCGGCCGGCGCCCGGTGGGGGCGGGGAGCTGGCCATCTCCGGGCTGCGCGACGAGCCGATGGTGATGTTCCGGCACGGATACGACCTGCGGGAGCTGACCGTGGCGGCATGCCGCGCGGAGGGTTTCGAGCCGGTGTTCACGGTGGAGGGCGGCGAGATGGACGCCGTCCTCGGTTTCGTGCGGGCGGGGCTGGGCGTCGCGGTGGTCCCGGCGATGGTGGTGGACCGGGCCGGGCCCGGTCTGCGCGCCACCCGCCTCGCCGGCTCCCCGCTGCGCCGGACGATCGCCCTGGCCCACCGCACGGACGTCGCTCCCCCGCGCGCGGCGCGGGAGCTGAAGCGGATGCTGGTGGGCTGACCCGCACGGCCGGGCCGACCCGGCCGGTGCGGCCGGCGCCCCGGCACGGTCAGGCGGTGCGTATGGGCAGGACCCGGTCGAGGCCGTGGGCGAGCATCCCGAACGCCGTGTCGGCGTCGGCCACGGCCGCGGGGTGGGCCGCGTCGGCGCTCTGGCCGGCCTCGATCCGCCTGAAGTTCTCCCGGCCCAGCTCGTGGCGGACGGCGATCAGGTGCAGCGCCGCGAGCCGGGCGCTGAGCGGCGGCGCGGACTCCGCCTCGAGCGCCGCGGCGAGGAGGTCGACCTCGCGGGCACTGTAGAGGGCGATGCGGGACTCCAGGCTCGCGGTGGAGTAGAGCAGCCGCTGGAAGGCGACGACTTCCGGGTGGTCACAGAGCCCGGTGATCGGGTCTCGCCGGCCGAGGGCCTCCACGAAGTGCGCGTGCACAGCGCCGACCGGGCCCTGACCCTCGGGCCGGTCGCGCACGATCCGCGCCGCTTCGTCCTGATGATCGGCGAAGCGGTCCAGGACCAGGTCCTCCTTGCTGGGGAAGTACCGGAACAGCGTGGGTTTGGAGACCTCGGCCGCGGCGGCGACGTCCGCCACCGACACGGCATCGAAGCCCCGCTCCAGGAAGAGTTCCAGCGCCGTGGCCGCCAGCAGGCGGCGCGTACGGAGCTTCTTGTTCTCGCGCAGACCCGTCGTGTTGTCCATGCGTACACCCTACCACGGATTCGTGACCGAGTTATTTTTTTAACCGGGTTGCTTTTTCGCGGCTGAGCCGCTTTCCTGGAGTCACACCGCGACGAGAGGACTTCCGATGACCGACGTACTGATCGTGGGCTCCGGCCCCACCGGACTGACCCTGGCGTGTGACCTCGCCCTGCGCGGCGTCGCCGTCCGGATCCTCGAGGGGCGCTCCGGCCCGCACCGGGAGTCCCGGGGCAAGGGACTCGACCGCTCCAGCCTGGAGGTCTTCGCCCGGCTCGGCGTCGCGGAGCGGATCTCCGCCACCGGCACCAGGGGCCTGGTCCTGCGCAAGTACTTCGACGGCGTCCCCATCAGGGACACGCCCGCCGGCGACGGCCTCGTCATCGGCCAGTGGCAGGTCGAGGAGGTGCTCCGCGAGCGACTGGCCGGCCTCGGGGTGGCCGTCGAGTACGGGGTCCGGGTCGTCGGGCTCGAGCAGGACTCGACGGGGGTCACCGCGCGGCTGGCGGACGGCCGTTCAGTCCGCGCCGGCTACGCGGCCGGATGCGACGGCGGCCACAGCACCGTCCGCAAGGTCCTCGGGATCCCCTTCGAAGGACACACCGCGGAGACGGAGTCGATGACGCTCGGGGATGTGACGGCCCCAGGACTCAGCCGTGACTACTGGCACCAGTGGTTCACCTCGGACGGCGGCGGGATCCTGCTCTGCCCGATACCGGGAACCGAGGTCTTCCAGCTCCAGGCCTCCCCGGAGCTCGACGAGCGGGGAGAGCCGCTGCCGCCCTCCCTGGAAGGCTTCCAGCGGCTCTTCGACCGCCACGCGCGGATGCCGGGGATCCGGCTGGCCGAGCCGACGTGGCTGTCGGCCTGGCGGCTCAACGTCCGCATGGCCGCCCGGATACGCGAGGGCCGCGCCTTCCTGGCCGGGGACGCGGCACACGTCCACCCCATCGCCGGCGGGCTGGGCATGAACACCGGAATCCGGGACGCGGCAGCCCTCGCCCGGACCCTGGCCGCCGCACTTTCCGGGGCCGCGGAGGAGGACGTGCTCGACGGGTACGAGGCGGAGCGCCTGCCGGTGGCCGCCGACCTGCTGGCCGACACCTCCCGGCGGATGGAGCGGGTCCTGGCGGCGGTCCGCGAACCGGGCAACGGAACGGAGGCGGGCATGGATTCGGCCCTGGGCTGACCCGACCACAGTGCGACGGGGCGGACCGAGCGGCGGCTGACCGACCGAGCGGCGGCTGACCCGCCCGTGCGGCACCGACCGGACCGAGGCGAAGCGGGCCGAGACCGGCCGGCCGGGTGGCGGGCCGCCCGCCGGGCCGGCGGGCCGGCGGGCGGCCCGGGTCGGGCTCACCTCAGGAGGCGGTGGGAACCGCGTCCGAGAGGGAGAGCGCGTGGATGCGGTCGGGGGCGCCGGGGCGGGCGTAGTACCAGCCCTGGGCGGTGTCGCAGCCGAGGTCGCGCAGCTGGGCGGCCTGGGCGCCGGTCTCCACGCCCTCGACGGTGACGGCGAGTTCGAGGCTGTGGGCCAGGGCGACGATCCCCTCCACGATCTTGACGTCCACCGGGTTGGCCGGGCTCTGCTGCATCCCCTTGGTGAAGGAGCGGTCCAGCTTCAGGACGCTGACGGGGAGGCGGCGCAGGTTGGCGAGGTTCGAGTAGCCGGTGCCGAAGTCGTCGAGCGCGATGTCGACGCCCAGCGCGGCGAGCCGGCGCAGCGGTTCGAGGAGTTCGTCGTCGGCGCCTATCAGCGCCGACTCGGTGACCTCCAGGCACAGCGCGCCGGGGGCGAGGCCCGACTTCTCCAGCACGGCGACCGTGTCGGCGACCAGGCCGGGGTGGTGCAGCTGGGTCGGCGAGAGGTTGACGTTGATCCGCAGGGAGGAACCGCCGTGCTGGCGCTGCCAGTTGCGGGCCTGGCGGACGGCCTCCTCCAGGACCCAGCGGCCGAGGGGCACGATCAGCCCGGTGCGTTCGGCGAGCGGAATGAAGCGGTCCGGCCCGAGGACCCCGTACTGCGGGTGCGACCAGCGCACCAGCGCCTCGGCGCCGTGGACGCTGCCGTCGTGCATGTGGACCAGCGGCTGGTACTCGATGAAGAACTCGCCGCGCTCCAGCGCCGCCGGCAGGGCGTTGGTCAGCCCGTGCCGGGTGATGGCCCGGGCGTCGGCCTCGGCGTCGGCGAATTCGAAGCGGTTTCCGCCGGCCGCCTTGGCCCGGTACATGGTGATGTCGGCGCTGCGCAGCACCTCCGCCGGGGTGCGTTCGCCGGCCGGGCCTTCCACGATGCCGATGCTGCCCCGGACCGTCAGCTCACGGCCCTCCAGCCGGATCGGTGTGGACAGTGCGGACAGGATGCGGACCGCGAGGTCGGCCGCCTTCTGCTCGGTGTCTGCGCCGGTGGTCAGGGCGACGAACTCGTCGCCCCCGAGCCGGGCGACGACCTCGCCCGGTCCGGTCGCGCAGCTCTGCAGCCGGTCGGCGACCTCGACCAGCAGTCGGTCCCCCGCCGAGTGGCCGAGGCTGTCGTTGACCGTCTTGAACCCGTCGAGATCCAGGTAGCACAGGCCGAAGCGGCTGCCTCCCGCCCCGCTCAGGGCCTTCTCCAGCCGCTCGAAGAAGAGCGTCCGGTTGGGCAGGCCGGTCAGGGCGTCGTGGGTGGCCTCGTACCGCAGGCGCAGGTTCAGCAGCCGGCGTTCGGTGGTGTCCTCCATCAGGGCCAGCTGGTACTGCGGCATGCCCTCGGCGTCACGGAGCAGCGACACCGTCAGGTTGGTCCACAGCACGGTGCCGTCGTGGCGGTAGTACGGCTTCTCCACGCGGTAGCTCTCCCGCTCCCCGCGCACGAGTTCGCCGTACATCCGCCAGACGTGCGGTGTGTCGTCGGGGTGCCCCCACTCGCTGACCTTGCGGCCCCGGACGTGTCCCTCCAGGCCGCCGAACATCTGGAGCAGCGCGTCGTTGACCTCCAGGATGTTGCCTTCGAGGTCGGCGATCCCGATGCCGATGGCCGCCCCCTCGAAGACCGCCCGGAAGCGCTCCTCACTCGCGTGCAGAGCCTGCTGGGCATCACTGCGGGCGGTGAGCGCGGAGCGGGCGATGGCCTCCTGCTCCTTGAGGGTGCGCTCGCGCAGGGCGCGGGCGAACCCCGCGGCGATCCCGTGCTGGAGCCGGGCGCAGCGGGCCCGGTACTCCTCGGTGCCCTGCGCCCCGGAACCGCAGTAGAGCACCAGGTACGACTCGACCACGCCGAGGGTGCCCGCGAGGGCCTCGGGGTCGGTGCAGTGCACGGCGACGAGCTCGGCGCCGACCCGCTGGCCGACGGCGGCGTCGAACGGCCGGGCGTGCAGGGCCTCGACGAGGGTCCGGGTGAGCGGCACGAGGTGCCGCTCGAACTCGGGGCGCGTCAGCGAGGTCGCCGTGACGGGGAAGATCGCCCGCCCCCAGATGGTCGCGAAGCGGGCGATCCGGTCCTCCAGGCCGCCCTGCGGGGCCGCCGCGGGATCCGGCGCCGGTGGGGCGCCCGGGGACGCCTCCGGTCCGGGGTCGGGCGCGGCGGAGGGAGCGGCGGCGTCCGGAGCGCCCGCCGTCTGTGCCGGGAGTCTCACGCCTTGCGTCCCACGCCGCCGAAGCCCGAGAAGGCGTAGGGGTCCTCCTGCGCCTCTCCGTCCTCCGCTCCGTCGGCGCGGTCCGGGCGCCACTCGGGCATGGACACCAGCCCGGGCTCCAGCAGCTCGAACCCGTCAAAGAAGCCGCGGATCTGCTCCGCGGTGCGCATGACGAGGGGGTTGCGGATGTCCCGGTAGACGCCGACGGCCCCGCCCGCGACCTCCTCCGAGAGCGGGATCCCCTCGTAGGAGGCGTGGGTGAGGATCAGCAGGCTGCCCGGGGCCAGCGCGTCGCGCAGCTGGGCCACGGCGGCGTACGGCTCGTCCGCGTCCTCCACGAAGTGCAGGACGGCGACGAGCAGCAGGGCCACCGGGCGGTCGAGGTCGAGCAGCCGGCCGACCTCGGGGTCGGACAGGATGTCGCGCGGCTTGCGCAGGTCGGCGGCGACGACTCCGGTGTGCTCGTCGCCCTCCAGGACGGCCTTGCTGTGCGCGACGGCCACCGGGTCGTGGTCGACGTAGACCACGCGTGCCTCGGGGCTGGCGCCCTGGGCGATCTCGTGGACATTGCCGAAGGTGGGGATGCCGGAGCCGATGTCGAGGAACTGCGTGACGCCCTCGGCGACGGCGTGCCGGACGGTGCGGCGCATGAATGCCCGGTTGGCCTGCATGATCTTGGGCAGGCCCGGCATGAATTCCATGGCGCGGCGGGCCGTCTGCCGGTCGACCTCGAAATTGTGGGAGCCGCCCAGGTAGTAATCGTAGATGCGGGACACGCTCGGCACCGATATGTCGATGCCTGGCGGGGCCCAGGCGGGGCGCTCCATCGGGGTCTCCAAGCGTTGTTCCTACGGTGGTCCGTGCGGGGTCGGACTCCTGTCCGAGCCGAATGTACTGATCATTGCCCAACGGGGCGAGCAAAAGCGGAAATTGCCGATCCGTTCTTCGTCACACACCAAAGGCGCGGGACCCCTCCGGCGGGGGGATTGATCGGTACCGACCAATCCCCTTTGGGAATTGCCCGGCGGGTGACCGGAGTCGCCGCGCGATCGACCCACGACTGGCTCAAACCTCTACGGTCGGCACTCCATCCGTTCAGGCGAACCGGGGCCGACCCCCGCGCGCCCGGCCGCCCCGGGGCCCATGATCCCCGGGTGAACAAAGCCTGTGACAGGCGCCTGCTGGTGATTCCGGTCCTGCTGTGGGCGGCCCTGTCCGCCAGCCCGGCCGTGGCTGATAGCTGCGCCTACGCGACGACCGGCTCCGGCGACGGCGCGGCCGCCGCCACAGCGGTCGCGGTGGCCGGCAGCGGGGGCCGCGGAAGCGGTCCGGGTGGCGGACATCACGGCGGCCACCACGGCAGCGGGCCCGGAGGAGGGCACGGCGGCGGCCACGGAGGAGGGCACGGCGGGGGCCATCACGGGGGGCACCACTGTCCGCCCCCGCCTCCCCCGCCCTGTCCACCGAAGCCGACCCCGACCCCGACACCCACCCCACCGCCGCCCAAGCCGACACCACCGCCGCCCAAGCCCACGCCACCACCCCCACCTACTCCGCCACCACCGCCGCCACCCCCACCGGCGCCGAAACCCGTCCCGAAGCCGGTACGGCCCGCCCCGGCCCCGCCGAAGCCGGTGCCCGCGCCTCCCCGGGCGGTCGAGCCGCCCCTGCCACCGCCACCGCCCGCCCCCGTCGTGGCGCCGCCGAAACCGGTGGCCCGTCCGGCGTACCACGCCCCCACCCGCAAGCCGGTCGAGCACCACATCTCACCGGTGACCTTCACCCTGCTCACTGCGGCTCCGGCGGTGCTCGCGATCGTCGCGCTGCGCCCCCGCTAGCCGGACACACCCAGGGGTGTCCGGCCGGCACGTCCGCCCACCTGTGACCGATTGGGAGTCATCTTGTCGGAATGGCTCGTCCTGTCCCTCGCGATGGCCGCGGCCTGTGCCGTGGTGCTGACCATCGCCTTCTTCAACCACCGCAGGATCGGCGAGGACGACGATCCGAACGAAACCCCGGACGTCATCGAGTACATGACGATGATGATCGGCGTGATCTACGCGATCGTGCTGGGCCTGGCGATCGCCGGCGTCTGGGAGGGCCGCGGCGCCGCCCAGGAGTACGTGCGCCAGGAGGCGCAGGCCCTGCACGAGATCAGCACGCGCTCCCAGGTGTACCCGGCCGAGGTGCGGCAGAAGATCCGGGCGGATGTCGACGCGTACGTGACGTACGTGGTGGACACGGAGTGGACGGTGATGGCCGACCACGGCGATCTCACGGACCGCGGCGGGGAGCTGCTGGAACGTATCCGCCGGGACGTCACCGACTACGAGCCGAAGACCGACCACGAGGGCCAGGCCTACCAGCCGCTGGTCGACCAGGTCGCGGTGGTGGACGACGCCCGCAGTGCGCGCGGGCTGAGCGCCGGGGCCACCATGCCGGGGGTGGTGTGGTTCGGGCTGATCACCGGCGCCCTGGTGACCGTGGGCCTGATCTTCACCCTCCAGATCCGGCGGTCTTTCCGGGAGTTGCTGCTGGCGGGGCTGTTCAGCGCGCTGATCGCCTTCCTGCTGTTCCTCATCTGGGACTTCGACGCGCCCTTCGGGCGCGGCATCGCGGCCACCGCCGAACCCTTCTTCGCACAGTTCCCGCATCTGGGCCTGGACGACTGACGGCGGGGCGGCGGCGCCGGGCGACCAGGCGCACCGGGCCCGACCCAGGCGCACCGGGCGCACGGGGTGCACCGGTCGGACCCGGTGCACCGGGCAACCGGCCAAACCGGGGGCGGGCCTCCCGTCCCCGGTTCGGCCCACTGCCGTGCCCCATTCGGCCGCTCCTGATCGCGGGCCGCCGCACCCCCACCTAGCGTGGCGGACATCGAGGCGCACGACCCCCCACGTGCGGAACCGTTCCGCGGCTGCTCCTCGGAGATCCGGAGAACCAACCATGGGTGCGATACGTTCCTCCGCCACAGCCCTTCTGAGCGCCGGCGTCGCCACGGGCGCCGTCATCGCGCTCGGCGCCCTCGGCACGCCCGCCGCGACCCACGCGACCGCGGCCGAGGCCAAGCAGGTCACCTCTTTCGGCTTCGCCGTCACCCCCTCCACGGTCGCCCCGGGCGGCCAGACGCTGCTGTCCGTCAGCGGCTGCAACGCGGCCTATGCCAGCGCCTCCTCCGGGGTGTTCGACACCGTGAGCATCTTCCGCGGCCAGAGCGTGCGGGTCACGGTGGACCGGGACGCCCGGATCGGCGCCGTGTACTCCGTCTCCTTCACCTGCGGCGGGGAGACCGGCTCGGCCGACCTGACGATCGCCGGCGGCTCGTCCCGGCCCACCACGAGTTCGACGCTGGGGGCCACCGCCCCTCCGCGGGCGGTCAGCACCTCCGCCTCCACCCTCGGCGTCCGCGGCGGACTCGGCGGCAGCGTGGCGGGCATGGACCCCGTCGAACTCGTCGCGGGCGTCGGCCTCTTCCTCGCGGCGGCGGCCGGTACGGCGTACACGCTGCGGCGCCGTGGAAGCGGCCGCGGCCATTGAGCCGCCGCCGCCCTTCCCCCCGAACCGAGCCCGGTGCCCCCGCCACCCCGCCTTCCCAACCGCCGGTCGCCCCGAGTCCTGGCGAGGACTTGGGGCGACCGGCGGTTTTCCGTGCCTGACCGGGGAGGCCGGCCGGTCAGGCGCGACCGCGGAGCGGACGGCGGCGGCGCACCACGTGGGCGCCCGCGCCGAGGGCCGCCGCGCCGACCAGCCCCGCGCCGATGGCCGTCTCGGCGGTGGACGGGCCGAAGGAGCCTCCGATGCCGCCCTGCGCGGGGTTGCCCGGGAGGATCGTGAAGCGGTGCGTGGCGACCAGGCTGTTGTCGTTGCACTTGACCGACAGCGTGTGGGGGCCGGGCGAGGCGTGGTTGAAGATCCGGACGGTCGCGAAGCCGATCGAACCGGCGGAGAGGTTGGCCGGCGGAAAGTTGCCGGGCGAGGTGACGGTGCCGCCGTGTCCGCAGCCCGCGGCGCTCACCTGCATCGTGGCTCCCTGGTGCACGGCGTACGGGTTGACCGAGATGTTGCTGGGTCCGCCGCCCCCGCCCATCGGGGTGTTCGCGGAGGCGAAGGGGACACTGAGGCCGATCGCGGCGCAGGCTGCCGCCGTCATGGTGAGAGCGCGAAAAACACGCATGGTGGAACCTCCAGCGGAAAGCGCCCCGGAGCGTCGGCCCCGGATGATCGACGAGAACGCCTCCCACGTCGAACCCTCGGGTCGGCCCGCAAGCTCCGCATTTCCGCCTTTGGGCCGCCCGGTTGAGCGACACGCCGAAGAGCGGGCGGCACAACTGACGGATCCGCAGGTCACGACCCGTCAGGCATTTATGTGACGATTACCTGGATGGGCGCACCCCTTCCGGCCCCTTCCGGGCCCCGCCACCCGTTCGCCCCTCCCCTCTCGCCGTCCTGCCGGTGCAGCCTTAGCGTGCGTGAAGTAGGGCGTACAGGGGTGGGGACAGGAACGCGGGTCGGGACCCCCGCGTCGGGAAGGGAGAACGATGGGCGAGGACGAGACCGGGCAGTCACGCAGACGCTCACCGTGGGGCGTCATCGCCCTGGTCATGCTCACCGGCCTCGCGATGGTGCGGAACGGTGTGGACATCGACGACGGGCCGCCCCAGCCCACCGCGGCCTCGCGCGTCGCGGTGACCGCCGACCAGCTTCCGGCGAACCCACCCTCGCCGCCCACGGACATGGAGGTGCTGGAGCACTCGTCGGTGCAGCGCATCCGGATCCCCACCATCAACGTGGACGCTCCGGTGATGACCGTCGGGCTGGACGCGGAGGGCTGGATCGACGCCCCGCCGCCGCAGGACCGGAACCTCGCGGGCTGGTACCTCAACGGCATCTCGCCCGGCCAGCGGGGTTCGGCGGTCATCGTGGGCCACGTGGACAACGCGCAGGGCCCGGCGGTCTTCTACGGGCTGGGCTCGGTGAAGCCGGGCAACCACATCGAGGTGGAGCGGTACGACGGGCGCACGGCGGTGTTCGAGGTGTACGGCGTGGAGGTGTTCTCCAAGGACGCCTTCCCCGGAGCCCGGGTGTACGGGGACACCGGGCACCCGGAGCTCCGGGTGATCACGTGCGGCGGCGGCTACTCGAAGGGCCGCGGCTACGACGGCAACGTGGTCGTCTTCGCCCGGATGGTGGAGGCCCGCTGAACCCGGATGGTGGAGGTCCGCTGAACCGGGGCCGGCGGGCCCGCCGCGGCACGCCCCCGCGCTTCCGCGGCGCGCCCCCGCCCCTGCCCCGGCAAACCCCCGCCGTGCCGCGGCCACACCCGCGCCCGGGGCGCGGCCCGGGCCACGGTGGCGGCCGCGCTCAGCGCGGCGGCAGCACCGGGAGGGTCATCCGGTAACCCCGCGCGAGCAGTTGGGGCAGGTAGGAGGAGATCGCCTGGACGCTCTGCGACCGGTTGCCGCCCGCGTCGTGCGAGAGGATGATCACGCCCGACCCGGCGCCCGACAGGACCCGGGAGACGATCGTCGTGGTGCCCGGCTCCTTCCAGTCCAGGGTGTCCACGGTCCAGGCGAGCGGCTCCATGCCCAGCTCCGCGCCGATCTCGAAGGCGGCCCGGTTCCATGCCCCGTACGGCGCCCGGAACCACACCGGCGCCTCGCCCACGGCCTGCTGTACGACCTCGCTCGTGCGGCCGATCTCGGAGGTGAGGCCGGGCCGGCTGAGCGTGGGGATGAGGGGGTGGGTCCAGGTGTGGTTGCCGATGACGTGGCCTTCGGCGGCCATCCGGCGCAGCAGGTCGCGGTTCTCGGCGGCCATCTCCCCGCAGACGAAGAACATGGCGCGCACCCCGTACCGGGCGAGGATGTCGAGGATCCCCGGGGTGTAGCGGGGGTCGGGGCCGTCGTCGAAGGTGAGGACCATGGCGCCCGCGCTCGCGCCGGCCGGGAGCTCCAGGATGGGCCGGGTCCGCACGGCCGGCTTCCCGGCGGACGGACGGCCGGGGGCCTCGGCGGTCATCGGCCGCAGCCGGTACGACTTCTCGGCGGCCAGCTCGTGGATCCTGCTGCCGGGCGGCCCCGCCGCCGGGTTCGGGCCGGGGGCACCGCCGGGGGCCCCCGGCGCGCCGGGGCGGCCCGCCACCCCGCCCTCGTCGCCCGCGTTGATCAGTCCGGCGGCGGCCGCGACTCCGAGGAAGACGGCGGTACGCAGGAGCACGCGTCGCCCTACTGTCGGCTCGTCATTTTTCATTATTACTACGTATCAACGACATCGCCGGAGGTGTCGAGAGGCGCGGACGGACCCCCTCCCCGTCACCCGCTCGGCCCAGCCCGGGGACCGCTCAGCCGCGTCGCACCAGGGGGAACGGGAGCGTCTCACGGATGGTCAGGCCGGTGAGGAACATGACGAGCCGGTCCACGCCGATGCCCAGGCCGCCGGTCGGCGGCATCGCGTATTCCAGGGCGTCCAGGAAGTCGTCGTCGATTTCCATCGCCTCCGGGTCGCCGCCCGCAGCGAGCAGGGACTGCGCGGTGAGCCGGCGCCGCTGCTCGACCGGATCGGTCAGCTCCGAGTAGGCGGTGCCCAGTTCGGTGCCGAAGGCCACCAGGTCCCAGCGCTCCGCGAGCCGAGGGTCCTTGCGGTGCTGCCGGGTCAGCGGGGAGACGTCCGTCGGGAAGTCCTTGTAGAAGGTGGGCAGCTCGGTCCGCTCCTCCACAAGCCGCTCGTACATCTCCAGGACCACGTCGCCGCGGGTGTCCTCGGGAGCGTGCGGCACCGCCGCCCGGTCGCACAGCCCGCGCAGCACGTGCTCCTCGGTGTCGGCGTCGACCGCCTCGCCGAGGGCCTCGCTGATCGCCCCGTAGACCGTCTTCACCGGCCAGGGCCCGGAGATGTCGTGGAGGACGAGCTTCCCGTCGGCTCCCGCCTTGTGCGCGACGGGCGAGCCGAAGGCCGCCTGCGCCGCGCCCTGGATCAGCTCGCGGGTGAGGTCGAGCATGACGTCGTAGTCGGCGAAGGCCTGGTAGGCCTCCAGCATCGTGAACTCGGGATTGTGCTTGTAGGAGACGCCCTCGTTGCGGAAGGTGCGGCCCATCTCGAAGACCTTCTCCATGCCGCCGACGCACAGCCGCTTCAGGTACAGCTCGGGTGCGATGCGCAGGTACAGGTCGAGGTCGTAGGCGTTGATGTGGGTGCGGAACGGCCGGGCGTTGGCGCCGCCGTGGATCTGCTGGAGCATCGGGGTCTCGACCTCCAGGTACCCGCGGTCCAGCAGGCCCTGGCGCAGGGCCTGTACCGCGCTGGAGCGGGCCCGTACGACGTCCCGGGCGCCGGGGCTCGCGACGAGGTCGAGGTAGCGGCGCCGGACGCGGGCCTCCGGGTCGGCGAGCCCCTTGCGCTTGTCGGGGAGGGGGCGCAGGCACTTGCCGGTGAGCTGCCAGTCCCGCACGACCAGGGACAGCTCGCCGCTCTCGCTCGCGCCGACCTCGCCGCTCGCGACGACGTGGTCGCCGAAGTCGACCTGGGAGGTGAAGGAGTCCATGACACCGGCGCCGGTCTCGTCGCGCGTCAGCATCAGCTGTACGTCCCCGGACCAGTCGCGCAGGACGGCGAAGAGCACGCCGCCGAGGTCGCGTACGACCATGACGCGCCCGGCGAGGGTGGCCTCCTCGCCGGAGCGGGCGCCGGGCGGGTGGATGGGGTGCGCGGCCTTCAGCTCGGCCACGGTGTGGGTGCGCTGCCGGATGCCGACCGGGTACGGGTCGGTGCCGCCGGCGCGGATGCGCTCCAGCTTGTCGTGGCGGACGCGCACCTGCTCGGGCAGCCGCCCGGCCCGCGGGACCGCCTCGGCCTCCTCCCCTGCGGTGTCCAGGCCCAGGGAGGCGATGGAGGGCAGCCCCTCGGTGGACGCGGGGGCGGTGAGGCCCTTGGGATGGCCGTTTCCCCACAGGGTGCGCAGGCTGGGTACGGAGACGAAGCCCTCGGCGATGCCGGAGGCGAGGCTGACCCGGGCGAGCGAGCCGGCGTCCTGGTAGCAGAGGAACCGCGGGTACCACTCGGGGCCGTACTTGACGTTCGAGCGGTACAGCGCCTCCAGCTGCCACCAGCGGGAGAAGAACAGCAGCAGCTTGCGCCACAGCTTGAGGACGGGGCCGGCGCCGATCCGGCCGCCCTCCTCGAAGGCGGAGCGGAAGACGGCGAAGTTGAGGGAGATCCGGCGTACGCCCAGGCCGGGGGCGGCGGCGCAGAGCTGGGCGACCATGAACTCCATGACCCCGTTGGGGGCGGTGCGGTCACGGCGCATGAGGTCGAGGGAGATGCCGTCCTTGCCCCAGGGAACGAAGGAGAGCAGGGCGATCAGCTCTCCCTGGGCGTCGAGGGCCTCCACCAGGAGGCAGTCCCCGTCGGCGCGGTCGCCGAGCCGGTCCAGGGCCATGGAGAAGCCGCGCTCGGTCTCGGTGTCGCGCCAGCGGTCGGCCCGGTCCACGATCATCTGCATCTCGTCCTCGGAGAGGGCGGAGTGGCGGCGGATGAGCGTGGTGGCCCCGGTGCGCTTGACCCGGTTGACGGCCTGCCGGGTGACGCGCATGTCACGGCCGTCGAGGTCGAAGTGGGCCACGTGGAGGATGGCCTCGTCTCCGAGCTGGAGGGCGCCGAGGCCGGAGCGGGCGTAGGCGTTGGCACCGTTCTCGGAGGCGCCCATGACGGCGGGCTGCCAGCCGTAGCGGCGGGCGACGGCGAGCCAGGCGTCGATGGCGGGGGTCCAGGCCGCGGGGTCCCCGACCGGGTCGCCGCTGGCGAGGCAGACGCCGGCTTCGACGCGGTAGGTGACGGCGGCCTTGCCGTTGGGGGCGAAGACCACGGCCTTGTCGCGGCGGGTGGCGAAGTAGCCGAGGGAGTCGCTGCGCCCGTAGGCGCCGAGGAGGGCCCGGATGCGCAGCTCCTCGTCCCCGTGCAGCGCGGCGGTCAGGCGCTGGGAGCGGAAGAGGGTGGCGGCGGCGTTCAGCAGGGCGACGGCGCCGAAGAGGCCGAGCAGGAAGTACAGCGGCCGGGGCGGGCGGCCGTCGAACTCCCGGGCGGAGAAGAGGCCGCCGAAGACCTGCTTGGCGGCCCAGTCCAGCCACTGCCCCCGGGGCAGGCTGCCGGGAAAGAGGCCGACGAGCCCCCAGCCGACGAGGACGGCGGCGAGCAGGCCGGTGCCGAGGACGATCAGGGCCCGCCAGAGCGCGCCGGGCCGGGAGGCGGCGTAGAACTCGCTGCGGGCGGCGATCAGCAGGGCCAGCGCGGCGATGGCGACGGCCATGGAGGGGACGCCGATCCAGTAGTCGCCTTCGGCCATGCTCAGCACGTCGGCGAGGATCAGCAGGGCCAGATAGGTGACGACGATCCACCAGGCGACCTTCTTGCGGGTGCCGAGGGCCGCGGCGAGGAGGAAGAGGAAGACGGCGTAGGCGAGGTTGGCGCTGACCGGGACGACGATGAGGTCCAGGAAGTGCACGATGGGCCGCAGCAGCCTGCGCAGTGTCGGGGAGAGCGACAGCAGGGCGCACAGCAGGCCGAGCGCTCCGAAGAACGCGCCGAATCCGTCGGGAACCCGGTTCAGGAAGCGGTTCCGGGTTCCGCGCGTCTCCTCCACGGTGGCACTCATGGTTCGCACTGTAGGGACGGCGGCGGTCGTCCGCTCGGCGAGGCGGATACGCTCGGGAGGGTGACGGAGCACGTGAACACGGGATTCGAGCGCGGTACCGACGGCCCGAAGGTGATCCTGGCCGGGGTCGACGGGTCGGAGTCCTCCCTCCGGGCCGCGGCCTACGCGGCGGGGCTGGCCCGGCGGCAGAACGCACTGCTGGCGCTGGTGTACGTCCAGCCGGTGATGGCGGCCGGGGCCTCGCTGGGCGCGCCGGTGGCCGACACCACCGGGGAGATCGCGGAGGGGCTGGTGGCGGAGATCCGCGAGTCGGCGGAGCGCCTCAAGGGCATCTACGAGGTCCGCTGGCAGTTCCACACCTTCCGCGGCGACCCCTACGCGGGCCTGGTGAGCGCGGCGGAGGAGCTGACGGCCGACGCGGTGGTGGTCGGAGCGTCCGAACAGGCCGGGCACCGCTTCGTGGGCTCGGTGGCGATCCGCCTGGTCAAGGCGGGCCGCTGGCCGGTGACGGTGGTCCCGTAGGCCGCAGGCGCGGGCCGTGCGGCCGGGCCCGGGGTGCTACTTCGCCATGGTGAGGCCGTCCTTGGCGGCTCCGCGGCTGAGGACGGCTTCGCTGATGGCGTCCTGGGCGCGCTCGTAGTCGTCGCGGTCGGGGTCCTTGGCCAGGGTGGCGGGGAGGTTGACGACCCTGCCGCTGGACAGGTCCATCATCTGGGGGACGAACTCGGCCTTGGTCACCTGCCAGCGCTGCCCGGCCGCGGCCGGCGGGGCGAAGGTGAAGCGGCCGATCGAGCCGTAGTTGCCGCGCATGTCGCGGGCCCCGGTGTAGTTGAACATCTCCCCGGCCACCTGGTCGCCCATGCCGTAGATGATCCAGGTCCCGTTGACCTTCTCGTAGGGCTGCGGGATGTGCGCGTGCGTGCCCAGGATCAGGTCGATGTCGGGGCGCCCGCCGGTCTGCGAGGCGGTCAGCGCCCTGCCCAGCGTCAGCTGCGTCTCGTCCGGTTCGGTCTGCCACTCCGTGCCCCAGTGCAGACTGACCAGGACCACGTCCGCGCCCGACTTCCGGGCGGCCCGCGCATCCGCGATGATCTTGTCCTGTTCCATGAGGTTGACCGCCCACGGCTGCCCCTCGGGCAGCGGGTAGCCGTTGGTGTCGTAGGTGTACGCGAGGTGCGCGACCTTGGCGGAGCCCGCCGTGTAGGTGGTCACCGTGGCCGCCTCGGCCGCCGTACGGGCCGAGCCGGCGTGTTTCAGGCCGACCTTGTCGAAGCGGTCGAGGGTGCGGCGCAGCCCGTCGGCGCCGTCGTCGAGGGTGTGGTTCGAGGCCGTGGAGCAGCCGTCGTATCCGGCGTCCTTGAGCCCGTCGGCCACCTCTTGCGGGGACTTGAAGGCGGGATAGCCGGAGAAGGGGCCGCCTTCCTCGCCGTAGATGGTCTCCATGTGGCACAGGGCCAGGTCGGCCGCGGAGACCAGGGGTTTGACGCCGGAGAACATGGGCCTGAAGTCGTACCCGTCGCCGTCCGCGTCGTCGGCCGCGCGCTGGATGACCGAGGTGTGCGGGAGGACGTCGCCGCTCGCGACCAGGGTGAATCCCCCGGCTGCCGGGGAGCCCTCGGCGCTGGTGGGGGTCCGCTTGCCGGGTTCGGCGAGGCGGGCCGGTGCCGGGCCCGCTGCCGAGCCCCCCGCGGCCGAGCAGCCGGCGGCCGCCGAGAGCAGGAGGGCCGAGAGGACGGAGACGGCCTGTCGGGTGCGCTTGGTCATCTATCCCGGCTCTCATTGGTAGGACTATCTGATCACCTGCAATCCATATAACGAGACGCCCCAAGTCAAGGACCGGATCCGGCCGGGGGGCACCGGCTCACCCGGACGGCGGCCTCCGGAGGCTCCGGGGGCCGCCGGGAGCGAAGACCCCGGGTGGCCGCCGGGGGTGCTGCCGTGAGCGCCGTCCGGGCCGGCGCCGCGACCGCTGCCGTTCGGCGCGCCGTTCGACCGTTCACCGCCCGGCCCGGCCGCCCACCGGATGACCCGGGTGCTTGGGCGCACCACCCCGACCGGACGGTTCCCGGGCGGCTCCGTGCAGGTCAGGGTTGAGGTGTCGCCCTCGGTCACGGACCCACGGACCCCGGAAGGAGCCCCTCGTGCCGCCCTCCCCCACCCTTTCGCACACCGATCCCGAGGCCCTGGCCGAACTCCAGCGCGACCACGGGCGGGCGCTGTTCGGTTTCCTCGTCGGGCTGACCGCCGGGGACGCCCAGCGCGCCGAGGACCTCGTACAGGAGACGCTCGTACGGGCCTGGCAGCACCCGGAGGTCCTCGCGAGCGGACACGAGTCCATGCGGCCCTGGCTGTTCACGGTGGCCCGGCGCCTCGCGATCGACGCGCGGCGGGCCCGTCTGTCCCGGCCGCAGGAGGTGGACGCGGAGGGGCTCGAGCAGGCACCGGCGCCCGAGGATCCAGTGGCCGGTTCGGTCACGGCGATCGACGTGCGGCGGGCCGTGGGCTCCCTGGGGCCGGAGCACCGCGAGGTGCTGCTGCAGGTCTACTTCCGGGACCGCTCGGTGGCCGAGGCCGCCGCCGAACTCGGCATTCCGGCCGGAACCGTCAAATCCCGTACGCACTACGCCCTGCGGGCCCTGAAGAAGGGCCTCCAGGGGTACGGGTACGGCCTCGGCGCCTGAGGAAGGGCGCACGGGGAAGGGTCGGAGAACGCCTCGAACGGGCGCGGACCGGACATGAACCGCACGAAATGAGGCATCAGACCGTGCAAGTTGAGTAAACATCCCCCGCTCCGCGAGCCGCTCGGTGAAGGCTCGGGGCTGACGACGGGACGCTCGACGCGCGGGAGAAGGTGGAACGGTGCAGCCCGAGGGTATGAACGGCACCAGTGACGGCGGGCTCGCGGTGCCCATGGCGTGGCTCTACGCCGAGTACATCGCGGACGAACTGCTGCGCACCGGCCGGCTGATCCCGGTCAGCACCCTGGAGTTCCGGGCCGGGCGCGACACCCTCGCGCTGACGATCTACCTCTCGGACGCGGCCGGGGAGCTCTCCGGGATCCGGGTGGTCTCCCAGCTCGACGAGTGGCTCTCGCTGACGGCGTACGGTCATCCCTGGCGCGACTGGGTCCACACCCGGTTCCTCGCGCTGGGCGAGGAAGCCAGCGAGCGCGGCCGGGCCGGGGAGCCGGACCTGGAACTGGCCCGGGCGGCGTGGCGCTGGCTGGACCGCACCGAACTGTTCGCCACCAATCTGGACCCGGGCCGGAACGGCCACGCCGGCACCTCGCCCGGCCTGGACGAGAACGCCCGGGTCTGGACCCCAGCCTGGCAACTCGGCCTGCCGCTGGGCCATTTGGCCATGCACCTCTTCTGAGCGGCCCTCTCGCCTACCCGCGGCGGCGGGCGGGGCCCGGCGCCTGTGCCGGGTCCGTCACCAGGCCCGTGAAATCGGCCTCGTTGCGCTCGGCCCGGGCGACGTACCACCGGGCGATCAGCCACATCAGCGGATACACCAGCACGCCCAGAGCGGCCCACATCAGCGGCCCCGACCCGGCGCGCGGCAGCACCGATACCAGCGGGAGCGTCCCGACCAGCAGCGCCAGCGCGGCCAGCGCCCCCAGCGCGGCACGCAGCTGACTGCGCATCAGGGCCCGTACGTAGGTCGCGCCCAGGGTGGTCTGTTCGGAGATCTCGGAGCGCGCCGGGGTGTGCGCGGGCGGCCGGCGGCGGACGCTCCGGGGCACCCCGGTGACGACCTCGCGCCGGGGCGGCGACTGCGGCTGCTCCTCGGCCATGGTGCCGGAGTCTACGCAGCGCCCGGCTATTTGAGGAGGCGCGAGAGCCGCCGGTCGGCGAGCGGCTTGCCGCCGGTCTGGCAGGTGGGGCAGTACTCCAGGGAGGAGTCGGCGAAGGAGACCGAGCGGACGGTGTCCCCGCACACCGGGCACGGCTCCCCGGCCCGGCCGTGCACCCGCAGGCCGCTCTTCTTCTCGGCCTTGAGCCGGCCCGCGGCCACCCCGTGCGCCCGCTCGACCGCCTCGCCCAGGGTGTCACGGACGGCCTCGTACAGCCGGGTGGTCTGCTCCTCGTCGAAGGAGGCGGCCAGTTTGAAGGGCGAGACCTTGGCCCGGTGCAGGATCTCGTCGCTGTACGCGTTGCCGATCCCGGCGATGACGCCCTGGTCGCGCAGGACGCCCTTGATCTGGCGCCGCTCCCCGGCGAGCAGCGCGGCGAAGGCGTCCCGGTCGAAGGCCTCGGCGAGCGGGTCGGGGCCGAGGCGGGCGATGCCGGGGACGTCCTGCGGGTCGTGGACCACGTACACGGCGAGGCGCTTTTGGGTCCCGGCCTCGGTGAGGTCGAAGCCGCCGCCGCCTTCGAGTACGACGCGCAGGGCGAGCGGGCCCTTGCCGGGGCGCGGCGGCTGCGCGGGCAGGGTGTCCTGCCAGCGCAGCCAGCCGGCCCGGGCCAGGTGGGTGACGAGGTGGAGCTCGCCGATTGGCACCGCCAGGAACTTGCCGTACCGGGCGGTGGCTCCGGCGCTCTGCCCTTCGAGGGCGGTCAGCGGCGGGTCGTACGTCTTGAGCACGCTCACGGCGAGCGGGAGGACGCGCTCGACCACCCGCCCGGTGAGGTGCTCGTCGAGGTACTCCCGCAGGGCCTCGACCTCGGGCAGCTCGGGCATGGGTCCAGCCTGCCGCCCTCCCGGACGAAACGCGAGCCGGCCGCGGGCCCCGCGGCTCCCGGTGACGCGACCGCCGGCCGGCCGGCCGGCCGACCCGGTGCGAGCCCCCGTAAGACAACCCCTACGTCATCACGAACTCGCACCACACGCATTTGCCGCTGCCCCGCGACTCCACGCCCCAGACGTCCGCCAGCCGGTCCACCAGCATCAGGCCGCGCCCCGAGACCCCCGCGTCGCCCGCCTCGCGCCGGCGCGGGAGCGCGCTGGAGCGGTCCTCGACCTCCACGCGGAGGCGGCGGTCGCTGCCCGACAGGATCCGCAGGGTGACGATCGCGGGGCCGTCCGTGTGCATCAGGGCGTTCACGATCAGCTCGTCTGCGACCAGCTCGATCTCGTCGGCCCTGTCCCCGGCGCCCCATGCGCGCACCGCCGCCCCGATCATGTGGCGGGCCGCCACCAGGGCCTCCGGGTCGCCCGGCGCCACGTGCTGCTGGAGCCGGCCGCCGCCCTGGGGCCCGGCCGGCACCTGTCGGCGCAGCAGGAGCAGCGCCATGTCGTCGTCCCCGCCGCGTTCGTCGACGACCCCGCAGAGGCGGTCCGCGAGGAGCTGGAGGTCTGCGGGTCCGCTGCGGACCAGCGAGGTCAGGTGCCGTATCCCGTCGTCGAGGTCGGCGCCGGGCTGTTCGACGAGGCCGTCCGTGCACAGCAGGATCGTTTCCCCCGGGTCCAGTTCCACCGTGGTGACCGGGTAGTCGAGCCGGCCGAACTCCGCCGAGAGGCCCAGCGGCATCCCGCCCGCCACCGGCAGCCTGCGGCAGTCCCCGTTCCGGGTGCGCAGCAGCGGGTCGATGTGACCGGCCCGGACCAGCTGGAGCACCCCCGTCGTCAGGTCGGCCTCCACGTACGTGCAGGTCGCGAAGCGGTCGGTGTCCAGCTCGTGCAGGAAGACGGAGGCGCGGGCCATGACGGTGCCCGGCGAGTGGCCCTCGGCGGCGTAGGCCCGCAGCACGATCCGCAGCTGCCCCATGACCGCCGCCGCGTGCGTGTCGTGTCCCTGGACGTCGCCGATGACGGCACCGACCCTGCCGGCGCCGGACTCCGTCCGGGAGGTGCCCCCGGGCAGCGGGATCACGTCGTACCAGTCGCCGCCGATGTCCCGGCCCATCCGGGCGGATCGGTAGCGTACGGCGATCTCCGCGCCCGGCACGGACGGGATCCGCCTCGGCAGCATGGCCTGCTGGAGGCCCTCGGCGAGATCGTGCTCCTGCTCCAGCAGCATGGCCCGCTGGAGGCTCTGCGCGATGCTGCTGCCGAGTGCGACGAGCAGGTTCCGCTCGTCCTGGGTGAAGCCGTTCTTGTCCTGGTAGAGCAGGCCGATCGCGCCGATGGGGCGGGCCTGGGCGATCAGCGGCAGGTAGGCGGCCGCCGAGATCCGCATGGACGAGATCTTCGCCCAGAGGCCGGGATAGCCCAGGGCGAACTCCTGGGCCGAGTCCAGGAAGCGCGGCTGGAGCGAGCGGACGACCTCGCTCATCGGGTACTGCTCGTCGATGCGGGTGTAGCGGGTACCGGGGACGAAGCTGCCCACCGGCCCCTCCGCGACGAGGTGGATCCGGCCGGCCTCGACCAGGCCCATCACCATGCCCATCGAGCCGAGGCGCTCCAGCCCGTGCGCGTCGCCGAGGGCGTCGATGACGTCCTGCACGGTCCGCGCGTGCGCGAGGGCCGCGGTCGTGCTCTCGACGACCGAGGTCTGGCGGCGCCGTTCCTCGTCGAGGCCGAGGCGCTCCGCCGAGTGGCTGAGCTCCTCGGTCGCGTCGCGGACGATGCCGATGATCCGGTACGGGCGTCCGTCCGGGCCGCGCATGACGCGGCCCTGGGTGTGGGTCCAGCGCAGCAGTCCGTCGCGGCAGCGGATGCGGAAGTAGGCGCCGTAGTTGTCCTCACGGCTCTTGAGAGCGCTGGAGACGAGGGCGTCGAGCCGGGCGGCCTCGGCGGGCGGGACCCGCGGGGACAGGGATTCCGGCCGCCCGTCGTACTCCTCGGGTGTCGTGTCGAAGACCTCGAGGGCCGCTGAGTCCATGTGCATGAGACCGGTGACGAGGTCCCAGTCGAAACTGCCCATGCGGTTCAGCGCGAGCGACCGGTCCGGGTGCGCGGGCCAGTCGTCCGGCAGCGATACGGCGGTCGGCACCGATCCACCATGACACACGGGCCGGTCAGGCGCTCTCCAGTGAGTAGCCCTGGAGGGAGGGGTCGGTCAGCTGGTCCGGGACGGCGTACGGAGCGTTGGGGTCGTTCGGGTGGTCGGGATCGGCCGGGGCGAGGGGGCCGTACGGGTCGGGGGTGCCGTACGGGTCGTCGGGCGCGAGGGGGATCCCCGGATCGCTCTGCCCGGGCGCCTGCAGGTCGAAGGGAATGTCCGAGGGGACCTCGGAGGGAAGGTCCGACGGGAGGTCCGAGGGGACGTCGGCCGACGGCGGCTGCTGGGGCGGGGTGGCCGGATTCAGGGACCCGCCCGGGCTCCGCGGCGAGCTCGGGGACTGCGGCGGGGCCGGCGCGGTCTGCTCACCCTGCGGGCAGTCGGTGGCCCCGGGCGCCGGAGCGCTGGGGACGGCATCGGCGCCCGGGATGTCGGACGCACCGCTGCCGGACGGCGCGGGCACCGGCGGGTCGGTGCGGGCCAGGCTGTTGCTGTCGGGGGTGGGACACGGCTCCCCGGGCGTGGCACCGGGCGGGGTGACGGGCCCGTCGGGGATGCCCTCGGCCGGATCGTACGGGGGCGGCACCTGCGGGGCGCGGTCCTGGGCGCCGTCGTCGCCCCGCTTGCGCTCGATCCAGGTGTTGTCGGCGACGTTGACGATCAGCAGGTTGTTGATCACCTGGGTGGTGGGTTCGATGACGATGACCTGGTTGGGCTGGTAGCCGCTCCACGGTTCGCCCTTCTGCACCGGACTGCCCTTGGGTGCGCGCGGGGAGAGCAGTGGGTTGCCGCACGCGCAGCGGACCCGGGGCATCCCGTGTTCGTCGACGAGGACGGCGGTGCCGGCCTGCAGGACGGCCTGGAAGCCGTCGGCCGTGCCGTCGCGGAAGCCGTGGTTGGTGACGCGGGTGTCGGCGCGCAGGACCACGGGGGTCAGGCCGCGCAGGAAGTCGGGGAGCTTCGCCTGTTCGATGTTGGAGGCCTCGGCGAAGGCCCGGGCCTTGGCGTCGTCGCTGGTGAGGTAGCGGACCTGCTGTTCGATGTCGCAGCTGCCGAGCCGCTCGGTGCCGCCGTAGAGACCGGGCGTGGCCGCGTTGACGGTACGGATGCCCTCGCCGGTCGGGTTGGGCAGCGGCGGCTGCACGGGCGCGGACTCTCCGGTGGCCGAGGAGGCGGTGAAGGGGTGGGGACCGGCGGAGGCCACGGGCTGGAGGTGGACCTCCTGGCTCTCCGCTCCGGCGCTTCCGCGGTTCTCCTCGGCGCCGCCGCAGGCCGCGGCGAACAGCCCGAGGACGGCGAAGAGGGCGGCGCCGGCCGGTGCGTGACGGCGCGGCGCCTGACGAGGTGTCGGAGGTGTCGGTCGTCCGTGCACGTGGATCTCCCTTTTCGCCCCGGTTGCTCCCTCTTGTCTGCACCATCCCCGCGCGTGCCGCAACCGGAAGCGTTCTTGAACATGTTCAAGGAAACCCGTAGAGTCGCGATCGCGAGTTGAACGCGTTCAAAGCGTTCGGCCGTGACCGGGAGGGGAGTCCGCCGTGACCGTTTTGGTGAACATGATCGTCACCCTGGGCATGCTCTGGGTCGTGCCGGCCGGCCTGCGCCTGATCGACCCTGTCGGCCTGCGCCGGGCCGCCCGGCTCTGGCCGCTGCCGGCCGCCCTCGGGGCGGTCTGCCTGTGGCTGCCGCGCGGTGCACCGGCCACCTCGCTCACCGCACTCTACGCGGCGGCCTGTCTGGCCCTCGCGGCGAGGGCCCCGGCCGCACTGCTGAGGGGCCGCCCGCCCGGCCCCGCAGGCGTCGCGGTCGCCACCGCGCTGGTCTCCCCGTCGGTCGCCGCAACGGCCCTGGTCGCCGAGCGGGCCGGGTACCGGCTCTTCGGCTTCGACCTCGACATCCTCGCCCTCACCGTGCCCCACTTCCACTTCGCGGGCTTCACCGCCGCCCTGGTCGCAGGGCTGGTGTGCCGGGCCGCCGCGCCGGGACCAGGAGCACGCTGGGCCGCGTACAGCGTCCCGGCCGGCACGCTGCTCGTGCTCCTCGGCTACTTCGTCGGCGACTGGGCCGAGCTGGTGGGCGCGGTGGTCCTGACCGGCGGGATGTGGGCGGTGGCCCTGACCACCTGGCGCGAGATCCGGCCCGCCGGCCGCGACCGCACCACGCGGGCGCTGCTCGCCACCTCGGCGGCGGTACTGGTGGCCACGATGCTGCTCGCCCTGTGGTGGGCGGCCGGCGAGGCCACCGGGATCGTCCACCCGACCCTGACCTGGATGGCCGCGACCCACGGCCTCGGGAACGCCCTCGGCTTCGCCCTGTGCTCGGTGCTGGCCTGGCGCCGGCTGACCGCTGACAGGACCGGCGGCGCCACCGCTGCCCGCGCCACCACCGCCGGCCCCGGCATCGCCACCACCACGGCCACGGCCACGGCCGCAGCCGCCACCACCACGGCCACCGCCGCCCGACAGGAGATCACGCCATGACCCGCCTCATCAGCACCGGCCGGGACGCCCTCAGCTACCCCGACGAGGGGGCGACGGCCCATCGGCCGCTGCCGGCCGGCTACCACCACCTGCACCACCGCACCCGGATCGGCCGGGGCCGGGCCGCCTTCGAGGCGGCTGGGGTCGCGGTGACCACCTTCCACGCCCACCGGACCTCCGGGATGCGCGTCCGGGCCGATGCCGGGGCCGTCCGCGCCGGCGACCGCGTCGAGGTGGGGATCGGCTTGGGCCCGCTGCGGATCACCGCTCCGTGCCGGGTGATCTGGACGGCGTACGAACCCACCCGCGTCGGGTTCGCGTACGGAACGCTGACCGGTCACCCCGAGTCCGGGGAGGAGTCCTTCATCGTGGACCTGGACCCGGACGGCACGGTCTGGTTCACGGTGACCGCCTTCAGCCGCCCGGCGAGCTGGTACACCCGGCTCGGGGGGCCGCTGGTCCCCTTCCTCCAGCTGAGCTACGCGCGCTGGCTGGGCCGCCACCTGCGCGGACTGGCCGCCGCCGCCTGACCGGTCCGATACTGGAGGCGATGGACTGGTTCACGGCGCCCGGGTACTGGCTCGGCCGACTGGTCTTCCAGCGGGCCCTCGCCGGTGTCTACCTCTTCGCCTTCGTGGGGGCCGCCCTGCAGTTCCGGGCCCTGATCGGGGCGAAGGGCATGCTGCCCGTGCCGCGCTACGTGCGGTACGTGCCATTCCGGCGCGCCCCCAGCCTGTTCCAACTGCGCTATTCCGACCGCCTCTTCGCCGCGTGCGCCTGGGCCGGCGCGGCCCTCGCCGCGGCGCTGGCCGCCGGGGCCGGGGACGAGGTGCCGCTCGGCGCGGCGATGGGCATGTGGGCGGTGCTGTGGGCGCTCTACCTCTCCATCGTGAACGTGGGGCAGACCTGGTACTCCTTCGGCTGGGAGTCGCTGCTGCTGGAGGTCGGCTTCCTGGCCGTCTTCCTCGGCAACGCACGTGCCGGGCCGCCGGTGCTGGTGCTCTGGCTGCTGCGCTGGGTGCTCTTCCGGGTGGAGTTCGGGGCGGGGTTGATCAAGATCCGCGGGGACGCCTGCTGGCGGCGGCTGACCTGCCTGTACTACCACCACGAGACGCAGCCGATGCCGGGGCCGCTGAGCTGGTTCTTCCACCGTCTGCCGAAGCCGCTGCACCGGGTGGAGTGCGCGGCCAACCACGTGACGCAACTGGGCGTGCCCGTGCTGTTGTTCACTCCGCAGCCGGTGGCCTCGTACGCCGCGGGGATCATCGTGGCGACGCAGCTGTGGCTGGTGCTGTCGGGGAACTTCGCCTGGCTGAACTGGGTCACGATCACGGTGGCCCTGTCGGCGGTGGACTTCACCGGGCTCGCGGGCCCTCCTCCGGCCGCCGCCTCGAGGCCGGCGCCGGTGTGGTTCGTGGTCCTGGTCTGCGCGGTGACCGTGCTGGTGCTGGTGCTGAGCCGGCATCCGGTGCGGAACATGGTCTCGCGGCGCCAGGTGATGAACCGCTCCTTCGACTCGCTCCACCTGGTGAACACGTACGGTGCGTTCGGCACGGTGGGCCGGATCCGGGACGAGGTGGTGGTGGAGGGGACCTCCGACCGGCTGCCGCACGCGGACGGCGACTGGCGGGAGTACGGCTTCAAGGGAAAGCCGGGTGAACTGCGCAGGATTCCGCGCCAGTTCGCCCCGTACCATCTGCGGCTGGACTGGCTGATGTGGTTCGCGGCGCTCTCCCCCGGCTATGCGAGGGACTGGTTCGGCCCGTTCGTGGAGCGCCTGCTGGCGGGCGACCGGGACACGCTGCGGCTGATCCGCCACAACCCCTTCCCGGACGCGCCGCCCCGCTACGTCCGCGCCCGGCTGTACCGCTACCGGTTCACCACCTGGCGCGAGCTGCGCACGACGGGCGCCTGGTGGCACCGCAGGCTGGTGGGCGAGTACCTCCCGCCCACCCGCCTGGCGGAGGCCGCGTGGTCAGAGCCCGAGTAGCGCCGCCTCCCGCTCCGGGGAGATGCCCTTGGCCGACCGGTCCGGGCGCAGCGGGGCGACTCCGCCGAGCGAGCGGAGCCAGGCCCAGGTGTCGGCGACGGTCTCCTCGACCGGGCGGCACTCCAGTCCCGCCGCCAGGGCCTTGGACACGTTCGCGCCGTGCATGTAGTCGTGCGCCTCGCCCGCGGGGATCCACACCGGGAGCTCGGTCCAGGGCTCGACCCCGGCCTCCTCGAGCACGGCCGGATCGGTCCAGCGCAGCTCGGCGCCGGCCCCGGTGACCGCGGCGCAGGCCTCCAGCAGGCTGCCGATGGTGGCGTGGCCGGCCGGGGAGACCACGTCGTAGGCACCGCTCCGCCCGGCCTCGGCCGCGTCCAGGGTCCAGTGCGCGAGGTCGCGTACGTCGATGTACTGGATCGGCAGGTCGCGCGGGCCGGGGGCGAGCACCGGGCCGCCACTGGCCGTGCGGCCCAGCCACCAGGGCAGCCGGCCGGTGTTCTCGTACGGGCCGAGGATCAGCCCGGCGCGGACCAGCAGGGCGCGGTCGCCGAAGGCCTCGACGGCGGCGAGCTCGGCGCCCCGCTTGTCCTCGGCGTAGGCGACGGGTCCGGCGTCGGGCGAGCCCTCCACCACCGGGCTGTCCTCCCCGCCGCCGGCCGGGGCGGGATAGGCGTACACCGAGCGGCTGGAGATGTACGCGTACCGCCCGGCGCGGCCGCTCAGCAGGCGGGCCGTGTCGCGGACGGCGGCGGGGGCGGCGCTCCAGGTGTCGACGACGAGGTCCCACTCCCCCTCGGCGAGGGCGTCCAGGCCCCCGGGGGCGGTGCGGTCCCCGTGCAGGGCCGAGGTCCCCGGCGGGGGCGCGTGGTGCCCGCGGTGGAAGACGGTCACCTCCCAGCCCCGGTCGAGGGCCTCCTCGGTGATCGCGCGTCCGACGAATTCGGTCCCACCCAGCATCAGCAGTTTCATGAGTGGCAGCCTGCCCGGGCGGGCGCGGCGCCGGAAGGCTTGATCGCCCACAGCGATGACGCTCAGGGCGTAGGCGTGAGGGGAACTGCGCCCGCGGGAGCCGCCGGTGCGCGAGCCGTGCGGGACGGGCCCGCCGGACAGCGGAGCGCCCCCGGTGCGGTCGGCACGTGGGGGGCGCTTTGCACCGCTTTGCCGCTAATCGATTCCGGGCAGGATGTGGGACTCCGCCAGGTCGTCCTCGTAGCCGGCCAGCCGGATCGGGGCGGATCGGGCCCAGACCTCGAGGCTTCCGAGTTCGTCGGTCCGCGGCTTGGACCGCGATCCCGGGCGCTCCGCCAACGTCGGTTCGGGCTGCGTCATTTCAGTCACCGCGCACTCCTTTGTGTCGCGTAACCCGGCAGGCGGACCGCGCGCCGGGCAGGGATGAAAGGGTTTCCGGACGCGGTGGCGCCTTGGTGGAGCGAGGCCCTGATGGGGCCGTCTGATGCCCCAGAGTACACATATGAGCGGGCCTGCGCTCGATAGAAAGGCAAAAACCGCGTCGCCCTCTTCTTTTCGCCGCGAGTTCGGGAAGTCGCCGGCCCCGCGGGTGCGACCAGCATGGTCCGCTCGACGCCGAATGCGCGCGGGGACCGCGCGGGGAGCAGTGGTGGCGGGGCCGGTATTCCGGGGGCCCGAAGTGCCGTATTCCTCAGGCGTTTCGGAGGCGGTGGATCTTCTGCGCGCCTGCCGCACGGGCCGCGGACCGCAGGCGGCAGCGCTGTTGCGGCACTCGCGTCCCTGCGGCGAAGAGGCCCGAATCGCCGGTTCCCTGCCGGATCCCGGCGATTTGCTCCGTCCGGGTGATGCGGCGCGGGCGGTGCGCGCGCCGCCGGGTCGGTCGCGGCGAGGGCCCGTCGCGCCGGCCGGAAACGGCGTCGACCCCTCCGGCATGCCGGAGGGGTCGAGCGCGGGTCGGGCGCGGTCGGGCGCGGTCGGGCGCGGTCGGGCGCGGGATCCCGTAGCGCCGGCGGGCCTACCAGTTGGCGGGGGCGTAGTCCTTCAGGAAGACTCCGAAGAGGTCCTCGCCGGCCTCGCCGCGCACGATCGGGTCGTAGACGCGGGCCGCGCCGTCGACCAGGTCGAGCGGGGCGTGGAAGCCCTCCTCGGCGAGGCGCAGCTTGTCGAAGTGCGGGCGCTCGTCGGTGATCCAGCCGGTGTCGATCGAGGTCATCAGGATGCGGTCGGTCTGGAACATCTCCTGGCCGCTGGTCCGGGTCACCATGTTCATCGCGGCCTTGGCGGCATTGGTGTTCGGGTGCCCCGCGCCCTTGTAGCCGCGGCTGAAGACGCCCTCCATCGCCGAGACGTTGACGACGTACGCACGCCCGCTGGCCGCCTTCCGGGCGGCCTCGGCCATGGCCGGCCGGAGCGCGCTGATCAGGATGAACGGCGAGGTGTAGTTGCACAGCTGGGTCTCGAGCAGCTCCACCGGGGAGATCTGGTCGATGGTCTGCACCCAGGTGTTGCTCTCGACGACGTCGGGCAGCAGGCCGCCCGCGTCGATGGCGGTACCGGCGAGGTGCCGTTCGAGGCTGGCGTTGCCCGCGACCAGGGCGAGGTCGGCGACCTTCTGCGCCTCGAGCCCGCTCGCGCCGACGGGCAGCGCCGCCAGGCCGTCGACCGCGCCGGAGTTGAACGCGCCGATGACGTGGTGGGCGGGGAGCTCGCCGGCGGGGAGCGGGGCGCTCTCCCCCTCGACCAGCGCCGCGTACGCGCTGGGCAGGCGGCGCACGGTCTGCGTCGCGTTGTTGATCAGGATGTCCAGCGGACCGGCCTCGGCCACCTGCTCGGCGAGCGCGACGGCCTGGCCCGGGTCGCGCAGGTCGATGCCGACGACCTCCAGGCGGTGCATCCAGTCCGCCGAGTCCTCCATCGCCTTGAAGCGGCGGATCGCGTCCTTGGGGAAGCGGGTGGTGATCGTGGTGTGGGCGCCGTCGCGCAGCAGCCTCAGCGCGATGTACATGCCGATCTTGGCCCGGCCGCCGGTGAGCAGCGCGCGCTTGCCGGTGAGGTCGGTGCGGGCCTCGCGCTTGGCGCGGTTCTCGGCGGCGCAGTTCGGGCAGAGCTGGTGGTAGAAGTAGTCGACCTCGACGTACCGCGTCTTGCAGACGTAGCAGGAGCGCGGGCGCTGGAGTATCCCGGCGATCCGGCCGGCCTCGGTGACCGAGGAGGGCAGGATGCCCTCGGTCTCGTCGTCGATGCGCTCGGCGGAGCCGGTGGCGGTGGCCTCGGTGACGGCCTTGTCGTTGGCGGTCTTTGCGGCGCGGCGCTCCTGGCGGCGGCGCTGCTTGACCGTGCGGTAGAGGCCGGCGGTGGCGCGGCGGACGGTGATCGCGTCGGGGTGGTCGACGTCGAGCTTGTCCAGCTCGTCCAGCACGCTGAGACAGAGGGCCAGCCGCTCGGGGTCGATGCCCGGGCCGTAGGCGTGCCCGTGTTCCTGGCTGTCTTCGGTCACCGTCATGGCCGCTGCCGTTCCTTGATCACTCGTCCGCATCCGCCTGCTGCGGAAGTCCCCAAAAGGGAAACTGTACGGATGCCACGGGCCCGGAACCAAACCTGCTGCCGTAGGCCTACGGACCGAGAGCGGGCCGTCACGGGGCGCACCGGTCGGCCACGCGCTCCGGTACTCCCGTACTACGCCCGGAGTATGAGCCGTGACCCCCTGTGGACGGAGGAATAGCGTAGATCGCTCGGGCATTGTGGACCTTATGAGTGCACTGGCGCTGTCGGTCCTGCTCTGCCTCGTGTCCGCCGTGGCGTACGCGGGCGGTGCGATCGTCCAGGAAAGGGTCGCGGCGACCACGCCGGACCGGCCCTACGCCCCGCTGCGCCGCGGCGGCTGGTGGGTGGCGGTCGCGCTGAACGGCCTGGGCGCTCTGCTGCACGTACTGGCTCTCGCATACGGGCCGCTCAGCCTGGTCCAGCCGCTCGGCGCACTCACCATCGTCTTCGCCCTGCCGATGGCGGCCGTCTTCGTACACCGCCGGGCGGGCGCGGCGGCCTGGCGGGGAGCGGTGCTGGCCACGGTGGGTCTGGCCGGGCTGCTGGCGCTGACGGGCGGGGAGGGACGGGCGGCGCACTCCCTGGCCGGCGTGGAGCGGAGCCTGCTGCTGACGGTGACCGGGGCCGGGGTGACGGTGCTGTTCGTGGCGGCGCACCGGATGCACCGGGAGGTGCTGCGCGGCGTGCTGCTGGCGGCCGCGGCCGGTACGGCCTTCGGCATGGCCTCGGTGTTCACGAAGTCGGTGGCGGAGGGCTTCACGCGGGGCGCGCCGGGCACGCTGTGGCCCGACGTCGCGGCGATCGCGACGCTGGCGACCGCCGGGCTGCTGCTCTCGCAGGCGGCCTACCGGGGCGCGGGCCTGACCGCGCCGCTGGCCACGGTGACCGTGGTCAATCCGGTGGTCGCGGCGACGGTGGGCATCGCCCTGTTCGGCGAGGGCTTCCGGTACGGGACGGCGGGCACCCTGGCGGCGCTGGCCGGCGCCGTGCTGACGGCGACCGGCCTGGTCCTGCTCGTGGCCGTGCCGTCGCACGTGCGCGGGTCAGATGCGGACTCCGTGGGAACGGAGGTACTTGAGCGGGTCGATGTCGGAGCCGTACCCGGGTCCCGTGCGGATCTCGAAGTGCAGGTGCGGACCGGTGGTGTTGCCGGTCGAACCGGAGCGGCCGATCCGCTGGCCGCCGGAGACCTGCTGACCGGCCTTGACGGCGAGCGCCGACAGGTGGGCGTACTGGGAGTACCGGCCGTCGGTGTGCCGGATGACGACCTGGTAGCCGTACGCCCCGGCCCAGCCGGCGGAGACGACCGAGCCGGGTCCGACGGCCTTGACGGAGGTGCCGGTGGCCACCGGGAAGTCGACGCCCGTGTGGTAGCCGCTGGACCAGGAGGAACCGGAGACGCGGTAGGCGGTGCCGAGGGCGGCGTCGACGGGGGCGGAGAAACCTCCCGCGGCCGGCTCCTCCTTCGCTGAGGCGGACTGCGCCGCCGGCTTCTCGGCGGGCTTCTGCGCCTGCTTTTCGGCCGGTTTTTCGGCCGGTTTCGGCGCGGCCTTGTCGGCGGGTTTCGCTGCGGGCTTCTCCGCCGCCGGTTCCACGGGCTTCACCGGTTCCGCCGTCCGCGGCGGCTTCTCGGGGTTCTGCGCGGGCGGCGCGGCGGTGATGCGCAGGGTGAGCCGCTGCCCGGGGAAGATGAGGTCCGGATCGGCGCCCACGGTGGCCCGGTTGGTCTCGTACAGCGCCTGCCAGCCGCCCTCGACGTGCTGCTCGGTGGCGATCGCCGAGAGCGAGTCGCCGGGCGCGACCACGTAGGGGTTCGGGAGGACGGACGTCCCGGTCGGGCGGGGCGCGGCGGCCTGCTGCCCGGCGGCGGTGGTCTTGGTCTGTTGCGCCGGGATCTTGGCGCCCTGGCCTTGGCCTTGGCCTTGACCCTGGCTCTGGTTCTGACTCTGGCTCTGGCTCCGGGGCGTGACGGCGGGGGCCGCTGCGCTGCGGCTGAGTCCGGCCCGCTTGCCGCAGTTCGGCCAGGCCTGCGGCCCCTGGCCCTTCAGGACCTTCTCGGCGACCGCGATCTGCTGGTCCTTGGTGGCCAGGTCGGCGCGGGCGGCGTACGCGGTGCCGCCGAAGGCCCGCCAGGTGCTCTGGCTGAACTGGAGCCCGCCGTAGTACCCGTTGCCGGTGTTGATGTGCCAGTTGTTCGTCGACTCGCAGGCGGCGACCTTGTTCCAGGTGTCCACGGAGGCGGCGTGCGCGGTCCCGGCTCCCATGAAGGGGAGCGCGATCCCGGCGCCGCCGGCGGTGACGGCGAGCGAAGCCCGGTTGATGCTGCTCGGCTGATACCGGCGGTGCCGGCCCCGTATACCCATGGGAGCCCCCATTGAAGACATCAGGAACCGCACAACCTAATCGTCTCGACCGGAGCACGACAAGAGGCGCAACACAGCGCCCTCCAGCGGAATTTGACATTCTTTCGACGAGGGGAAGGCGGGCGGGCCCGTCGGTCGTTGTAGCGTCGGTCTTCCCGCACACCGAAGCACGCAGGAGCGCACGCATGAGCACCAGCACAGCCCAGATCGGCGTCACCGGGCTCGCGGTGATGGGCAGCAACCTCGCCCGGAACTTCGCCCGCAACGGTTTCACCGTGGCCGTCCACAACCGCACCGCCGCCAAGACCGAGGCGCTCGTGGCGGATTTCGGGCACGAGGGCACCTTCGTGGCGGCCGGGTCCGCGAAGGAGTTCGTCGATGCGCTGGAGCGCCCCCGGCGCCTCGTCATCATGGTGAAGGCCGGGGAGCCGACCGATGCCGTGATCCGCGAGTTCGCCCCGCTGCTGGAAGAGGGCGACGTCATCATCGACGGGGGCAACGCGCACTTCGAGGACACCCGGCGCCGTGAGAAGGAACTGCGCGCGCAGGGCATCCACTTCGTGGGCGTGGGCATCTCGGGCGGCGAGGAGGGCGCGCTGCTCGGCCCCAGCATCATGCCCGGCGGCTCGAAGGAGTCGTACGAGTCCCTCGGCCCGCTGCTGGAGAAGATCTCCGCGAAGGCCGCCGACGGCACCCCGTGCACCTCGCACGTGGGTCCCGACGGCGCCGGGCACTTCGTCAAGATGGTGCACAACGGCATCGAGTACGCCGACATGCAGCTCATCGCCGAGGCCTACCACCTGCTGCGCGAGGTCGCCGGCTACTCCCCTGCGCAGATCGCGGAGACCTTCCGGGCCTGGAACCGGGGCCGCCTGGACTCGTACCTGATCGAGATCACGGCGGAGGTGCTCGCGCACACGGACGCCGCGACCGGGCGCCCGTACGTCGACATCGTGACCGACGCCGCCGAGCAGAAGGGCACCGGGCGCTGGACCGTGCAGATCGCCCTGGACCTGGGGGTGCCGGTGTCGGGCATCGCGGAGGCGGTCTTCGCCCGTGCGGTGTCGGGCCACGGCGACCTGCGGGCGGCTTCGCGCGGGCTCGCGGGCCCCTCGGCCGCGCCGCTGTCACCGCAGGAGGCGGACGCGTTCGCAGCGCAGGTGGAGGAGGCGCTGTACGCCTCGAAGATCGTCTCGTACACGCAGGGCTTCCACCAGATCCGGGCGGGCAGCGAGGAGTACGGCTGGGGCGTGGACCTGGGCGCGGTGGCCTCGCTGTGGCGCGGCGGCTGCATCATCCGGGCCGCGTTCCTGGACCGGATCCGGGCCGCCTACGACGCGCAGCCCGGGCTGCCGAGCCTGCTGGCGGACGCGCGCTTCGCCGAGGAGATCGGGGCCGCCCAGGAGGGCTGGCGGTCGGTGCTGGTGGCGGCGGTGCGCCAGGGCATCCCGGTCCCGGCCTTCGCGGCCTCGCTGGCGTACTACGACGCCCTGCGCACGGAGCGGCTGCCCGCTGCCCTCACGCAGGGGCAGCGGGACTTCTTCGGGGCGCACACCTACCGGCGCACCGACCGCGAGGGCTCGTTCCACACCCTCTGGAGCGGCGACCGCTCCGAGGTCCGCACGGACTGAGGCCGCCGGTACCCCCTCGGCCCTGGGGTGGCGGTCAGCTCCAGGGCCCGGGCTGCGGGATGGGCGCGGGTCCCGGCGGCGGAGGCACCGGGTCCGGCTCCGGGACGGGGCCGGGCACGGGCGGCACGGGGCGCGGGATCGGCCCGGGGTCCGGGAAGGGACTGGGGTCCGGGGTCGGCTCGGGCTCGGGCACCGGCGGCTGGGTCTCTTCGGCTTTTCGTACCATGCGGTCCATTTTCCCGCGATTGCGGACGGAATGCCCCTACGACTCTCCCGCCCGGCTTGGCTGCGGTCCCAGGACCGCGGCCAGGCCGCGGGCCGGGCTGGACAGCACCGGGATCCGGGTCGTGACGAGGTCCGCGGCGCCGGCCATGGAGGCCTGGGCCAGCACGATGACGTCGGCCTCGGCGGGGGCGAGCGCGTCGGCGGCCGCGGCCACCAGGGCGAGGTTCCCCGCGATGTCCCCCGCCTCGAAGCGCTCCCAGGCCCCGGGGACCAGGTGCCTGCTGATCGACAGCGGCCGCTCACCGGCCTCCTCGGCCAGCAGCTCGCACGTCGGGGCGAACGTCGACTCCACGGTGGCCAGCACGGCCATGCGCCGCCCCGCGGCCACCGCGGCGGCCGCCATCGGCCGGTCCACGCGCAGCACCGGGACGCCGAGCTCCGGAGCCAGGGACTCCGCCGTCGCCCCGATCGTCGAGCAGGTGACCAGTACGGGCACCGCCGCGCGGGCCACGGCCCCGGCGAGCACCTCCAGCAGGGCCGGAGCCACCGCCTCCGGCCCTTCGACGCGCGCCCGGGCCAGCAGCTGCGGAACCACCAGGTGCCGCAGGACGGCTCCGGGGTGGTTCCGGTCCCGCAGGGCGTCGAAGACTGGAACGTGCGCGGGCGAGGTGTGCAGCAGGACCGCGCCGACCGCCGTCACCACAGGTCCGGGCCGGCGGCGAGCTGCGCCTTGGCCGCGGCCACGACCCCGGCCGGCGCCTCGGGCGCCCGGTCGGGGTGTTTGGCGGCCCAGCTCGCGGCGTACGGGCAGAGCGGCACCACCGGCACGCCTTCACCGGCGGCGATCCCGTAGAAGGTCTTCACCAGCGACCCGGCGATACCGCGCCCCTCGTGGCCGGGCTCGACGATGGTGTGCACCGCCACCAGGGCGTGCGGCTCGGCGTCGAGCACGAAGTACGCGATGAACCCGACCGCCACCCCGTCCTCGACGGCCAGCAGCCTCCCCGCCCCGCGCTCGTCCTCGAACTCGATCGCCATGGTCCCCGGCTCCCCTCAGACGGCCACCGCGTGCGGGCTGCGCTCCTGATCCGTCCCCGGCACCGGCGCCGAGGGGTCCGCACCCAGCTCGACGATCCGGTTGTCCCCGTCGACGTGCACGACGCGGGGCTTCAGCGCCCGCGCCTCGGCGTCGTCGACCTGCGCATAGCTGATGAGGATGACCAGGTCCCCCGGGTGCACGAGATGCGCGGCGGCCCCGTTGATCCCGATGACCCCGGACCCCCGCTCACCCTCGATGACGTAGGTCTCCAGCCGCGCCCCGTTGGTGATGTCCACGATGTGGACCAACTCACCGGGCAGCAGATCGGCCGCGTCCAGCAGATCGGCATCGATGGTCACGGACCCGACGTAGTGCAGGTCGGCCTGGGTGACCGTAGCCCTGTGGATCTTGGACTTGAACATGGTGCGAAACATGAGGAAACTCCCGATATGTCTGCTCCCTGCCTGCTTGCCGCAGGTCAAGGGCGATGCCCGGAGCCTACAACGGTTCACATGTCCGGTCAGCTCTCCAAACCGGACACCTGGCCCTCCGTGTACGACGCCCTCGGCCCTGCACTTTCAAGCAGCCCTTGGCTGCCGACGGCACGCCGGTCCTCGAACAAGTCATATGGTGACCGGCAGCCTCGGATGGGTGGAGTGATGAAGCAAGAGACGTCAGCGATCCGCATCGCACCGTGGATGCATGTCATCACGCCCGGCGGGAGCGTGCCTCTCGATCAACTCCTGCCCGGGTCAGGCAGCGTGTACGTGGCCCGTCTCAGCGGTCAGGAGATGCCCGACGAGGTGTCTGCGTTCCAGCACTTCTCGGAGGTGCTGAAATTCCCTGATTACTTCGGGTGGAACTGGAACGCCTTCTACGATTGCCTGCGCGACCTCGATTGGCTTTCGGCAGACCATCGCATCCTGGTCATAGAATCCGCCGAGCGCGCCCTCTCGGAGGACGACGCTGCCCGCACAACCTTCTTCGGATGCCTGTGGCGCGCCGGTCAGCGGTGGTCCTACACCAAGCGACCCGAAGGCGTGACGCTCACCAAACTCTCCGTCGTCCTGTCGTGCGACAAGGACTCCGTATCCACCCTCGCGGATCAACTGGAGGCATGGCAGGAACAGCGCCATGGGTGAACTGACCCAGTCCGCCCCGCGATAGTGAACGCCTTGAGCCGGCCTCGCCGGTGGCAGTTCGCCGAACCACCGGGCACCGGTCATTCGCCGAGGAGGCGGCGGGCTTCCGAGAGGAGGTGGAGGAGTTCGGTGCGCGGAGGGGTGTCCGGGGTGGGCCGGGGGGCGTGGGTGATGAGGACGTGCAGGGCGACTGCGGCCTGGCGGGCGAAGAGGCCCAGCAGGTCGAGCTCCGGCAGGCCGGAGCGGGCCTGGGGGGACGGGTCGAGCACCTCCAGGACGCCGAGGACCCGGCCCCGGCGGATGAGGGGGGCGGCCATGAGCGCGTTCGGGACGTAGCCGGTGGACTCGGCGATGTCCCGGTCGAAGGACGCGCTGTCGTGCAGGTCGTCGACCACCATCGGCTCGCCCGAGGCGGCGACCCACCCGGCGATCCCCCGGCCCGCCGGGAACCGCCGGCCCACCAGGAACTCCTGTCCCTGCCCGGAGACGGCCTCGAAGACGAGCTCGTCCGCCGCGGAGTCCAGGAGCATGATGGAGCTCGCCTGCGCGCCGAAGATGGCGCGCGCGGTGTCCACCACCGACTGCAGGAGCTCCGTCAACGCCGGATCCGGCCGGAGTGCTGCGGACACGACAGGGGCGGTCGTCTGAGTCATGGGGCTTCCCTTCCGACGCCGGTCGTTACCGGCGGCCGCGGACACGGACGTTGGCTGCGGACAGGTACAGGGCGTTCTTCAGCTGGAACGGCGTCAGCCGCGGGCCGCTCGACAGGATCCGCGCGCAGAGCCCCGCGATGAACGGGGTGGCGTAGCTGTTGCCGGAGCTGCGGATCGACGTGCCTCCGAGCCACGCCACCTGGACTTTCTGGCCGGGGGCGAAGAACTCCACCGGGGGCTCGGGGTTGTAGAGGTGGAGATCCGGGTCGTCCTCCTGGTGGCTGCCGACCGAGATCACCGAGGAGAAGCGCCAGGGAAAGCTCTCCACCCGCGTGTTGTGCGCGGAGGCGACGATCACGGTCTGCTGGAAGTACGCCTCGTCGGTCAGCCGGCGCAGCTCCTCCACGAAGCGGTCGTGGGTGGTGGACAGGCTCAGGTTCACCACGTCGAACCGCTGGCGCACGGCCCAGCGGATTCCTTCGAGCAGGACGTCCCCGCTGCCGGAGAACCGGTCGCCGAGCACCCGGATGCTGGACAGCTCGCAGTCCGGCGCGGTGCGCCGGATGATCCCGGCGCAGGCGGTGCCGTGACCGCAGGTGTCGCCTTCCTCCGTCTCCTCGACGTGGACGCCCTCGTCGTCCTTGAAGACCCTCCACGACCGGGCGACCGGGCCGACCATGGGATGGTCCCGTTCGACCCCGGAATCGACCACGCAGACGCGTACGCCGCGGCCGGTGCCTCCGAGGAGACCCTCGTCGGGCGCGTCCGGCGGCCCGTCGGCCTCCACGGGTACGTCCGAGGGGCCCCGGCCTCGCAGGCCCCAGGTGAGTGCGGGCGCGGGTTGCTGCGCGGCGGTCATCGTGGTGCTTCCTTTCCGGCTCCGGTGACCCGTCCGGCGGCGGGGCCGTGCCCGGGCGAGCGGCTGTGGCAGCGGAAGACCACGGCCTCGGCCTGGCGTACGGCGGGCAGATGGCCCTTGTCCGCGAAGCGCCGGCGGGCGCGGGTCGCCGCCGCGGCTGCGTCGGCCGGGCGCCCCAGCGCCAGGGCGGTTCGGGCGAGGTCGAGGGCGGCGATGCCCTGGACGATCGGCGAGTCGGTGCGGTCGGCGGTGGCGAGCGCCCGGGCGGCCAGCCGGGTGGCGGTCGAGGCCTGCCCCCGTGCGGCGGCGAGCCGGGCGCGCAGGCCGTCGAGGTCCGCCGACTCGGCTCGCGGCCGGGCCGGTTCCTGGTACTCCCCTTCCAGTTCGGCGAGGGTGCCGCGGGCGGTACGCCAGTCGCCGAGGTCCAGCCGGATGCGGGCGGCGTCCAGCAGGGCACCGCGCAGCAGCGCCGTGGCGCCCAGGTCGCGCGCGGCGGCGGCGGCCCGTTCCAGGCCCAGGAGCGCCTCCTCCCGGCGGCCGGTCAGATCGGCCACGGTCGCTGTGAAGATCGGCAGGAAGGCGTCGGCCTCGGCGTAGCCGAGCCTCTTGGCGAGGTGCTCCGCCTCCGCGAGGCAGGCCAGGGCCCCGTCCCGGTCGTCGTGGAGGGCCAGCACCACCGCCAGCGGGCAGTTGAGCGTCAGCCGGACGGCCCGGCGGCCGGCCCCCTGGTCGGCAAGGAGCTCGCGGCAGCGGGACACCGCGTCGGCGACCGGTTGGGGGCCGCGCCAGAGCGAGACCCCCAGCGCGCCGAGGGCCGCGGCCCGCTCCGGCTCGGCGTCGGCGCGTACCGCGTGGTCCAGCGCGCGGGCGAGCAGACGCTCCGCCGACCGGTGCCGGCCCTGTTCCTGGGCGCGCTGGGCGAGCCGCAGGCAGGCCCTGGTCTGGCCGAGGTCATCGCCGGCCGCCGCGAAGACCGGCAGGGTGGCGCCGGCGGCCGCTGCCGGTGACTCGCCCGGTCCCCCGGACCGGGCGACCGAGGCCAAGGCGAGGCGGGCGTGCGCGCTCTCCACCGCCTCCTCGCCGTCGGCCCGGGCCTCGGCCAGCACCGTTTCGAGCAGCGCTCTGCCCTCCGTGCCGCGCCCCAGGTCCAGCAGCGCCTGGCCGAGCCGCCGGCGTGTCGCCGTACGTCCCGGCTCGCCCGCCGCATACCGGGCCGCGGCCCTGGTCAGCACGTCGGCCGCCCATACGGGGTCCGCGTGGGCCAGCGCGAGGCGCCCGGCCTCGGCGAGCGCGTCGGCGGCGCGCCGGCGCAGCCCGTCGGTGTGCGCGTCCTGGGCGCCCAGCTCCACCCGGTAGCGGTACGCCTGTTCCAGGTGGCCCCCGACCGCCGCGCTGCCCCGCCGGCGGACCGAGTCCAGGCGGGCCGCCCGTTCGTGGTGGTCGGCGCGGTCCTGCTTGGACTGGCTGGCGTAGACGACCTCCTGGATCAGCCCTCCGGCGAAGCGGAACGCCGCGCCGTCCGGCCTGATCAGGCGGTGCCGGACCAACCGGTGCAGCAAGGGTCGGAGTTCGGGGCCGGTCCACGCCGGCGGGGGATGTCCGGCGAGCGCCGTCAGTTCGTCGGCGGTGAAGTCGCCGCCCAGCACGGAGGCCAGGCCCAGGGCCCGGTGCTCGGGCGGGTCGAGCGCGTCGATCCGCGCGCCGATCAGGGCTTGGAGCGGGAGCGGAACGCTGTCCGCGTCGATCGCGTCGCCCGCGACCAGCAACTGCTCCAGGTGCAGCGGGTTTCCGCCCGCCCGTGCCAGGGCCTGGGGGCCGAGCGGCTCGCCGTGCGCCGTGCCCCCGGTCAGCTCGGCAGCGAGGAGCTGCGCCTCGGCGTCGGAGAGCCCGCCGAGCGGCACGGCGTCCGCAGCCAGCCCGGGTCGTACGTCGAACAGGTGGGGACGGGTGAGCAGGATGATCAGGACGGCGGCGTCGCCGAGTGCCCGCAGCAGCCGGTCGAGGGCGTCGAAGAGCGGCTGCGCGCCCCAGTGACAGTCGTCGATCACCAGCACCACGGGCTGCGTTCCGCAGAGCCCGGCAAGGACCTTGGCGAGTGCGGCGCAGGTGTCCGCGGGCGACGGGTTGGGCGTACCGTTCAGGAGCAGGCCCTGGTGGAGCAGGTCCAGTTCGGGCGACGGTACGGCCGTCACTCCGGTCCTCAGCAGGTCGGCCACGGCATCGGCGAGCGGTCCGAGGCTGGGCTGTTCGCCGCGGGCCCGACAGCGCCCGACGCCGTGACGCGGGCCGCCCGCCGTGGCCGTGGCCCGGTGGAGCCACTCTCGCACGAGTCTGGTCTTGCCCTGGCCCGCCTCCCCGCCGATCACCATGCGAGCGGCCCGGCGGGTGCGCACCACCCGGTCCAGCGTCCGGTCGAGCAGGGCCAGTTCGCGGGTCCGGCCGATGAAGGCGAGGTCGAAGCGGCGCAGCGCCTCCGGGCCCTCCCCCTCGTCCAGGCCGATCAGGCGGTGAGCGGTGACCCGGTCGCTCTTGCCCTTGAGCAGCAGCGGCCCGGTCTCCGTCGTCCGGACGCCCGGCCCGGCGGCCGCCAGGGTGTCCGGTCCGATGAGGATCTCCCCGGCGGCGGCGTTCTGTTCCAGGCGCGCGGCGATGTTGACCACCTCGCCGGAGACCATCGCCTGCCGCAGGGTTGCCGAACCGGTCACCGCCTGGCCGGTGTTGAGACCGATGCGCATCTCCAGCCGTACGCCGACGCCCTGCTCCAGGCGGACGTTGAACCCGGCGAGCGCCTCCCGCATGGCCAGGGCGGCGGCGACGGCCCGGCGGGCGTCGTCCTCCTGCACGGTCGGCACTCCGAAGACGGCCATCACGGCGTCCCCGATGAACTTCTCCACGGTGCCGCCCTGTTCCTCGATCCGCAGCCTCATCAGGTCGAACCAGCGGAGCGTCACCGAGCGCAGGGTCTCCGCGTCCAGTGCCCCGGAGAGCGCGGTGGAACCCACCAGATCGCAGAACAGGACGGTCACCACCTTGCGGCCGGTCGGCTTGGCCGTGACCGGCCCGGGGGCGCACGGGCTGCCGCAGAAGGGGCAGAACCGGGCGTCGGGCGGCAGTGCGCTCCGGCACTCGGTGCAAGGCATGGATTCCTCCGGTGGACGCGGGACCGCGGGACGGCCGGGGTCAGAACAGAGCGCCGCCCGCCACGTCGGCATGGGCCTGCACCTCGGGAGCCGCCGCGTCGAGCCTGCCCCTGATGTCGACGAGCAGAGCCAGTTCCTCGGGGCCCAGCGCGCGCAGGACCTCGTACTGCTCCTCGCTGAGGGCGTCGAGGTCGAACCCCGCGGCGGCCAGCTCCTCCAGGGTGGGCTCGGGCGGGGCATCACCGGACGGGGTGTCGTCGTGGGGCCTGGTGTCCTCGGTCACGGGTGTCCTCCGGGGTCGGCGGCGAGGGAGAGGAAGAGCCGGGTGAGCAGGTTCGCCGTGTGCAGCGCGCTGACGGAGACGGTGGTCTGCCGGGCCGGGGCCGGCGCGAGGTCGTCGAGCACCCGGTGGAGGTCGTCGAGATGGCCGCCGTCGAGCTCGGCGTGTTCCCTGAGGGTGCGGAACGCGCCGTCGGGGAGCCCGGTGGCTTCGGTGAGGCGGTCGGCGAGCCGGGGCCCGGGAGCGTTGCCCTCCAGGACCGCGATGTACCCGAGCAGCGCGACGGGGTGCTCGTGCTCGATCCGGTAGTACTGCGCCCCGGCGAGTTCGACGACGACGGGGGGCGGTACGGCGGCCGGCCCGGCACCGGCGGCGGCGAGGTCCTCGAGCAGCCAGGTGTCGTGGTCGCGCTCTTCCTCGGCGTGGCGGGTGTAGTACGCCGCGAGGTTCCGCGCGGACGGGTCGTCCAGCTCGGCGCACCGCTCGGCGGCCCGCTCCAGCAGCGGCACCGAGGCCCGGACGAGCGGATGCATGGCCGCCAGGTAGCGGGGGTACCGCTGCCGCAGTCCGTCCGGTCGCCACAGCGCCGCGGTCGCGGCCCTCAGGGCGGTGGTGGTGGGCGCGAGTTTGGTCCTGAGCGCGAGGGATGCGGGGGCGGTCACCGAGGGCTCTTCTCCGGGGGAAGCGACTCGACCAGGTCCGCGTAGCGGGCGCAGCCCAGGCGACGCACCAGCGCGGCGGGTCCGGCGGCGCGCTGCTGCTCCGCGCTGAACCGGTCGAGGAGTTCAC
Organism: Streptomyces sp. NPDC088762; assembly: GCF_044750905.1. Classification (NCBI taxonomy): domain Bacteria; kingdom Bacillati; phylum Actinomycetota; class Actinomycetes; order Kitasatosporales; family Streptomycetaceae; genus Streptomyces; species Streptomyces sp. NPDC088762. The sequence continues at coordinate 71,684 of NZ_JBIVKT010000014.1, forward strand.
CGACCCGGCCGCCGGCATCGCGGTCCGCGCCCGCGAGGACGCCGGGGCGGTCGGCGAGTGCGTGACAGCTGCGGCAGTAGCCGGCCGGGGCGGGTGAGCTCTCGTAGCGGGCGTGCAGCCGCTGGGGGCCGACGGCGCGCAGCATCCGCAGGACCGGGGAGCCGAGGGAGCGCTCGCGGACGGCCGGCCAGTCGTCGTCGGCGATGTGTCCGAGCCTCAGGTGCCGGGGCACGGGGCGGCGGTCCACCGTCCACTGGTTGCAGCAGGCGGCCACGGTCCCGTCGAAGGCGACCACGGGCCAGGCCGCGAGGGTGCACGGCGCCGCCACGGAGCCGTCCGGTCCGGTCGGCGTCGCCGGGACGAGGCCCGCGGCGCGGCCGAGCGGCCGGACCTCGTTGACGAGGAGGGGCACCCGGCCGGCGAACACGCGGCGGACGTCCGCGACGGCGTCCGCCAGATACGGGTCGTCGGGTCCGGTACCGGTGAGGTGGATGCTGACGGGGATCCCGGCGTCGAGCACGTCCCGCAGGGCGCGCAACACCCCCGCGCGGGGGACCTCGCGCTCGTGGTGGACGTCCAGGCTCGCCGAGAAGTGGTCCAGGGCCGTGATCGCCCGCATGATCCGGTCCGGGACGCGCCCCTCACGGGCGAAGAACATTCCGCTGAGCAGCGCCGTACGGGAGCCCGCGGCGCGGGCGAGACCGGCCAGGCGGGCGGCCAGTTCCGGCAGCAGCAGCGGTTCGCCCCCGGTCAGCATGACCGCCTCGGGGCGGTCCTGCGCGCCGAACGAACCGACGAAGCGCAGCAGGTGTTCCGGGTCGGGCTGTTCGGAGACCGACATGGAGGAGCCGGTGGAGCAGTGTGCGCAGCTCATGGGGCAGCGACGGGTGAGCGCCACCAGGAGACCACCACAGGGCACCGGCCGCAGGCCGATGAGCTCCGACAACTCCACGTCTCCCCCTCTCGTGCTCGTGCCGCGCGCCGCTGCCGCGCGCGGTTCATGGCCCGGATCGTGGCAGCGGGCGGCACACTTCCGGTTCACGAACGCCTGGTGATCGGTTGATCCGCAGGTCGGAGCGGCCGCACATCGGGGATCGGCCGGGTCTGCGGCGGGGATCCGGGGTCGTACCGCGGCCCTGTGCTCGGCGTATACCGGCGCCGAACCGGTGGCCAGGCGTTCCCGTACCCGGCGTCCCTAACTTCTTGCTCAGACGGCGCCACACCGACGCCGCCGACGAAGGAGGACGCACATGTCTGAGAACACGAAGCCGCAGACCGAGACCGAGGACATCGAGGTCGTCGCCCACGGCGAGGACGAAGAGGCCGAGGCCGGCTGCATCGTCAACCACTCCGCGGAGATGTGACAGCTCGTCTCCCGAGCCTGAGCACCGCGCGGGCCCCCCGGCTCTCGGCAGATCCTGCCCGGAGCCGGGGGCCCGCGGCCACCCCGGCACCGGAACCGCCACACCGTGGGAGCGGCGACCATGAAGATCCTTCTCTGCCCGCTCAGTGACGGCGGCTACCTCTACCCGGCGATCGCGGCCGGCCGGGAACTACGGCGCCGGGGCCATGACGTCGGCGTGCTGGGCCGCTCCACCGCAGCGACCGTCGCGTCCGACGCCGGACTGCCCTTCGCGGCGGCCGAGGACTACGGCGGCCACCGGGCGTTCTCCGCCACGTGGTGGGGGCCGACCGGCGCGGCGCAGTACCGGGCGATCGTACGCGCGGCCCGCGAGGCGGGGGCCGACCTGCTGGTCACCTCCGTGCTCTGCAACGGCGCCCTGCTCGCCGCCGAGACGCTGGACGTCCCGGTGGTCGTGATCGGGCTCGCGGCGCACCTGTGGGACTACCGGTCGGGCGGCGACGACGAACCGCACCTGGGCCGGACCCGGCAGAGCCGGACCCAGGACTGCCTGCGGATCCACAACGGCCTCCGGGAGCAGACCGGTCTGGCGGGGCGGGCCTCCCGGTGGGGGGACGAACCGCTGCTGGGCGACGCGTTGCTGCTGCGCGGGGATCCGGAACTGGAGTATCCGGGGGCCCGCCTGCCCGAGCGCGTCCGCCACGTGGGACCGCTGTCCTGGGAACCGACGCCCGACCCGGCCGAGGTCGATGCGATCGCGGATCACCTGTCGCGGTCCGGCAAGCCCGTCGTCTACGTCCATCTCGGCCGCTTCTTCGAGGGCAGGAGCCTGTGGCCGCGCCTCAACGAGGCCTTCACCGGCGGCCGGTTCCAGGCCGTGGTCGAGCAGGGCCGCTCGACCGACCCGCAACCGGCCCCGGACGCCGACATCCTGCTGGTCCGCAAGCGCTGGATGGGACCGCTCGTCGACCGCGCCGGCCTCGTGCTGAGCAGCGGCACCTCCGCGCCCGTACTGGCCGCGCTCCTTCGCGGCCGGCCCCTCGCGCTGTCACCCAACGGCTCCGAGCAGCCCCTGCTCACCGGCGCCTGCCTGCGGGCCGGCGTGGCCGTGCACTTCCCGAACCGCCCGTCCGCAGCGGCTTCGGCGCTGCTGGAGTCCGCGTGGCGGGACGACGGTCTGCGGGCCCGCGCCCACGTGCTCGGCAGCAGGCTGGCCGCGATGGACGGCGCGGCACGCGCCGCCGACGTCGTCGAGCGCGTGGCCGGGGCGTCCGCCGCTCCCCCGGCCGGAGCCACCGCCGCCTTCCCGGCCGGGGCGTCCACCGCCCCCTCCGCCGTGGCGTCCGTTTCCTAAAGGAGAACCATGAGTACGCGATCAGCAGGCCTGGACGAGGCCGTGACCAGCCTGTCGGCGGGCGCGCGGCGGTGGATCGGGCTGCACGCGGCCTACCTCGACTCCCCGGCCGCGCGCGCCGAACTGCCGGTGACCCCGCGCGTGAAGGCCCTCCTGCAGCTCGCGATGCTCCGCCGCTACTGGGAGAAGCGGGCACCCGCCGACCCCGCCCTGGCCGGGGTGACCGCGGTGGTGGAAGACGTGTGGCAGCGCCCCGACTTCCCTCGGCTCCTCACCGTCGAGGAGCGGTACGGACGGCAGTTCGAGCTCATGTACGCGGCGCTGGCACCGGCCGGGGCCGCCACCGACGCGCCCCGTGCCGTACTGGCCCGGCTGGCGGCCGGCAGCTACCTGACGCCGGGCCGCAAGCCCCCGTTCCTGCATCTGGAGGCCAGGTTCTACGCCGATCTCGCGGGCGCCCCGCACCGGTTCGCCTCGTACGAGGAGCTGTACGAGGCGAGTCCGCTCCCCCGCGCCGCCACGCTGCCGGTGGCCGACCTGGACGGCTGCCAGGTCGCGCACACCGTCCTCTACCTCAGCGACTTCGGCCTGCGCGAACCCCGCCTTCCCGAGGTGGAACGGGGGCGGGCGCTGCGCGTGGTGGAACGGCTGACGGACCACTGCGTGGGACTCGGCGACTGGGACGTCGCGGCGAAGCTGCTGATCGCCCAGTACTGCCTGGGTGCCGATCCGCTGCGCACCCCCTCCGGCGCGGCCGCCCTGCGCATGCTCGTCGCGGCCCAGGCCGCTGACGGAGCGATCCCCGGGCGCTGCGCCGCCGAGCGGCTCCCGGCGGACGCGACGCCCGTGCAGTACTTCCGGAAGTCCTACAAAGTGACCCTCGTCGTGGCGCTGATGACGCTGATCGTCACCGGCGCCCGCACCGACGAGCCCGCCCTGACAGCGGCAACGGCCGTACGGGAGACCTTGTGAGCATCGACCAAGCGGTGAATATCGGCCTGCCCGTCACCCTCAGCCCGGCCACCGGCTCAGGAGCGGCGGTGACGGCCCCCGAGGCCCCCGCGCCCCTCCCCTCCGGCGCCCGTCTCCTGAAGGGCGAGCAGAACTGGTGGTTCCTGGGCCCGGGCGGGGTCGCCCGGCTCCGGGACCGGCACGTCACCGGCGACGGTGCCCTGCGCCCCGAGGCGGAACGGTCGCTGCACGAGCGGGGCATGTTCACCCGCGGCCGGATCCGCGCCTACTCGCTGACCGTCCTCACCAGCACCCACTGCAACCTGGGCTGCGGGTACTGCTTCCAGAACACCGCGCAGGACGAGGCGGGCGGCAGCCGGCCGCCCCGGATCGGCCGGTCCCGCCTCACCTCGGAGACCATCACCGACATCCTCGGCTTCACCGAGCGGCAGATGGCCGCAGTAGGCCTGGAGAAGCTCAGGATCCTGCTCTTCGGCGGGGAGCCCCTGCTGAACCCGCGCGGCTGCCTGGAACTGCTGGAGCGGGCGGCGCGGATCGCGCCGACCTCGGCCTGGATGATCTCCAACGCCACCCTGCTCACCCCGTCCCTCGCCCGCCGGCTCGCCGACCTGGGGCTGACGTCCGTCCAGGTCACCTTCGACGGCGACCGCGCCGACCACGACCGGATCCGGGTCGGCCGGGCGGACGGCGGCGCCACCTTCGACAAGATCGTCGGCAACATCGCCAAGGCCTCCGAGGACACCCGGATCCAGTGGACGCTGCGGGTCAACGTCTCCCAGGAGACCTTCCACGGCGTGGACGCCCTGATCGACCGGCTCGCCGCCTCGCTCGACCCGGCCCGGTGCACGCTGTACTTCGCCCGGATCGGCGACGTGGGGGTCGGCTACGCCAACAGCCTGCTGCACACGGGCGAACTCCCGGCCGCCTTCATGCGGTGGCAGCGCCGGGCGCTCGACCTCGGCTTCACGGTGACCCGCCCCGGCGCCCACAAGAGCTGTGCCACCTGCGGTCACACCGACGGCCGCTACGGCGCGGTGGTGAGCGCGGACGGGACCCTGGCCAGCTGCTGGGAGACCGCGGGCAAACCCGACTGGGAGGTCGGCACGGTCACCGACGGCTATCTGCCGGGCGCGCAGACCCGGGACCGCTGGATCGCCTGCCAGGACCTCTACCGCTACGACGAGGACGCGCGGACGCTCGCGCGGTTCCGCGACTCCGTCGACACGGCCCTGCTCGACTACCTGCACGAGACGGGGCGCCTGTAGTCATGTCCTCACCCCTGGAGCGGCTCTCCGCCGGCGCGCTCGGCTGGCTCGGCGGGAATCTGGACCACTTCGACCCGTTCTCGGCGAGCGCCCGGTCGGCGACCCACGGACAGGCGAAGGCGGCGCTGGAACTGGCGCTGCTCTGCCATTGCGCGGCCCGCCCGGCCGACCCTCCGGAGGCGCTGGACGAGGCGGGGGCCCTGGTCCGCAAGCTGTGGCAGGACCCGGACTTCCCGCCCCTGTTCGCCGGCGTCCCGAAGTACGCCTCCACGTACGGGCTGGTCTACGCGGCACTGGCGCCCGACGGGATCGACGACACCCAGGTCCGGGCGACGCTCGCACGACTCGACCCCGGGTTCCTCGCGCCGCGGGGGAAGTCCCCCTACCAGCGCATCGAGATCCGCCACTACGCGGACAAGGCCGACGTCCGCCACACCATCGAGCCGTACGCCGAACTCCTGCCGCACAGCCCGCTCGTCGCGTTCCGCGCCGCCGAACCGAGGGACGCGACGTCGGGGGACGGGGCGCCGCTCACCGCCCCGCAGGCGTACGCGGTGACGCACACCGCCTTCTATCTCGGCGACTTCGGCCGGACCGCCCCCGGGCTGGACGGGGAGGCCCTGGCACACGCCCGGGACCTGGTCGACCGGTTGCTGCGCCACTGCGTCGAGCACGACCGGTGGGACCTGGCCGCGGAGCTGGTCCTCGCCCAGTTCATCCTGGGCAGCGAGCCGCTGGACACGTCCTCGGGAGCCGCGGCCGTGGAGTGCCTGGTGCGGGCCCAGCGGCCCGACGGGTCGGTCCCGGGGCGGTCCGCGGCGCTCGCGGCGCACCCGTCGGCCCCGGGCGCGGAGTTCTTCCGGAAGGCGTACCACACGACCCTGGTCACCGCTCTCATGGCGCTGATCGTCTCGTCGCCGAGGCCGTCGTGACACCGCGGCTGACCCTCATCAACCGGGACTACACCCGGCTCTGGTCCGGCCAGGCCGTCTCGTCCGTCGGGGACGCCGTCTTCAACACGACGCTGGTGCTGTGGGTGGCCACCGTGCTCGGGAAGGGCGAGGCGTGGGTGCCGGTGGCGGTCAGCGGCATCGTGCTGGCGTCGAGCGTCGCCGTGCTGGTCATCGGCCCGCTCGCGGGCGTGTTCGTCGACCGCTGGGACAAGCGCGCCACGATGCTGCGCACCGAGGTGCTGCGCGGCGCACTGGTGGCCGTGCTGACGGCCGTCGCCTTCCTGCCGGCCGGCACCCTCCCGACCGGCGTGTGGCTCGGCCTGATCTACGCGACCGTCCTCCTGCTCAACGCGGCCGGCCAGTTCTTCTCCCCGGCGCGCTTCGCGGTCCTCGCGGACCTGGTGACCGGGGACGCCGACCGCGCCCGCGCGGCCGGCATCGGGCAGGCGACCGCCGAGACGGCCTGGATCATCGGACCGCCCCTCGCCGCGCCGCTGCTGTTCACGGCCGGACTGCAGTGGGCCCTGCTCCTCAACGGCCTGTCGTACGCGGTCTCGTACGTCGCGATCCGCTCCATCGGCGTACGCGGGTCCGGCACGGGCTCCGCGGGACGGGGCGGCGCGCCGCGACCCGCCGAGCGGCAAGCGGGCGGACTGCGGCGGGAGTTCACGGACGGACTGCGCTTCTTCACGGGCAGCAGGTTCCTGGTGGCGCTGCTCCTGCTCGCCGTCATCGGCCAGTTCGGGATAGGGGCGCTGGGCACCCTCAACGTCTTCTTCGCCACCGACAACCTCCACGCGGACGCCCACCTCTACGGATACCTCGGCATGGCCATGGGCGCGGGTGGCATCACGGGAGCGCTGAGCGGGGGCCGGGTGGTGCAGTGGCTCGGGGCGCGGAGGACCACCTGGATCAGCCTTCTGCTGAGCGGGGTCCTGCTGGTCGCCTACTCCCGGCAGACGGGCTTCTTGGGCGGCCTGGCCCTGCTCTTCTTGTTCACCGTGCCGCTCACCCTGCTCAACACGGCGATGTCACCGCTGCTGCTCGCGGCGGCGCCCCCGGACTACCGGGGGCGGGTGATGGCCGTGTTCTACCCGGTGACGAGGCTGGCGTCGATGCTCTCCGCGGTCCTGTCCGGCTGGCTCGCCGGATCCGTGCTGCGGGACACCGGGGGCTCCCTCGGCGGGCTCCGGTTCGGCCCGGTCGACACGATCATCGCCGCGTCAGGGCTGATCGTGCTCGTGGCCGGCGTCTTCGCCATGGCCGCCCTGCCCGGCGCGGAAGGCGCCGAGGAGGCCCCGGAGGAGGGCGCCGCGGAGGGCGCCGGGAAGGCCACCGAGAGATCCGGCGGTGACACGGCCGCGCCACCCGCCGACCGTCCGCCCGCGTCGCACGTTCCCCGACCGAAGACCCGTCCGTTCGCGCACGGACGCCTCACACGAAAGAGGACGGACATGTCCGAGAACGAGACGACGAACCCCGAGCCGGACGAGCGAGCGGACGTCGAGGTCGTCGCCCATCACGACGACGAGGAACTTTCCGCCTGCTGCATCATCAACCGGTCCAGCGAACTCTGACCACCGACGGATGAGGGAGCAACGAGTGACCCCGGAGCCCCGCCGCTATCCGCGGGCGGAGCGGCAGGACGTCGTCGAGGAACTGCACGGTCTGCGCATCCCCGACCCCTACCGCCGGCTGGAGGACGCCGAGTCCCCCGCGACACTCCGCTGGAGCGCGGAGCAGGACGAGCTCTACGCGGCGGAACGGGCCTCCTGGGCGCACCTGGAGCGCTGGAAGGCGGAGGTGGCGGCGATCGACGCCGTGGACCGCGTCCGGTCGCCCAAGGTCCGCGGCGGCAGGGTCTTCTGGCTCCGGCAGGACGCCGGTCAGGAACATCCGGTGCTCATGGTGGCGCAGGCCGGGGCGGACACGAGGGAGCGGGTGCTGCTGGACCCCAGTGCCCTCGACCCGTCGGGACGCACCGTGCTCGACGCCTGGGAGCCCTCCGTGGAGGGTGATCTGCTGGCCTTCCAGGTGTCCCGGAACGGCACGGAGGACTCGCTGCTCCGGGTGCTCGACGTGGCCACCGGGGAGGTCGTCGACGGGCCGGTGGACCGGGTGCGGAGGTCGTCGATCGGCTGGCTGCCCGGCGGTGAGGCGTACTACTACGTCAGGAACCTCGACCCCCGGCTCCACCCCGGCGAGGGGCGTTACCACCGCCGGGTGTGCCTGCACCGGGTCGGCACGGACCCCGGGACGGACGCCGTGGTCTTCGGTGAGGGGCGGGACAAGACCCAGTTCTACAGCGTCTCCGTGACCGCGGACGGCCGCTGGCTCGGCGTCACGGCCACGCTCGGCACCGGCCGCGGCACCGATCTCTACCTGGCCGACCTGTCGGCGGGGCCCCTCGAGCGCCCGGAGCTGCGGCCCGTTCAGGAGGGCATGGACGCCGCCACCCGCCTGTACGCGGTACCCGGCACCGGTCCCCGGGACCTGGTGTGGCTGCGCACCGACCGCGACGCCGCCCGCGGACGCGTCGTCGCGTGCCGGCCGGCCGAACTGCGCCTGGGCCCCGGTGCCTGGCGCGAGGTGGTCCCCGAACGGCCCGACGCGGTGCTGACCCACCTCGTCGTGCTGTCCGGCCCGGAGCTGAAGCACCCGCTCGGCCTGGCCGCCTGGACCCGCGACACGGTGGCCGAGGTGACCGTGCACGACCTGGTCGAGGGCCGGCAGATCGGCACGGTCCCGCTGCCCGGCACCGGCGCCGTCGGTGACTTCTCCGCCGGCCCGCCCGGCGGTCACGAGGCCTACTTCGCCTACACCGACTTCGTCACGCCGCCGCGGGTGCTCCGCTTCGACGCCCGGACGGGCCGCGCGTCGCGCTGGGAGCGCGACGCCCCGGACGCCGCGGGCGTCGGCGGGGCGGTCACCCGCCAGGTCGCCTTCCCCTCGCGGGACGGCACGACGGTGCGCATGTTCGTGATCTCCCCCACCGGCCGTCCGGACGTGCCCCGCCCCGCGCTGCTCACCGGATACGGCGGCTTCGGCAAGACGATGTCGCCCCGGTACCGCGCCCAGGTCCTCGCCTGGGTCAGGGCCGGCGGGGTGTTCGCCTGGGCGGGCCTGCGCGGCGGCGGCGAGGAGGGCGAGGCCTGGCATCTGGCGGGCAGCGGGAGGAACAAGCAGAACACCTTCGACGACTTCGCCGCGGCCGGCGACCGCCTGATCGCGGAGGGCTGGACCGAGCCGGGCCGCCTCGCGATCATGGGCGGCTCCAACGGCGGGCTGCTGGTGGGCGCCGCCCTGACCCAGCAACCGGAGAAGTACGCCGCCGCGGTGTGCATGGCCCCCCTGCTGGACATGGTCCGCTACGAACGGTCCGGCCTCGGGCCCAGCTGGACGCCCGAGTACGGCAGCGCGCAGGATCCGGCCCTGCTGCCGACGCTGTTCGGCTACTCCCCCTATCACCGGGTCACGCCCGGGACCGCCTACCCGGCGGTGCTGCTGGTCGCCGCGGACGGCGACACCCGGACCGATCCGCTGCACGCCCGCAAGATGTGTGCCGCGCTCCAGCACGCCTCTTGCGGCACCGGTCCGGTGCTGCTGCGGCTGGAGCGGGGCGTCGGCCACGGCGACCGGTCCGCGTCCCGCGCGGTGGCCCTGCAGGCCGAGTGCCTCGCCTTCCTGGCGGAACAGGTGGGACTCCCGGGTCCGGAGCCCGCCCGGCCGGAAGGTCCCGGTCCGGCGGCCCCGTGACACGCCGGCTCCGGCCGCCCGACGGGGCGGCGGCCGGAGCCGGCCCGGGGACCCCCTAGGTGGGCACGGGCGTACCGGGCAGCCGCGAGCCGCGCGCGTACAGCCGTATCAGGTGTGGCAGTTCGTACTCCGCCGCGTGCGCGGTGACCTCGCCGCAGGGTGACGTCACCATTCCGGCGCCGATGAGCGCCTCCACCACCCGTACGGCGTGCTGCTCGTCGCAACCGAGGGCCTCGGCCGCCTCGGTCAGGCCGAAGGGACCCTCCCCGGTGCCCGCGGCCAGCCGTTCCACGTCACGGCCCCACTCCTGCGGCAGCGCCTCCCAGCCGTGGGCCAGCCACCGCCGGACGGACACGTCCCCGGACGTCAGTTCGTCCAGCGCCCCCGCGGGGTCGGTGAGCCGGTCCGCGAACTCCCACAGCGGTATGTGGCGGAGCACCGCGAGCCGCATCCCGCTCACCCGGACCGCCAGCGGCGACCCGCCGCAGGCGCGCACGATGCGCAGGGCGGCCTCCCGGTCGGCCCGTACCCGGCCCTGGCCGACGAGCCCCGCGAGCAGTTGCACCGACTCGGCGGTGCCGAGCGGGGGGACGGGGACCCGGTGCACGGGCGCCAGACCGCCCAGCTGGCCGCGCGCGGTGAGCAGCACCCTGCCCCGCCCGCCGCACGGGAGCAGCGGTCGTACGGCGCGTTCGTCGGGCACGTCGTCCAGGATCACCAGCACGTGGTGCTCCGCCAGCCACTCCCGCCACGCCTCGGGCCCGGACAGCCCCGCCTGGCCGGTCCGTTCACCGAGCTCCGCGAGCACCGTCGCCGGCGAGCGGGTACGGCCGTCCGCGTCACGCAGGGAAACGCAGAGCCGCCCGTCGGCGAACCGGTCGCCGAGCAGGTGGGCCGCACGCACCGCCAGCGTGGTCTTCCCGGCCCCGGCGGGGCCCGACAGCATCACGATGCGGCCGGCGCCGTCGTCCTCCAAGAGGTCGGTGAGCCGCCGCAGTTCTTCGCCGTGCCCGGTGAAGTCGACGAGGTCGGGCGGCAGAACGGCCGGCGGCCGGGCGGCCGCCCCCTCCCCGGCCCGGACGTCCCCCGCGAGGATCATGCGGTAACGGGCCGCCATGGCCCCGCCCGGCTCCAGGCCCAGTTCCCGGGCGAGGAGCTGCCGGTAGTCGTCGTACGCCGCGAGCGCCTCTGCCTGCCGGCCCGACCCGCTCAGCGCGCCCATCCAGGCGGACCGGAGCCGCTCGCGGAGCGGGTGCCGCTCCACCAGGTCACGCAGCCCCTCGACCACGGCCGGCGCGCCGCCCAGCTCCAGCTCCGCCTCGGCCCAGCTCTCGTAGGCCGTCAGATGGCGCAGCTCCAGCCGCTCGGCCTCCTCGGCCAGCCGGGGCGACTGCCGCAGGTCGTCGCCCAGGGGCGGCCCCTGCCACAGGTCGAGGGCCTGGCGCAGCAGTCGGGCGGCCGTACGGGGCTCCTGTCCCTCGGCGGCCCGCACCAGGGAGCGGAACCGCAGGAGGTCGAGCTCGTCCTCTGCCACGCGCAGCACGTATCCGCCTCCGGTGTGGGTGAGCCGCGGCCGGTCCCGGTCGTCGTCCGCGAGCAGCGCGCGCAGGGCACTCACGTACACCTGGAGGTTCTTGCGTGCGGTCCGCGGGGGCTCCTCCTGCCAGACCGCGTCGGTCAACGCGTCGACCGAGACGGGGCTGTTGGCCGAGCCGAGCAGGGTTGCCAGTACGACCCGCTGCTTCAACGGGCCGAGGGGCAGTGCCCGGTCGTCGCGGTGGACGGTGAGCGGGCCGAGGACGGAGAACCTGAGCGTGCCGGATGGCGCTGCGGACTGCGCGAACGGACGCGGCATCGAGCGAACCTCCGTGGGGTGACGGGAGTTGGTCGGTCCACTCGATGATCCGCGGGCCGTACCCGTCACACATCGGTGCCGGGCCCGCAGAGTCGCGCCGCCCGTGACCGTGTCATGGGGGACCGGCCCCCCATACGGGGGGCCGTGCCCCCATACGGACGGGAGCGTCCCCCATCCCCGCTCCGGCGGCGCCCCCTAAGCGGTGTCCGCGCACTCCGCAGACAGGGCACACAGGGCCGAACGGTCGGCGGAGCCGGTCTTGGTCATCAGACTCGCCATGTGCTTCTCCACCGTCCGGGGCGAGATGCACAGGCTCTGGGCGATCTGCTGGTTGCCGGGCCGCTCCGCGAGCAGCACGAACACCTCGTACTCGCGCGGTGTGACGCCCGCGGTGCGCAGGCCCGCGGGGATCCGCTCCCGGCCGCCCCGGCGCTGCGAGACGCTGACCCCCGCCTGCCGCAGGACAGCCCGGCAGGCCCCGGCCACCGTCGGTACGCCCGCCTCGTGGAAGTACTCCTCGGCGGTGCGCAGCCAGGTGACCGGCTCGCCCCAGGAATCGGCGAGCGCCGCCTCGGCGGTCAGCCGCAGCGCGAGGTGCCACGCCTGCGGGAACACCGTCGCCGCACGGCCGGCCCGCTCCACCGCGCGCTGCGCACCGTCCGCGTCGCCGTCCCGGCCGCGCAGCACCGCGTCCGCCATGCCGAGGAACATCCGGTTCCAGGCCAGCTGCCCGCCCGGCGAGGCCAGCGCCTCCCGATACGCTTCCCGGCCGGCGTCCTCGCCGTCGAGGATCCGTAACAGGGGGCCGAGCCCGTACCGGCCGCTGAGGTAGAAGAAGCTCGGGTGCTCCCGCTCCCACGCCAGCGCCGCGTCGAGCTCGGCCTTCGCCCGTTCCCGGTCCTCCCCCATCAGCGCGCCCACGGCCTGGCACAGTCCGCGCTGCAGGGGCACGAGCATGGACTCCTCTCCGCCCGTCCGGCGGAACCGGACCAGGGCCCGTTCCTGGTCGCGGGCCCGCCCCCGGTGGGCGGCGAGCGTGGCGTCGACGAGGAGCAGATAGCGGTGCGTCGACAGGTTCTGGAGGCGGGCGCTGGCCTCCACCGACCGCTCGACGATCTCCCGGGCCCGGTCCCACCGCCCGCCCAGGACGCTCTGCATGGCGAGGAACCCGTCGACGGCCTGGAGCAGGGCGAGCGAACCGAGTTCGTGAGCCGCCGTGCGGGCGGTCTCCAGACGGGTCGCCTCACCGGTCCGCATGAACGCGTTGGTGCCGAGCCGTACGAGTGCCTCGGCCCGGTACAGCGCGAGCCGGTGCTGTTCGGCGACCGCCAGCATCCGTTCCAGGCAGGCGTCGGCCTCGTCGAAGCCGCGCTCCCGGGACAGCATGGCCAGCAGCTGCCACGCCTGGCAGGCGACCACGGGCCGGCCGCGTTGCTCGGCGGTGAGCGCGGCGCGCCGGGCGGAACGTTCCGCCTCTTCCAGTCGCCCGCGACCGTCCTCGCCGCCCCGGCCCACCGGGCCGCGCCCCTCGTCCCGGCCGTCCTGCTCCGGCAGCAGCGCGAGATGGCCCTCGACGACCGCGAGCGCCGCCTCCTGCTCCGGGCGCGCGGCGACCCCGAGCAGGGCGCGGGCCGCCCGGATCCGGCGGCGCGCCTCCTCCTGCTGCTCCGCCATGGTCGCCACCCACGCGACCTGCGTGTGCGCCTGGGCCCGTTCCTCCGCGGCCCGCGACCCGGCGGGCGTCGGCGGAAGGTCGTCGAGCAGCGCGGCCGCCTCGTCGAGCCGCCCGGACTCGGCCTGGGCGATCGCCAGCTGCACCGTGATCTCGTCCCGCTCCTCGTCGGCCGCGAGCCCCCGGGCGCGCTCCAGCAGCACGGCGGCCGAGCCCGACGCACCGGCGTCCAGCATCTGCCGGCCGACCTGGGCGAACTGCCGGGCCGCCGCCACCTTGTCGCCCGCCGCCAGCCGCAGGGCTGCCACCAACTGGCGCTGGTCACCGGAGAGTTCACCGGCGCACTCTTCGATGGCCGAGGCCGCGCGCCGGGCCAGCGCGGCCTGCTCGGCGGGCGGCAGCGAGGCCCTGAGCGCGTCCGCCGTCAGGACGTGACGGAAGGTGTAGTGGTCGTGGGCGGCCCCGTCCGGGGCGATGATCCCCACTTCGGAGGCCGACCGGAGGTGGGCGAACAGCGCCCGGTCGTCGAGTCCGGTCACCGCCCTGAGAGCGCCGACGGAGAACCGGCCGCCGAGCGTCGCCGCGACGAGCAGCAGTTCGCGCACCGGTTCGTCGAGCCGGTCCAGCCGGCGCGCCCAACTGCGGACCGCGCCCGTCGGTACCGTCGCCCCGCCGTGCTCCGTAAGCTGCCACCCGCCGTCGGCCCTGCTCAGCCGTCCCGTGTCCAGCAGGTCGGCCAGCAGCACCTCCACCAGGTACGGGTTCCCGCCCGCCCATTGCGCGAGGTGCCGGTGCGCGGCCGGGGGCACCTCACCCGCTGCGACGTCCAGACACGCGGCCGCCATGTCCCGTACGGCGGCCTCGCCCAGCGGCCCGAGCTCCCTCACCGAGGCGGTGTTGCGCAGTTCGGCGGCGAGGGCGAGGTCCAGCGCCGGGCCGGGGTCGGGCCGGAGCGTGCCCACCAGGAGGACCGGCAGCTCCGCCACGTTGTCGACGACGTACTCGACGACCGCGATCGTCTCGGTGTCGGAGTCGTGCAGGTCCTCCAGCAGGATCAGGCAGCCCCGCTCGCGGCCGAGCACGGCCAGTAACCTGAGCAGCGCCTCGGCCAGTTCGACCAGCGAGATCGCGTATCCAGGCGCCACCGCGTCGGCCCGCCACTCCGGCACGAGGCCGGCCAACGCGGGCCGGTAGGGCTGCAGTTCGGGGTCGTCCGGAGCACCCGCCGCCCGGAACCGCGAGGACAGCGCCTCAACCAGGGGCCGGAAGGGCACGACGAGGCCGGTGGACGTGGCGCGGCCGCGCAGCACCGGCATGTCCCGGGCGTACGCGCGCAGGGCGGACTCGCCGGCCAGCCGGGACTTGCCGATCCCCGCCTCGCCGACGAGGAACACCGCCCGCCCGGCACCCCTCCTGACGCTCTCCAGGGCCTCGTCCAGCAGTCGGATCTCGGCGTCCCGCCCCACGATGACCGACGACGTCGCTCGCATGGGCGCAGGCTACTTGATCTTCTTCACGCACGGCAGAGGACCGGGGAACCCCCCGGCCTCCGCTCGATCCGTCAGGGCGTCATCCCCGACGCGTCACCGGGCGACGTGCCCGTCCTCCCGTCAGCACAGCGTGAGGGAGCCGGTGGTCCAGGGCATGTCCATGGAGGCGGCGGCGTCGGAGTCGGCCGTTCTGAGCAGTCGGCCGCGCAGCCCCAGCGCTCCGCTCGCCCCGAACACCACCTCGCCCACCGGGTGGTCGTGGGCCGCGCTCTCCGCGCCGGCGCTGCCGTCGACGTACCTCACCGAGTCGTTGATCTGCATGGTCATCGTCCGTCCTTCGTATCCGCAGGAGTGGTGGTCGTGATGAGCTGTGCGGCGGTGCGGTGTGTCCGGTCGTGCGCTCGGGGTGCTCCTCGGGGGAGCACCGCGGATCTTCGGCCGTACGGGATGCCGGGTGGGCGGTCCGGCGGCGGGCGCCCGGGCCCGTCGTACGGATCGGCCTCCCAAGGACGCGCCAAGGAGGGTGGCCGGCTGAGGGGTGTCGTGCGGACGGGCCCGGCCTGATCCGGACGGCCCCCTAGCCGGACGTCTGCAGCAGGAGCAGGGACGGCACGCGCTCCGGGAACCCCGACCGCAGGAGGCCGTGCCCGATCCCCGCCAGTCCGGTGAGCAGGCCGGGATGCGGAACCGCCTCCGGGGCGCCGCTGCGGGCACCGGTCTCCTCGACGGATGCGAGGAGTGCTCCGGCCCGGCGGATCCAGTGCGGGCGTGCCTCCGGGACCGCGCCGTGGCCCAGGAGTTCGCACAGTCCGGCCTCGCCGTGGCAGAGGCTGTCGTCGGCGGCCGGCCCCTCCCGGCCCAGCCCTTCGACGGTCCTGCGGGACCAGCCCGCGAGGTGTGGGTCGTCCAGGGCGCCCGGGGCGTCCAGCACGGCGAGCGCGATGCCGGCGCGCCCGCGGCACCAGGCCGAGGCCCGGGCCCCGACCGCGGGCCCCTCCGCCGGTGAGGCCCCGAAGGGTCCCTCGTGGCCCCCCGGGGCCCGGCCTGCGTCCGGCTCCCCGCCCACGGCCGCCCGCAGCGCGGCCAGGCCCGCGAGCCGGTACCGCTCACCGCCCTCGGCCGCCCCGGACCCCGCGGCGGCCTCGGCGAACCGCAGCAGGGCCCATCCGACCCCGGCGGCCCCCGTCGTGAAGCCCCGCCCGCCGGCCGTGGGATCCACCGCGGTCAGCCGGTCCGCGCAGGCCCGCGCGTCCCGCCAGGTCTGCTCCTCGTCCCCGGTACCGGCCCCGGCCCGGTGGGCGGCCAGCAGCGCGACGAGCCCGCCCGCGACGCCCGCGCCCACGCCGTGCTCCCGCTCGGACACCGCCGCCGCGCCCGCCAGCCGCAGCGTGGCGCACGCCCATGAGCCGACCTCCGGATCCTCCAGCAGCCGTGCCGTCTCGGCGAGCGCGTACGCGATGCCGCCGAGGCCGGAGAAGGCCCCCGAGCCCACCGCGGAGAGGTCCGCGGGCCGGCCGCGCAGCGCGTCGAGCAGCCCGGGCACCGGTGCCAGGGCCGTACGGGCCACCTCCGCGTAGTGTCCGGCCCCGGTGAGCGCCGCCAGCTGGGCGAGGAACAGCGCCGGGCCGGTGTACCCGCCGGCCAGGTCGGCCGGCATCGGGCCGATCCGCCAGTAGCGGTCGTCCAGGAGCTCCAGGCCGATCCAGTTGCTGCGCGGTCCCGCGCGGTACGCGCGGGAGACCAGCCGGTCCCCGAGGGACCGGGCCGCCGACAGCAGCCGCTCCGGCTCCGGGGCGCGCTCCGCCGTGCGGGTGCGCCGGTCCGCGACGGGCCGGTGCACGGGCGCGCGGGAGGCCGTCGCCATCGCGGCCCGCACGATCCACTCCTGGTCCTGGCGGTCGACCGGGTCCAGGGCGGCGAGCCTCGCGGCGACCCGGTCGATCCCGGACGGGTCCGTGCGGCCGGCCGACGACCGCTCCGGCGCGCCCCACGGGCGGCCCTGGCCCGGGCGGGCGGTGAACAGCGGTACGTCCCCCGCCCAGAGCTGGGCGATCTCCTCGTCCACCAGGCCGGGCGCGAGGACCGTCCCGAGCTCGTCGGTCCGCAGGGACTCCAGGACCCGCTGCCGCTCACCCGCGTCCTTCAGCAGATCGGGGTGCGTCGACTCGTCGAGCAGCGTGCTGTACACCCAGGTGGGGCGTACCAGCACCCGCACTTCGTCCTCGGTGAACGCCTTCAACAGGGCCGTCCCGTGCAGCAGTTCCTCCCTGGCCGCGCCGATCGCCGTGTACCCGGCGCGGAATCCGGCGCAGAGCGCTTCGATGTGGTCCGCCGGCTCGACGGGTCCGCCGCCCGCGAGGCGTGGCCGGTTGGCGGATTCGCCGAACCTCCCGGCCCTGCGCACCAGGCGCATCCGGTCGGTGCCGGCGTCGGCCCAGTCCGCCCGGGGGACGGGCGACACCGCTTCGCGGCCGCCGCCGACCGCGGACACGTCCAGGGCACTGTGGTCGCCCACCAGCAGTTGGGGCAGCAACCCGACCCGGTACACCGAGTCGTGCAGTGCGCGGGCGGCGGGGTCCGCCGTGGCGGTACCCGCCAGCGGCGGGTGGAACAGGGTCTCCACGTCGACCAGCACCGGGTGGGCGCCGGCGGCGATCAGGTTCTCGTGGTGCAGATCGGTCCCGTCGATCAGGTGCAGCAGCGCCAGCAGCGCGCCCTGGCGGCGGTAGAACGTCTCGACCTCCGCGGCGCAGGCGCAGGGTGCCGCGGCGACGAACTCCACCCACCCGTAGTCGCCCCGGTCGAGCAGCCGCAGCGTACGCAGGTCCACGCTGTCGGGCAGCGCGTTGAACCAGGCGACGAGGTCGTTGAAGTGGCGGTGCGCGGAGAGCGGCCGCGGCTTGTACACCAGCCGGGTCCCGTCGGCGAAACGCAGCAGCATCACGCTCCGTCCGCCGCGGTGCCCGTCACCGGCGCCCGGCTCGACGCCCACGAGCACGCCCCCGCCGGACTCCGCCAGGAGGCCGCCGGCCAGCAGGGCGTGGTCGTCCGCCAGCCGCTCCAGCGCCTCCGCGAGGGCGTCCGTCGCGTCGAGCGCCGCCCGCCCCAGGATCCGCGCCAGCACCGGCCGGCCGGCCAGCAGGGCCGTCAGACCGCGCCGGGACGCGGTGCGCCCCAGGAAGTCCCGGAACCGGGCCCGCGTGTCGTCCCCGTCGAGCCGCCCGGCGTTCCGCGCCTCGTACAGCTCCAGCACCAGCGTCCGCGCCGCTGCACGGGCCAGCCTGCCGCCGAGGTGCCTCTCCAGGTCCTCCCGTACGGCGGTCATGTCCACGAGCCTGCGCGCCCGCCCCGACACGCCGCGCTCCAGCCGTTCCCCCGCGCAGACGGTGAACGGCCGCAGCACCCACTCGAAACCGCTCAGTTCCGGATGGGCCCCCTCGGGCGCCACGGCCTCCTCGGGCGCTGCGGCCGACGCCTCTTCGGCGAACGCGGCCCAGTCCGGCCGCCGTTCACCCCCGCCACCGCCGACGAGCCCGGCCTCCCACCACCGCTCGACCGCCGACAGCGAAACCCCGGCCCGCCCCTGCCCAGCCACCAACGCCCCTCCTCGACCCCGGCCCCACCGCTCCGCGCCACGCCCGATCTTGGTACGGGGAGGGCCTTTCCCGCATGGGGAAGAGACCCCCATGTTTTCCACCCCGCCGCGACCCGGCCCCGAGCCGGCCGGCGCCGTCCCGTGGCGCCCCGCCGTCGAGCCGGCCCTTGTGCGCGGTGAAGCCCCCCCCCGCAGGAGGGCGATCTCGCCCGATACCGCTCGCATGCCGCCGCCGAACCGTTTCCATACCCGCCGGTCCTAGCGTCCGGGACGACCGTTGTGGCCGCCCGTTACCACCCCGCGAGGAGATCCCGTGCTCGAAGGCTTCGGCGAAGCGCTCGCGGACCGGGAGTACTACCTGCCCCTGGCCGGCGTGGCCGACCCCGGGCCGCGCTTCACACCCGGCGAGGTACCGCCGGGCCTGCGCGGTGCCGCCCAGGGCATCTGGACGGTCTGGGGCGGTCCGCGGACCGGGCTCGCCGAGCAGGGCTGGAAGATCCACGTGTCGGCCCGGCTGGACCGGGCGCAGCACGTCCTCGACACGGTCGCCGGGATCTGCTTCTCCGAAGGGGTGCCGTTCAAGCACCTGAGCGCCCGGCTCTTCTTCCTGTTCCTCCATCACAAGCACGCGGGGCGGGCCCAGGCGGGCAAGTTCTGCGCCGTCTACCCGCCGGACACGGCGACCGCCCGCCGGCTGCTGGAACGCCTGCGCGACGCGCTCGACGGGGAAGAGGGGCCGTACGTCCTCACCGACCGCCGCTTCCGCGACTCGCGGACGGTCCACTACCGCTACGGCTCCTTCGGAGCCCGCAGCCGGCTGCGGGCCGACGGCACCCGGGAGGGGCTGGTCCGCGACGGCTCCGGCCGCGAGGTCCCGGACCTGCGGCTGCCCGCCTTCCTCCTGCCCGCGGGGATCTCCGACCCCTTCGTAGAACAGGAGGAGCAGCCGCACGCGGGCCCGATCCTGATCCGCGACTACGAGGTGACCCGCGCGGTGCGCCTGGGCAACGCCGGCGGCACCTACCAGGCCCGGGACCGGCGGACCGGCCGCACCGTCTTCGTCAAGGAGGCCCGCGCCCACAACGGCCTGGTCTTCGACGGGACCGACGCGCAGCAGCGCCTGCGGCACGAGTACCGCGTGCTGTGCGAGCTGCACGCGGCCGCCCCCGGGGTGGGCCCGGAGCCGCTGGACCACTTCACGGAGTGGGAGCACGACTTCCTCGTCACGGAGTACATCGCGGGGCAGCCGCTGGTGGGCTGGCTGAGCCGGTCCTCCCCACTGGCCCGCGCCGACCGCACGGCCGAGACCGTCGCCGCGTACTACGAGGCGTGCCGGCGTCTGCTGGCCGCGCTGGACGCCTCGCTCGAGCGGCTGCACGCCGCCGGCTACCGGTTCGGTGACCTCAGCCTGGGCAATGTGATGGTCACACCGTCGGGCGGGGTCCGGCTGGTGGACTTCGAGGCGGCCTCGGCGCTGTCCGCGGCACCCTCCGGGATCGGCACCCCGGGGTTCACGCCGCCGCCCGGCCTGCTCCGGGCCGGCGCCGATCCGCTGCTGCAGGACCGGTACGGCACGTCGGCCGTCGCGTTCGCCTTCCTGGCGCCGTTCCAGGAGATCGCCGAACACGCGCCCGCCAACCTCGCGCTGCTGCGCCGCGACCTGGCGGACGTGGCTCCGCCGCAGGACCTGTGGCAGCGGGCGACCGCCTTCCACCTGACGGCGGACCGGGCGCAGGACCGGAACGGTCCCGACCGCCTGCCTTCCCCCGCCGAGCTGGACAGCGATCCGCGCGGATGCCTCACCCGGCTGGCCGAGGAGGTGGCCGCGGGGCTGCTGGAGACGGCCGACGCCGGCCGGCCGGAGTGGGCCTTCCCGCCCTCGCCCGAGGCGTTCCGGACCAACAACGTGTGCCTGGCCTACGGCACGGCCGGAGTGGTGCACGCCCTGCACCGCGCCGGGGCCGCGGTACCGGAGGAGATCCGCGAACGGCTGCGCCGCGACACCCTGGCGCTGCGCGACGCGCTGCCCCCGGGACTGCTCGTCGGCTCGGCCGGCATCGCCCGGGTGCTGGCGGCCCTCGGCCGGCCGGAGGAGGCCGTCGACCTGCTCCGGGACGCCGAGCGCCACCCCCTCACCGCCTCCTGCAGCACGCTGGCCGGCGGGCGGGCCGGGGTCGCCCTGGGCTGGCTCGCCCTGCACCGGCTGACCGGGGAGAGCAGCCACCTGGAGCGGGCCGCCGCGGCAGGGGAGGGCCTGCTGCGCAGCTCGGACCTGCAGTCCACCCTCGGCGAGCACGACGCCCGCGGCCTGCTGCACGGCCGCTCGGGGCTCGCCCTCTTCCTGCACCACCTGGCCCGTGACACCGGCGAGGCCCGCTGGCTGGAGGCGGGCCGCCTGCTGCTCCACCAGGAGCTGGACCGGACCTTTCCGCTGGACGACGGCGCCCTGTCCGTCTCCGACAACGCGCAGCTCACCCGTGCCATGCCGTACCTGGCCACGGGCGCGGCCGGTGTCGCGGCGGTGCTCACCCGCTACGTGGCCACCGCGCCGGACGAGCGCTGCGCCACGGCGCTGCCGAGGCTGGTCGCCGGCATCCGGGTCTCCTGCGCCACGAAGGAGGCGGGCCTGTACCGGGGGCTGGCCGGACTGAGCTGGTTCCTGACCGGGCACGCCGAGCTCACCGGCACCGACGCCGCCCGCGGGGACGCCGTGCGTGCCGCGACCGGCCTGCTGAAGTACGCCGTCCCCTACCGGCGCGGTGTCCGCTTCCTGGGAGCGGGCTCGCAGCGGTTCACCGCCGACCTGTCCAGTGGCGGGGCCGGTGTCCTGCTGGCCCTGCACCGCCTGCTGGCCGGCCCGCTCCTGACGGAGTCCCACCACGCGCCTCCCGGGATCCCGGCAGCCCGCTGACGGCACCGGGCGGGCGCCCCATGAACGCCTGGGCACGGCGGCGAGCAACTCCGTGCCGAGGTTCGCAGTGACCGACCGACACCACTCCGAGAAGAAAGTGGAGAGCATCCATGAGCCAGATCCTCGCGCTCCAGGCACTGGACACCGAGCCGGAGGCCCATGCCTTCCCGCCCTGCTTCAGCGTCGCCTGGAGCATCAGCGACATCTTCCCCGAGCCGATGTAACGAGCCGTACCCGGGAGGGCCGGGGCCGGTGGTCCTGCCACCGGCCCCGGCCCGGTGCGTCAGGACATGACCAGCCGGCCGGAGTCGAGGACCGCGGCCCTGTCGGCCAGGGCGTCGGCGGCCGCGCGGTCGTGGGTGATGAACACCAGGCTGAGTCCCTTCCGATCGCGCAGTGCGGCCAAGTGGGCGAGGATCGCGTCGCGGGTCGCCGGGTCGAGGCCCGAGGTGATCTCGTCGCAGACCAGAACGCCGGGGTCCGCCAGCAGGGCGCGGGCCAGTGCGGCCCGCTGGAGTTCACCGCCGGACAGCGCGCCGGGGCGGCGCAGGGTGAGGTCCTCGGCCAGCCCCAGCTCCGCCAGGGTCCGTACGGCTGCCGCGCGGGCCGCGTCCCGGTCGGCTCCGCGCAGCCGGACCGCCGTACGAGCCACTTGGCCGAGGACCGGCCGGTGCTCGTCGAAGGCCGCCTTGGGGTCCTGGAACACGTACTGCACGGTGGCCAGTTCCCGGCGGTTGCGGTCGCGCAGGCCGCGCGGCAGCGGGGTCCCGTCGAGCAGGACCGCGCCGTCGTACGAGGAGTGCAGCCCGGCCAGGCAGCGGCCCAGGGTGGTTTTGCCGCTGCCTGAGCGGCCGGCCACGGCCAGGCACTCCCCCGGCGCGACGGACACCGTGACGCCGTGCAGCACCGGGACGGTGCCGGCCGCGGTCCGGTGCCGTGCGGTCAGGTCCCGGACCGCGAGCCTGGTGCCGGCGGGCAGGCTGCCGGCGGGTCGCGGCGCGGGGAACGCAGGTCGTGACGGGGCGGGCAGCACCCGGTCCGCGGGTCCGCGGTCCACGACCCGGCCGGCACGCAGCACGACCGCGTCGTGGGCCAGCTGTCGTACGGCGTCCAGGTCGTGGCTGAGCAGGACCAGGGCGATGCCCTGCCCGGCGACATCGGCCAGGGCCTGGACGACGCCCTGTCGGGTGGCCGGGTCCTGTCCCGTGGTGGGTTCGTCGGCGACGATCACCCTGGCCCCCAGGAGCAGTGCCTGTGCGATGACGACCCGCTGCTGCTGGCCGCCGGAGAGCTGGTGGGGGTAGCGGCGCAGGACCGTCTCGGGGTCGGGCAGCTGAGCCAGCCGCAGGGCGTGCTCGACGCGGTCGCGGATCTCACGGCGGGTGCCGCCCCGGTGGGCGGCGATGTCGCGCAGGAGGGCTCCGGCGCGGCGGGCGGGGTTGAGGACGGCCGCGGGGTGCTGGGGTACGTAGCCGACCGCGCCGGGTCCGGGGGTGCGGATCCGGCCGTCGATGCGGGCGCCGGGCGGGAACTCGCCGAGCAGGGCGCGCCCGATCGTGGTCTTCCCGCTGCCCGAGGGCCCGACGAGTGCCGTGACCCGGCCGGGGCGGGCCGCCAGGCTCACGCCGTCGACGAGCGTGCTGCCGTCCACCCGCACGCGCAGGCCGTCCACTTCCGCGAGCGGGTCCGTCACCGGGTTCCTTCCTTCCCGGCCTTCGCCGGTGTGTGCAGTGCGGCGTCGAAGAACAGGTTGGTGCCCATCGACAGGGCCGCGATGAGGAGGGCGGGCATCACGACGGCCCACGGCTGCAGGAACAGGCCGGTGCGGTTGCGGTCCACCATCACCGCCCAGTCGGCGGCGTCCGGTTCGACGCCGATGCCGAGGAACGCGGCCGTGGCCACGAGGTAGAGGGCGCCGGTCAGCCGGATCCCGGCGTCGGCGGCGAGGGTCCGGCGCATGGAGCGGGCCACGTGGCCCAGCGCCGTACGCCACCACGACTCGCCCTGCATCCGCAGGGCCTCGACGGCGGGCCGGGAGGCGATCTCGGTCGCCGCCGCGTGCACGACCCGTGCGGCGTCGGGTACGGCGGCCAGGCCGACCAGGGCCGCCAGGCCGGCCGGTCCCGGGGTGAGGGTCGCCGCCACCAGCAGCACGAGCAGGAGTGACGGGACGGCGATCAGTACGTCGAGGGGCCGCATGAGGGCCTCCTCGAGCCAGGTGCGGCGGGTGAGCGCGGCGGTGAGCCCGAGCGGTACCGCCACCAGGTAGGCGAGGCCGGTGGCCCCGAGCGCCACGAGGACCACGGAGCGGCCGCCGAGCAGGACCTGCCGCCAGACGTCCCGGCCACTGAAGTCGGTGCCCAGCCAGTGCCCGGCGCCCGAGGCGAAGGAGACCGAGCGGGGCCCGGCCGGTCCGGCGAGCAGCGGTCCGGCGACGGCCACCAGCAGGGGCAGGGCGATCAGCCCCACGGCGAGCGCGTACCTGCGCACAACGCGCCTCATGCGGCCACCTCCGCACGGGGGGCGAACCGGCGGGCGACGAGGTCGGCGCCGAGGTTCGCCAGGACGGTGACCACGCCGAAGACGACGGCCATGCCCTGGACGACCGGGACGTCCCGGGCGGCGACGGCTTCGATGAGCACGGTTCCCAGTCCCGGGATGACGAAGAGGGCCTCGACGACGATCACTCCGCTCAGCAGCCAGTCGCAGGTCCGGGCCAGCTGCTGGGCGGCCGGGGCGAGGGCGTTGGGGAGGGCGTGGGTCCAGCGGACGCGGGCGCCGCCGACACCGTAGCGCAGGGCCTGGGCGACGTACGGGGAGGCCATCGCGTCGATCATCCCGGCCCGGACCAGGCGGCTGATGGTGCACACCGGCCGGGAGACCAGGACGAGGACGGGCAGGACCAGTACGGCCGGATCGGTGAGCGGGTCCGCGCCGACGGCGGTGGGCGGCAGCCAGCCCAGCCACAGCCCGAAGAGGGTGGCGAGCAGCACGCCGAGGGCGAATTCGGGGACGGAGTGCACGGCCAGGGTCAGCGCGCTGAGGGTACGGTCCAGCGGGCCGCCCTCGCGGCGGGCGCACAGCACGCCGAGCCCGGCCGACAGCGGCAGCAGCACGAGGAGGGTGGCTGACGCGAGCAGCACGGTGGGCCCGAGGCCGCCGGACAGGTAGCCGGAGACGGGACGCCCGCTGACCAGGGAGGTGCCGAGGTCACCCCGGAGGAGTCCGGCGGCCCAGTCCAGGAAGCGTTCGGCGGCGGGCCGGTCCAGGTCCAGGGCCGCGCGGATGCGGGCGATGCGCTCCGGTTCGGGCTGGTCGCCGGCCAGGGCGACGGCCGCGTCCCCGGGCAGGGCTTCGGTGAGCACGAAGACGAAGAGGACGACGGCCGCCGTCTGCCCCAGCCCGAGGAGCAGTCGGCGGCCGGCCCAGGGGAGGTGGAGGGTCACGCGAGCCAGATCTTGTCGAAGCGGGCCCAGTCGAGGGTGTTGGCGGGGGCCTGGGCGGAAACGCCGCGCACGGCGGGCGCGGTGGCGACGATCCAGTCGGCGAAGCCCCAGATCAGGAAGCCGCCTTCGTCGTACAGGCGGCGCTGCATGCGCTCGTAGAGGGCGGCCCGCTCCGTCTCGTCGCGGGTGGACTGGGCCTGCTGGTACAGGTCGTCGAAGTCCTTCTGCTGCCACTTGGTGGCGTTGGTGGTGGATGCGGTGAGCAGGCGCTGGGAGACGTGGGACTCGATGGGCATGGCACCGGACCGGTAGGAGGCGAAGGTGCCGTTGCCCAGGATGTCCTTCCAGTACGTGTCCTTGTTGCCGACCTTGATCTCGACGGTGACCCCGGCCCTGGCGGCCTGCTCCTTGAAGATCCCGGCGGCCTCGATGAAGCCGGTGGCGGCGGGGGCGGTGTCGAGGGTGACCTTCAGGTTCTCGGCGCCGGCCTCCTTGAGGAGGGCGCGGGCGCGGTCGAGGTCCTGGGTGCGCTGCGGCAGCTCGGAGGCGTAGTACCGGCAGCCCTTGCCGAAGAGGTCGTTGCCGACCTCGCCGGCGCCGGACAGGGCGCCGTCGACGAGTTCCTTGCGGTCGGCGATGAGGAAGAACGCCTGGCGGACCCGCTTGTCATCGAACGGGGGCCGGTCGGTCTTCATCACGAAGCCCTGCATGGAGCTGCCGGGCAGCCGGATGACCTCGATCTCCCCCTTGCCCTCGTGGGTGCGGGCGGTGGCGGGGCTGAGCTCGTGGGCGTACTGGACCTGGCCGGCGAGCAGGGCGCTGACCCGGGCCGATTCCTCGGTGGCGACGACGAATTCGAGCTGCTCCAGGTGGGGTGCGCCCTCCCAGTAGGCGTCGTTGCGCCTGACCAGCAGCGATTTTCCGGGCGTGAAGGAGCGATAGGTGAACGGGCCGGAGCCGACGGGCCTGTCGAAGGAGGTGGTGCCCTGGGGAATGACGTGGGCGCCGAACGCGGCGAGCACGTTGGGGAATTCGGCGTACGGGCGCTTCAGCCTGAACTCGACGGTGGACGGGTCGAGGGCGCGGCTGGCTTCGAGGTCGATGGGCTCCAGGGAGGCCTTGGCCCGGAAGGTGGCCTTCGGGTCGGCGATCCGGCGGTAGCTGTAGAGGACGTCCTCGGCGGTGACCGGGCGGCCGTCGTGGAAGGCGGCCTTGCGGAGGGTGATCTTCCAGGTGTCGAGGGTCTCGTTGGGTTCCCACCGCTCGGCGAGCCGCGGTACGGGGGCGAGGTCGGCGCCGAAGTCGGCGAGCTTGTCGTACAGGGCCTTGGCCCGGGCGGCGTCCACGAACAGGTTGGCGGCGTGCGGGTCGAGGGTCTCGCCCGCCCCGCCGCCCGCGAAGGCGGCGCGCAGCGTACCGCCGCGCTTGGGGGTGCCGGCCGCGGCGGCGTTCTTGGCGTCGGCGGTCTTGCGGGTGTCGCCGGCGCAGCCGGTGGTCAGACCAAGGGCGACGGCGGTGGCCGTGCCCGTGGCCACGAGGAATCCTCGGCGGGCGAGGCCGGAGCGGGGGCTTTTCACGGTGTGGTGTCTCCGTTGCTGTGCGGGGAGTCGGGCTGGGGCGGGGTGCGCGGAGCGAGCCGGGCGACGAGGTGCAGGCGGTCGGAACTCGTGGTCCCGTGCGGGGAGTCGCCTTCGCGCCAGGGTGGTTCGCTGCGCGGGCCGGGGCGGTCGTACAGGTCGAGGACCTCGAAGCCCGCCTGGGCGAGGAAGAACCTCAGTTCCTGGGGGAACAGCAGCCGCCAGGCGGAATGCCGTTCCTGCTGCGGTGTGCCGTTGCCGGCGCTCCAGGTGCGCCGGCGGCGCAGGAGTTGTGCGCCGTGATCGATCCACAGGGTGGTGTGGGAGGTGTACGTGGTGCCGCGCCAGTCGAAGGAAGCGGTGCGCGGCCCGTCGAGGAGTTCGGTGTTGCCGAGGAAGAAGGCGCCGTTGCGCATCTCGGCGATGAGCAGCCCGCCGGGCGCGAGGTGGCGGCGGCAGGCGGTGAGACAGGCCATGAGGTCGTCGTTGGTGTGGCAGTAGAGCAGGGCGCTGTCCAGGCAGAGGACGGCGTCGAAGGTCCGGCCGAGGTCGAAGTGCCGCATGTCGGCCCGGTGGTGGTCGGGTCCCGGGTGCCGGCGGCGGGCGTGGTCGAGCATGGCCTCGGCGGTGTCGATCCCGGTGACGCGCCGTCCGGCGCGATGGTGCAGCCAGGCGGCGTCCCGGCCGGTACCGCAGCCGATGTCCAGGATCCGGGGCCCCGCACCGTAACGGCGCAGGACCTCCTCGGCCCAGCGTGCGGCGAGGCGGTCGGCGTCGGGGAAGCGCTCTTCGTAGAGCTCGGGGTGGTCGGTGAGGAGGTTTCCGGTGCTCATCGGGTCTCGCTTGGGGTACGGGGAGGGAGGTGCGGAGCGGCGGATGCCGCGTCCGGGCGTGGGTCCGGCTCCGGCTGCGGGTCCCGGTCCCGCGCGGCCGGGGCGGCGGGTGCCTCCGCGGCGGCGGGGGCGGCGGGCAGGGACCGGCGCCGGTGCAGCAGGGTGACGGCCGCCGCCGAGGCCAGGCCGAGGGCCGTGCAGCAGGCGTACGGCAGCCATGCCGGTCCGGTGTCCGCGGCGGTGTCCATGGCCCGGCCCACGCCCGCTCCGGCGCCCGCGGCGGCCACTCCGGACACCGCGTAGAACAGGCCGTAGGAGGTTCCGGTCAGTTCCGCGCGGCCGAAAGCCGGGATGAGCTCCATGACGAACGGCTGGGCGGTCATCAACCCGAGGTGCAGCAGCAGCGCCCCGGCCAGGACCGGCAGCAGCCGCGCCGGGTGCTCCCCCGACGTCCCCGCCACCAGCACGGGCGGTACGAAACCGAGAGCGCTGACGGCCATCCCGGTGGCGATCCAGCGCCCGCGGCCGCTGCCGCGTGCGGACAGCCGGCGGGTGAGACGCAGCTGGAACAACAGGCCGGAGAGGGTCCCGGCGGCGAACAGCAGCCCGACGGCGCCCGGCAGGCCGGTTGCGTGCCGCGCGGCATGCGGGAGCAGCAGGTAGAGCTGGCTCTCCATGCCGTACATGCCGACCATGGCCAGGGCGAAGGCCACGAAGCGGCGGTTTCCCGCGACCTCCCGCCAGTTGGCGAGAACGGATCCGGCCGGCCGCGGGACCTCCCGGGCGGGCAGTACGGCGGCCTGCGCGAGGGTGAGGACCGCGAAGACGCCCGCCGCGGTGAGCGCCGCCGCCCTGAATCCGCCGAACAGCAGCAGGCTGCCCAGCAGCGGCCCGAGCAGGGCCCCGGCCGTGGCGAACACGTTGAACAGCGCGAAGGCCTCGGCCTTGCGGTCGCCGGCCTCCTGGGCGACGTACGTCCGCACGGCCGGGTTGAACAGGGCACCGGCGAGGCCGCTCAGCACCGACGCGGCGAACAGCACCGGCAGTGCGTCGCCGAGGGCGAACAGTGCGAAGCCGACGGTGCGCAGGCCGCAGCCCGCGATGATCACGCCGCGGGCTCCGAGGCGGTCGGCCGCCGAGCCCCCGATCAGGAACAGTCCCTGCTGGCTGAGGTTGCGCAGGCCCAGGACGAGACCGACCAGTGCCGCCGACAGCCCGAGGTCGTCGGTGAGGTGGGTGGCCAGGTACGGGATGAGCAGGTAGAAACCGGTGTTGACGCCGAGCTGGTTGACCAGCAGGAGCCGTATGGCCGGCGGGAAGCCGCGGACCGCGGTGATGGTCCTCACCGCGCGGCCCCTGCGGGTATGCCGGCGCGGGGCAGTACGCCGAGGCCGCCGCGCGGGGCGGGGCGTACGGTGCCGTCGGCGCCGCCGATCCCGGCCCACGGGTCGTCGGCGAGGAGGAGATGGCCGTCGAGGTCGACCCAGCGGGCCCGGTCGACCAGGTGGACGGCGGGCGCGATGCCGAGCGAACTGGCCGTCAGGCAGCCCAGCATGAGGTCGGTGCCGCTGCCGGCCAGCGCGGCGTGGATGCGCAGCGCGGCCCGTACGCCGCCGCACTTGGCGAGTTTGACGTTGACCCCGTGGACCCGTCCCGCGAGGGCTGCGGCGTCCTCGTAGGAGACCGCGTCCTCGTCGGCGATCACCGGGACCGGGGAGGCGGCGGCGACCCGGACCAGGACCTCGGGCCGGCCGGCCGCGACGGGCTGTTCCACGGCGGTGACCCCGAGGGCGGCGAAGCGGGGCAGCAGTTCGTTCGCCTGCCGTTCGCTCCAGGCGCCGTTGGGGTCGAGCAGCAGATCCGCCGCGGGCGCCCCTGCCCGGACGGCCTCGACCCGCGCCAGGTCCTCGGCCGGGTCGGGGGACCCGGCCTTGACCTTCAGGACGGTGAAACCGGCCACGGCGAGCCGAGCGGCCTGGGCAGCGGCGGCGACGGGCTCGACGATGCCGATGGTGCGGGCCGTGGCGGCCGACGGGGGCGAGGAACTGCCGAGCAGCCGGTGCGCGGGCTCGCCGGCCCGCTTCCCGGTGAGGTCCAGTACGGCGGCCTCGACCGCGGCGAGTACTCCGGCGGGCAGCTCTGCGCCGACGGGGCCCGCGGGGGCGAGTTCGGCCCAGGCGGTCTCGGGGTCCGGCAGGCGCTCGACCGCCGGGCGCAGCGCGTCCAGGTGGCGCAGGATCCGCTCGGTGGGCAGCCCCAGGTACGCGCTGCTGACGGCCTCCCCCCAGCCGCGCAGCCCGCCGTGGTGCAGGGTGACCCAGACGGCGTCGCGGCGGGCCATCACGGAGCGGGAGATGCGCAGCGGCTCCGCCAGTTCCAGCGAGGTGGTGTGCCAGGTGAGTCTCATACGGCGCCTCCGGGGGCCGGAACGCGGCGGGCGAGGGCTCCGCTGCCGGCTGTGGCAGCGGGGTCGACGACGGTGCGGCAGCGGGCCCAGCCGACGGCCTCGGCCGCGCGCGGGTGCGGGATCTCCAGCGGGCGGGTGGCCGGGGCCGTGGTGGTCAGTCCGTGGGCGAGGCAGAAGTCGTCGTCGTAGACGGTGCCGAGGTAGCGGTGCGGTCCGTCGGGGAAGACGGTGGCGACGACTGCTCCCGGTTCGGCCCTGGCGGCCCAGGCGGAGACCAGGGCGACGGCGCCGGTGCTCCAGCCGCCGCTGACGAAGCTGCCGCGGGCGAGCCGCCGGCAGGCGTCGACGGCCTCGGCGGGTCCCACCCAGTGCACCTCGTCGAAGCCTCCGTGGCGGACGTTGCCGGGGTGGATGCTGCTGCCCAGTCCGCGCATCAGGCGCGGCCGGGCGGGCTGGCCGAAGATGGCGGAGCCGACCGAATCGACGCCGATCACCCTCAGCCGGGGCCACCGACGCCGCAGCGGGCCGACGAGTCCGGCACTGTGCCCCCCGGTGCCCACACTGCACACCAGGACGTCCAGGTGGTCGAGCTGACCGATCAGTTCGGCCGCCATCGACCGGTAACCCGCGGGATTGTCCGGGTTGTTGTACTGGTCGGGCCAGTAGGCACCGTCGGTGCGCGCCAGGACTTCGCGCAGCCGGGCAATGCGGGCGGCCTGCCAGCCGCCCTGCGGGGCCGGGCGGTCGACGAGCTCCAGCCGGGCGCCGTAGGTGCGCAGCAACTGCCGCATGGACGGTTCGAGTTCGGTGTCGCCGACGAGGATGACCGGATGGCCGAGGGCCTGTCCGGCGAAGGCCAGCCCGATGCCCATGGTGCCGGAGGTGGACTCGACGACCGGGGCGCCGGGGCGCAGCTCACCGCGCCTGCGGGCGCCGGTCAGCATGGACATGGCCGCCCGGGCCTTCATCCCGCCGGCGCCGAGGCATTCGAGTTTGGCCCAGAAACCGGGATGGGGGTGGGGCAGGTCGGTGTGGATGCGCGCGAGCGGGGTCCGCCCCAGCAGGGGCAGGAGGCCGGGGTTGGCGGCAGCGGTGTCCGACCCGTGTATGGGCGGAGCGAGGGTCACGGACGGCCTCCGTAAAGGTGGATGACGCCGGGGCCGCCGTCGAGCCAGAAGAACGGGTAGGGCTCGGCGGACACGGCGCTCACCCCGGCCCCGAGGAAGCGGGGCAGGACGGCGCTGCCGGTCTGCGCGAACATCACGAGCGGCTTCCCGCTCGCGGCGGCATGGTCGAGCAGGCCCTGGAAGGTGCCGTTGCCGAGAGTCATACCGGAGGCGAGGATCGCTCCGCAGCGCTCCAGACCGTCGCCCGTGTCGGTCAGTACGGGCTCGCCCCACTCGGTGGTGCCGCCCTTGAGGTCGCACGGCAGGTAGTCCAGGCCGCGTGAACGCAGTTGCTCCAGGAGCGAGTTCACCACTCCGACCACCAGGACCGGACCGCGCTCGCCGGACGGTGAGGCGTCAGCGGGCAGCAGGTCGACGACGGCACGGGCCCGCGCCCGCGAACGGCTCAGCGAACTGCCGGCCGACAGCGGCCACGGGCGGGCGCCGTTGCCAGGCTCGTGCGGGCGTACGCGGGCCAGATAGGCGTCGAGCGCCGCGATCCGCACCGGCAGGAGCGGATGGCCGAGCAGGTCGGCGACGGTGCTGCCCACGCAGTCGTCGAGGGCGTCGGCAGGCAGTGCCCCGGGTTCCACTGCGCAGGACCCGACGGCCTCGTCGAGCCGCAGGCTCAGCACCTCGTTGCGGTAGCCGCTGCTGCGCCCCTCGTGCCGGACGGCCTGGGTGGTGGTGAAGGCGAGGGAGATCCGCTCGCGAGCGGGGTGGGGGCCGTACGCCCCGCCGAGGACGCTGTCGAAGAGCTGGTCGACGGTCCGGACGACGGGGTCGTCGCCGTGCGCCCGGCCGCGCGCCGGGTTCCCTTCGGTTCGGGGCGTGTGGAGGGCATGCAGGGTCATGCGGGCACCGTCGCGGAAGGCTCGTAGGAGGGGCGCAGGCCGGCCAGCAGCCGCTCGGCGGCAGCGCGGGCGCCGCCGCCCTCGGTGTCGGCGGTCATGACATGGCCCAGGTACTCGTTGTTGCTGGTGGCGGGCCGTACGCTGCGGCCGGGTTCGGCGAGGGTGAGCTCGAGCACCTCGGGCCGGGCGCGGACGGCTTGCGCCCCCTCGATGCCGGTGAGGGTGCCGGCGGCATCGGGCAGCAGGAAGGCGATGGCGGCGCTGCGCACGCCGGTCGCTCGCGGTGCGAGGCCGGGCGTGCGGCCGAGGGCCACGTCCACGCAGGCGGTGGCCAGGTCGACGCCGGTGACATGGCGGACCAGTTCGGTGATGCGGTTGCCGGCCGGGCGGGGGTTGACCTCGACGAGCCGGGGTCCGTCAGGAGTCAGTTTGATTTCGGTGTGGCAGACCACCTGGTCCAGGCCCAGCGCCTTGACGGCCCGCAGCGCGGTCTCGGCGGCTTCCGCCGCCAGTGCCTCGTCGATGCCGGCCGGGAACATGTGGCCCGTCTCGATGAAGGCGGGCGCCCCGCCGATGCTCTTGTCGGTGACGCCGACCACGTGGGTGGTGCCGCCGGTGGAGACGGTCTCGACGCTGACTTCGGGCCCCTGCAGCAGTTCTTCGAGCAGAATGACGGGCGTACGATCCTGGCCACGCGCGTTCACCGGGAACTGCGCCAGGGCCTGGCAGGCCGACTCCAGTTCGCGCTCGTCGCGCACCGCGCGGACCAGCATGCCCGCGCACAGGTCCACCGGCTTCACCACGAGCGGGTAGCCGATCTCGCGAGCGGCGGCCGCCGCCTCCGCGCCCCCCTCGCAGAGCGCGAACCGCGGCCCGGGCACGCCGGCATCGGCGAGGGCACGGCGCGTCAGGTCCTTGCGGCACGCCGCCTCGACGGCCTCCGGGGCGGGCCCGGGCAGGCCGAGCCGCCGGGCGGTGTGCGCGACGGCCGGCAGGTAGTAGTCGCACGAGGAAACCACCCCGTCGAAGCCGAGTACGGCGTGCAGGCCCTCGAGCCGGTCGAGCAGGGCGCCCGTGTCGTTGGTGTCCGCCGTGATGACGTTGCGGGCCGTGAGCAGCGGGTGCGGCCCGTCGCCCGCGGGGGCCGAGCGCAGGTAGTGGTGCAGGTCGCGGGTGACGAAGGTGAACTCGTGCCCGTCTTCGCGGATGGCCCTGGGCAGCAGCCTGCTCATCGACCCCACCCAGCTTTCGATCATCAGCAGATGTCCCATCGGACTTCCTCCCAAGACTGCCGTCGGCTCCGTGCGACCCAGACGTTATAGGAAATCGTTTTCATTTCCAATACGGCGGTTTTCCGATAGCCTGCGTCCCCCGGAGCAGGAGAGGCGGAGTGTGATGACAGAGCTGACGCGGGATCAGAGGGTGGGGCCGTACACGGTGCGGCACGCGAGAACCGAGGACGTGGCCGGCGCTCGGAGCGTCATGCTGGACACCTTCTACCGGGAGTTCACCTACGGGTACGTGCCGCACTGGCACCCCGACGTCGTCGACCTCGAAGGCACCTACCTGCGCCATCCCCGGCACACCCTCGTGGTGGCCGTACGCGGTGACGGCGAGGTGGTCGGCACCACCGCGCTCACCTCGCGCGGCCCCGCCCACCCGCCGCACCCGCGGCGCCTGGCCGAGCGCTACCCCTCGGGACGGACCGCACAGCTACTGCGGGTGTACGTACGCCCCGAACACCGGCGGCACGGGCTGGCCCGCGCGATGGTGCACACCGCCTGCGCGTTCGCCGCGTCCGTGCCCGGCTACGAGCGCATCTACCTGCACACCAACGTCGACATCCCCGGCGCGGAAGGTTTCTGGCGCAGCATGGCCACCGAAATCTTCGACGCCCGCACCACCGGCGAGCACGGCGGATTCGGAACCGTCCACTTCGAGATGCCGCTCCCGGTGCCGGAAGCGGACCCGGGTCCGGCGACGGGGATGGGACCGGGCCGGGAACCGGCCGGAGTCATGTGAGGCATCGTTCCGAACCGGTCAAGGTCCGGTACCCCGCTCATTTGGTCCAGATGTCCAGCAGTTGGTTGGCCGCGCGGAAATGGTCGGGCGAGTCCACGTTGCACACGACCGTGACGGCGGTGTTGCGGTCCGGGCTCACCTTGAAGGTGCTGTGGAACCCCTCCCAGTCGCCGCGGTGCACGAGGCTCTTGTCGGGGAGGAGGAGGATCCCGGCCCCGTAGCGCCCTTCTTCGATTCCGCGCCCGCGCAGCACGTCACCCACGCTCACCGCTCCCTCCGTGACTCCGGTGAGCAGCTGTGTTCCGCCGATGCGACCGGTCCGGTAGTTGTCGGCCCAGCGGACGAACTCTCCGGGGGTGGTCTGGACGGACCCGTCTCCGTACTGCTTCCAGGGGGAGGAGTTCGGTGTGAAGGAGCCGTCCTCGCCGTCGTACGACTTCGCCTTGCCGGGAACGTCCACCGCCGGGGAGAGAACCATGCGCAGGTGCAGCGGGGTGAAGAACTCCTGTTGGAGGAAGGCCGGGAACGGCTTGCCGCTGACGCGCTCGACGACGTGCGCCAGGAGGACGTAGTTGGAGTTGGAGTAGGAGAAGCGCTCGCCCGGCGGGCCTTCCGGCTGTGAGGCGAGGATGGCCGCGATCGCTTCCTTCTGGCCGGCCGGATCCGTCAGTTTGGTCCCCTTGGCCTCCAGCAGGTCCTGGTAGTCGGTGATGCCGCTGGTGTGACGCATCAGATCGCCCAGGGTGACGGACCGCGTCCAGGCGGGCGGGTCGTCGAGGTAATCGGACAGGGGGTCCTTCAGCGCGAGTCGGTGCCGCCCGGCCAGCAGGAGGACGGCGTCCGCGGTGAACTGCTTGGAGTTGGACGCCATGTCGAAGACCGTCTTCGAGGTGATGGCGCGCCCGGTCGCCAGGTCCGCCTTCCCTCTCCCCGCCTCCCAGACGACGTTCCCCCGTTTGCCGACGGCTGCCGCACAGCCCGGGTCGTCGGGAGACGGGACCAGCTGCCGGAGAACATCGGCGCTGCGTTTCAGGCGGTCGTCGCCGGCCGCGTACGCCTGCGGGTTCGCCACGCCGGCCAGTGCGACCGCGGCCATGAGGCCCCCGGCGGTGCACAACGACACCATCCGGTTCACGGACACCACCTTCTTTCTGCGAGGTCGTCTCAAGGAGCGGTCTCGAACTTCGGGGGCTTGAGGTCCTTGATGCAGTCGGTGTTCGGGGCGGTCGGGGTGTCGAAGAAGGAGGCGGTGATGGCCTGCGCGCACTTCGAGGTGGCGAAGACCACGTGGGCCACGTAGGGGACCGTGACGACGGTGGCCCGGGGCAGGGTGCGGGCGACGTACGGGCCGTTGTCGGCGCCGGTCTGGGAGTCGAAGCCGCCGGAGAGGGCGAGGGTCGGGATGTCGCTGCGCGTGGCGTCCCGGATCGAGCGGGGGGCCGCCGGAACGTTCCACGCGTCGCAGTCCGCCCGGAGGAAGGTGAGCTGCGGTGCCTGGGCCAGTACCGAGGCGGGGAAGTCCGGGAAGGCTTCCCGGCCGGCCCGGAGGGCCTGGGCCTCGGTTTCGTACGGGGTCCACTCGCTGCAGAAGACGCCGTAGGCGAGGCCGTGGGAGACCCTGCCGATGGCCTGTGGGCTGTGCTTGCCGCCCGCCCACTGTTCGGCGACGCGCTGCGGTTTGCCGTGGGCCAGCTCGTCGAGGGAGCGGGGGACGCCGGGGGCGACGTGGGTGGCGGAGGTCATCCAGTTCACCAGCGCTCCGCCGTCCAGGACGACCTTCACGGGCTTCGGGTTGTCGGGCAGCGTGACGGTGGTGGTGACCGGTTTGGCCTCCAGTTCGCGGACCAGGCGTTCGAAGGTGGCGGACAGGTTCGGGTAGCGGCGGTTGCACGCAGGCTGCTGCGCGCAGGCTTTGAACAGCCCGTCGAAGCCCTGCCGGGCGCTGCTCCAGGCCGTGGCCGAGCCGGCGTTGGAGGGCGGCAGGATGCCGTCGATGCCGACCGAGCGGATGCCTTCCGGGTGCAGGCGCATGTACGTGAGCGCCAGGTGGGTCCCGTAGGAGATGCCGAAGAGGTTCCACTCCCCGAGGCCCAGCGCGGTGCGCAGGTCCGCGTAGTCGGCGGCGCTCTGGATGTCGTTGTAGGCACCCAGGTCCGCCCCGCTGTCCGCCAGCTTCTCGCGGCAGGCCTTCGTCGCGGCGACGTGCTCGCGCCCGGTGGACGGCGCGTCGTAGACGAGGCCGACCGCGCGTGCGTTGAACTCGTCGATGTCGGGGCAGGTGAGCGCCGGGTCGGCCGAGTAGGTTCCGCGCTGGGACATGAGGATGACGTCGCGGTCGCGGTTCAGGCCGCCGTCGACCGCCATCTTCGCCTCCCCGACCGCGTCGTCGCCGGGTCCTCCGGCCAGCCATACGACCGGGTCGGGCTTGGGCTGGTCGGCCAGTGCCGGGACGATCGCGACGCCGAGCCTGATCGTTCGGCCGCTCTGTTCGGCGCGGTTCTCGGGCACGGTGAGCGTTCCGCACCGGGCCCCCTTGAGTTCGGGGATCGGCTCCGGTGTCTTCGGGCAGGCTCCCGGCTCGAAGCGGGCGTCGCCCACCGTCCGGGCGACCGTGCCGGTGGCGGGTCCGGGTGTCTCCTCCTGCCCGCTCGCGGGTGCCGCGAGCAGGCCGGTCACGAGGATCCCGGTCGCCGCTGCGGCCGACCTGGTGCGCAACCGCCGTACGTGCGGGCGTGCCATCTGCCCTCCTGGTCACTTCGGGGTGATGGTGAACGGTTCCCACTTGAGCCCCGCCACGCAGCCGGTGTCGGGCGCGGCCGGACGGGCGAGGAAGGACGCCAGCACCTTCTGGGCGCACGGTGACTGCGGGACCGTCCAGTGGCCGATGCCGGGGATCTGCACGGTGGTGGAGTGGGGCAGCGTTCGGGCCGTCTTCTGCGCCCAGCTCGGCCCGGTCTTCATGTCGAAAGTCCCGTTGAGGAAGAGGGTCGGCACCGAGCTGACGGGGGCCACCCGCTGCGTGGCGGTGCGGTCCGGAACGTTCCAGACGCGGCACACCTGCTCCTGGAACGCCAGTTGGGGCGCCTGGGCCAGGACCTGGTCCGGCCAGTCGGGGAAGGCGCGGCGGCCCGCGTTCAGCACGTCGGAGGCCGAGTGGTCGGGCACCCACTCGCTGCACACCACCGAATTCGTCAGACCGTGTGCGGTCTGGCCGATGACCTCGACCGAACCGGCGGCGCGGGCCCGGGCGAAGCGCTCCGGGCGTCCGCGGCCCAGTTCCTCGATCGCCGCCGGGACGTCGACGAGCGGGATCGCCTTGGCGACCAGCAGGTTCACCACCGCACCGCCGTCGAGGACGACCTTCACCGGGTCCCCTCCCTGCGGCGGCCGGACGGTCAGCGTCAGAGGATGGGCCTCCAGCTTGTTCACCTGCTCGTTCAGGGTGCGCTCGAGGTCCGGGTAGCGGCTCTTGCAGCGGGGTTCGGCCGCGCAGGCCTTGTACAGGTTGTCGAGCCCCTCCCGGGCACTGGCCCAGGCGAACGGCAGGGAGACGGACTGCGGAGGGGCGATCGAGTCGAGCGCGACCGCGCGGACCCCCTGGGGGTGCAGGCGCAGGTAGGTCAGGGCCAGGTTGCTGCCGTAGGAGTGGCCGTAGACGTTCCACTGCTTGATGCCGAGACCCGTGCGCAGATCGGCGAAGTCGGCTGCGTTCTCAGTGCTGTTGAAGGCGCTGAGATCGGTCCCGTCGGCTGTCAGGCGGTCCCGGCACTGCTTGACCGCGTCGAGCGTGAGCCGTTCCGTCTGCGGTGCGTAGGAGGGGAGCCCCACGGACCGTGCGGCGAGGCGGTCCAGCTCGGGGCAGGCCAGGTTGGGCTGGTCGTAGAGGTTGCCGCGCTGGGCCATGACGATCAGGTCGCGGTCCCGGTTGAGGCCGGAGTCGACCAGGAACGGAATGTCGTCGAACGTCTCGCCACCGGGGCCGCCCGACATGAACACCACGGGGTCGGCGGCGGGCTTCGCCGAGGCGGCCGGAACGACGGCCACGGCCAGCTTGATCTTCCGTCCGTCGGGACGGGCACGGTTCTCCGGAACCTCGAGGAAGCCGCACCGGGCGGTGGCCAGCGCTTCGATCGGCTCAGGCGTCCTGGGGCAGGGACCCGGCACGAAGCGCGACGCGATGACCTTGCCGGGCCCGGTGGTACCGGGGGCACCGGCCCGGGGTGGTGCAGCGCCCGCCGCATTCGGGGCCAGGGCTGTGAGGCAGCCCAGACCGAGCCCGGCGGCCGCTGCCCCGATACGGAAGCTGTGTCTTGCCATGTGATCCCGTTCCTCTGCCGGCCGCCGGCTGCCCTCAGGACAACGCCGCGACAATACGGGCGGAACGCATGTAATCGACGCTACCAGCGGGTCCGGTGACCTGCACACGGGCCGACCTCCGCTCCTTTGCCGCAGCAGGGACTTGCGTGCAGAGTGCAGAGACCGATCGAGCGGATCCGGCCGGTGCGGGAACCGTGAGAACGCTCGAGCCGGAATGGCTCTTCGTAGACTTCTACAACAACCTTGCGCCGCACCGTCGTCCGCTTTTTGGCCGCTGAACTCGGCAGTAACCCGCGGGAGTTGGCGCCGGGCGTCATGGTCGGCCGGCCCCGGAAGCGGAACGCCGATGCGGTGCCGACCGTCGCCGAAACCGTCGATATCACGCAAGGGCGGCTCAAGGTCGACGCGGACCGTGCCCGCCCTCGGGCACCACCGGACGGATCGGACATTTCCGGGTCGGACACACCTCTCCCCCGCGACCTGCCGCCCGGGGGAAGTGCCGGCCCCAACCACCGCCGGTCAGCCAGTCCGGAGCAGCGCCCGGGGTCCACGGCGGAGCCGGCACCGGAGACGGCGGCGGCCGAGCGCCTGCCGGCCGCCACGCACCGCGCGACCTGGGCGGCCGCCGACGACCCTTCCGCATGCGACCCGACGCTGGGGCGCTTCGGGAGGTCCGCAGACGCCGGCTGGAACCGGCCACCGCCCCACCCACCCGGTCGCCGAGCCGGGGCCGCACCGCGCCCCGGACGGCGCCGCCGCGACGGGGACCTCCGCGGCCCCGACCCGAGCCCCGACGCCCCTCACCCCCTGCCGACCACTATCCGTAACCGTCACGTCGCTGAACTGGCCTTTGTGTCGCCACCCGCCCCGCGGGCCCCGCTGTGACCCCGGCCACCCCCGGGGCGGGTGGCCGCGAGCTTTCAAGCCGGCAGGACACGCCTGGCGGGACCCTCCGCAAGCCACGGCCGCGGCCGTCGGCAACGCCGGATCGCCCCAGCCGCGAGGGCCGCTTCCACCCCCTCTGACCTGCACCGCGGAGGGGTTCGGCCCCACCTCCACCCGGAATGTCTGATTCCGCTTGCGTGGACGTTGTAGGAGTCTACGAATACCCGGCCCCAGCCTGCGGGCGTCTTCATGTTTTCCGCCCCTGGCTGACATCACTCGGTTGCCTGTGTACTCCTCGTACTCCTCACAGAAGTGACAAACAAGCAAGGAACGGGTTGCCGTGGACTTACTCGGCGGCGATGCGGCGGCGGCCCGTCCGGCACACGACTTCGCGATTTCACTCGACCTCGAATACGGAAAGGTGGGCACCAGCATGGGATCGGCCGCGCCCACCCCGCGCACGACCCGCACGGCCGCTTCCCGCAAGGCCGAGGCCCCCGCCAGGGCCACGGCCGGTTCAGCGACAGTGGAGGCTTCTTCATGATCGACCCGAGTTCTCCCGCCCGCGCCGCGCTGGACCTCACCGAGCCCTTCGGCGTGCGTGGAGTCGCCGAACCGCCCACCCTTTCCGCGACCCCGGCAGTCGTGAACGCCATCCGCAATGCGACGGGGTTGAACCTGACCCACACACCGGTCGCACCGGAGCACACCCTCGGCGCCTAGCGGCGCTGATCTCCCCCAGGCAAGCCATCGGCCGAGACGACCTCACGGCGGCGCCTGCGGGGGCAACTTGCTGCCGCGGGTGCCAAATCCCGCCCGGGCAGAACATCCGGGGAGAGTCCCCACCGTCTCCGAAAGAAGCGACCAAGGAGTGACCATGACCGCACACATCCAAGAAGCCAGCATCCAGGAACTCGAGCGCACCTGGCTGGACGAGGCCATCAGAGTGGCCACCAACAGCGTGATGAACGGCGGCGGTCCGTTCGGTGCTCTGGTCGCCAAGGGCAGCGACATCGTCGCCATCGGGAACAACCAGGTCACCGCGACCCTGGACCCGACGGCGCACGCCGAGGTAAGCGCGATGCGTGCCGCCTGCAAGGAGCTGGACACCTTCTCCCTCGCGGGCTGCGTGCTGATCACCTCGTGTGAGCCGTGTCCGATGTGTCTCTCCTCCGCCCTGTGGGCGCGGGTCGACCGGATCGTGTTCGCCGCCGACCGGGACGATGCCGCGGTGGCCGGCTTCGACGACCGCAAGTTCTACGACCTGTTCGCGACGAACCCCCAGGCGAACTGGCCGACGGCGATCACGCGGCTGGACCTGCCGAACCGTACGGCGCCGTTCGACGCGTGGCTGGCGAAGACCGACCGCATCGACTACTGAACATCCCCGGTGTCCCGGGAGGTCCCGGGCACCGCGAGCGCCCCGGTATCGAGTGGCCCTTCCCCGGAGGGGCCACCGATCGCGTGAGGGTGAGCAGGCCGTGACGGGCGAGGCC
Organism: Streptomyces sp. NPDC088762; assembly: GCF_044750905.1. Taxonomy (NCBI): domain Bacteria; kingdom Bacillati; phylum Actinomycetota; class Actinomycetes; order Kitasatosporales; family Streptomycetaceae; genus Streptomyces; species Streptomyces sp. NPDC088762. The sequence goes on from NZ_JBIVKT010000014.1 coordinate 111,873, forward strand.
CCCGGACTGCTGAGCGAGATCTCTGACATCTCGGCTCGGCAGGCCGGGGGCCTCGCCGGTGTGCGAGGGGCCGCATGGGAGGGTCGCGGCCGTTGCGGGACGCCGGGTGGGCTCAGACGATGCCTTCGGCGATCTCCGCCTGCTCGCGGGCGTTCCCGTACGCCGACGGGGTGCCGTACGAGCGCCGGGCGGCGTACCACCACACGCTGGCCAGGACCAGCACCACCGCCAGGGCGATCACCGCGTAGTTCATCGTGCCGGCGGTGACGGGGGACTTCTGGGGCAGGCAGAACAGGACGGTCACGATCGCCACCCAGACGACGGCGGTCCAGCCGATCGGCTTGCTCCAGCGGCCCAGGCTCCAGGGGCCCGGCCGGAACCGGTTGCCGGCGCGGAGCCGCAGGTAGATCGGGATGGCGTAGGCCGGCGTGATGCCGATGACGTTGATGGCCGTCACGGCCCCGTAGGCGGTGGCGGAGTAGAGCGACGGGAGGGTCAGTACGGCCGCGACGGCGACCGCGAGCCAGACGGCCGGGACCGGTGTCTGCGTACGGCTGCTCACCTTGCGCCACAGGGCGGAGCCCGGGAGGGCGTTGTCGCGGCTGAACGCGAAGACCATCCGGCTCGCCGCGGCGACCTCGGCATTGCCGCAGAAGAGCTGGGCGACGATGACGACGAGCAGCAGGGCGGTGGCGCCGCCGGAGCCCAGGGCGTCGAGGAAGATCTGCGCGGGCGGAACGTTGGTGGCGGTGCCCTGGACGGCCGCGTAGTCCTGGATGGCGAAGGTGAGACCCGCGAGCAGGGCGAACCCGGCGATCCAGGAGACCCATATGGAGCGGACGATGCCCTTGGCGGCCGACACGGAGGCGTTGGAGGTTTCCTCCGAGAGGTGGGCGGAGGCGTCGTAGCCGGAGAAGGTGTACTGGGCGAGCAGGAGGCCGACCGCGGCCACGTAGAGCGGGTTGCCCCAGCCGGTGTCGTTGACGAATTCGGTGAAGACGAACGAGGCCGACTGGTGGTGGTCGGGGACGAGGGCCAGGGCGCCGACGATCACGGCGACACCGGCCAGGTGCCACCAGACGCTGACGGAGTTCAGCACGCTGACGAGGCGGACGCCGAAGAGGTTGAGCGCGGCGTGCAGCAGCAGGATGGCCAGGAAGATCAGGAACGTCGATCCGGGCGTGGGCACGAAACCGAACCGGAGGTTGAGGAAGGCTCCGGTGAACAGGGCGGCGCCGTAGTCGATCCCGGCGATGGCGCCGAGCAGGCCGAGCAGGTTCAGCCAGCCCGTGTACCAGCCCCAGCGGCGTCCGCCGAGCCGGTCGGCCATGTAGTAGAGCGCCCCCGAGGTGGGGTAGGCGCTGGTCACCTCGGCCAGGGCGAGGCCCACGCAGAGCACGAAGAGGCCGACACCGGCCCAGCCCCACAGCATCACGGCCGGGCCGCCGGCACCCATGCCGAAGCCGTACAGCGTCATGCAGCCGGAGAGGACGGAGATGACCGAGAAGCTGATGGCGAAGTTGCCGAAGCCGCCCATCCTGCGGGCGAGGACGGGCTGGTAGCCGAGTTCTCTGAGCCGTTCCTCCTCGTCCTGCCGGGGCGGGGCCTTGTGGTCCTGGCGAGCGGCCGGTGCGGTTCGGGACATGGCGGTACCTCCGGGGGTGGGGGGAACGGTCGTCGTATCGGGAAGCGCGGTCAGTTCCGGCCGGCCAGGCTGCGGGACCTGGCCTCCAGGAACACCTCCTCGGCCAGGGCCCGGTCGGCCGGGTCACGGGTCCGGTGGGCCCACGGCAGGGCGGTCCAGTAGCGGCCCAGCGCGCCGAAGACCGCGGCCGCCTCGTCGAACCGGAGGGCTCCCCACAGGGCATGGGCGAGATGGTTCAGATCGAGCGGGGAGGCGAGCCGCGCGTCGGCGTGGCGGAACCAGGTCTCCAGGGCGCGGATGGCGTCGCGGAGGGCGTCCTCGGCGACCCAGTGCAGGTCCAGGGCCCTCTCCTGGCCGCCTTCGCGGCGGTAGCGTTCGACGTGCACGTAGAGCGGCAGGACGTGGACGGGCGACCCGGGCGCGGCGGAACCGGCCGCCCACTGGGCGAAGGTGGCGGCCTGGGAGAGCGGTCCGGGTGTGCTCGCGTACACGAACTGGAGCATGCGGTGGTACGCCTCGCGGTTGTGCGGGTCCCGCCTGTCGGCCTCGGCGAGGATGCCCCAGGGCCCGGCGGGCAGCATCCGGCCGGGTGGCGGAAGCCGGTGTTCCTCCATCCGGCGGTGTTCGTCGAGGAGGGCGAGGGCGAGCAGGCAGACCCAGGGCACGGGGTCCGCGGGGCTGATGGCGGCGGTGTCCCGGCAGGCCCTCCAGGCCTCCTGCCACAGCTCGCCGGTGCGGGGGTGTCCGGCGCGGTGGGCGCGGACGGCCCGTTCGACGGTGACCCGGGTGTGCATCACGGTCGCGGCGACGCTGTGCGGCTCTTCGGCCCGCCAGGCCCGGACCACGTCGGAGCCCGCGGCGACCGCGGCGAGGACCTGGGTGCGCTGGGTCCACAGGCCCCAGCGGTCGGTCCGTTCGAGTAGGCGCGCCATCGACACCCAGCGGCCGGTGCGCAGGTCCTGGACGGCGGCCCGCAGCTCGTCGTCGTGGCCGGCGGGGTGGTAGACGGGCCGGAAGTCGCTCCCCGCCATCACCTCGCCCCGGTGGACGGGCGGCGGCCCGGACGGGCGCGTCGTGCGGTGGTCGTGGTCATCAGTCCCCCGTTGATCGGCGATCACTATAAAGGGAGCCCGGTCACGCCGATCCACATTCCTGTTCGAACGCAACCATCAAGCCACCAAGACCATGTGACAGTCAGTCATCTCCATTCCGCCGCGGACTTGCGGATCTTGACGCACGTCCTCGGCTGGTGAAGGCTTCCCACGGACGATCCATCGTGCGACACCAGGGACGGAGCGCTGATGACGGGCCCGGTACTCGCCGTCGACCAAGGCACGTCGGGGACCAAGGCCCTCGTCGTCTGTCCGGTACGCGGGGTCATCGGCTCCGGCTCCGCACCCGTACGGCCCCGGTACCTGCCGGGCGGCCGGGTGGAGGCCGACCCCTACGAGCTGCTGACCTCGGTCGTCGACGCCGGTCGCGCCGCGCTGGCGGCGGCCGGCGAGCCGGTGGCGGCGGTGGGTCTGGCCAACCAGGGCGAGACCGTGCTGGCCTGGGACCCGGCGACCGGTGAGCCGCTGACCGACGCGATCGTCTGGCAGGACCGGCGCGCCGAGCAGCTCTGCACCGAACTGGCCCCGCACGCAGCGTCATTGCGCGAGGCGACCGGTCTGCCGCTGGACCCGTACTTCGCGGCGCCCAAGATGACCTGGATACGCCGCCACCTGACCCGCCGCGGCGTCGTGACGACCAGCGACGTGTGGCTGGTGCACCGTCTCACCGGCGCCTTCGTCACGGACGCCGCCACCGCGGGCCGCACCCAGCTGCTCGACCTCGACACCGTCGGCTGGTCGGACGCGGCCCTCGACGCCTTCGGCCTCGCGGGCGAGCGGCTGCCGGAGATCGTCGACGCCGACGCACGCGTCGGCACCACCACCGCCTTCGGCCCCGAGCTGCCGCTGACGGGACTGCTCGTCGACCAGCAGGCCGCCCTGCTCGCCCAGAGCGCCACCGAGCCCGGCGCGGCCAAGTGCACGTACGGAACCGGGGCGTTCCTGCTCGCGCAGACCGGCCCGGTTCCGCGCCGCAGCACCTCCGGGCTGGCCGGCTGCGTGGCCTGGCGGCTCGGCGGACGGACCGCCTACTGCCTGGACGGGCAGGTGTACACGGCAGCGTCCGCCGTGCGCTGGCTCACCGATCTCGGCGTGATCTCCGGCGCCGGCGACATCGACGCCGTGGGCGGCAGCGTCCCGGACGCGGGCGGCGTCACCTTCGTCCCCGCCCTCGCCGGGCTCGCCGCCCCGTGGTGGCGGGGGGATCTGCGGGGCTCGGTCACCGGTCTCGGCCTCGACACCACGGCCGGGCATCTGGTGCGCGCCCTGTGCGACGGCATCGCCGCCCAGGTCGCGGAGCTCGCGGACGCCGTCGCCGCCGACCGGGGCACCCCGCTCGCCGCCCTGCGCGTCGACGGCGGGCTGACCCGGTCCGCGCTGCTCATGCAGGCCCAGGCCGATCTGCTCCAGCTGCCCGTCGAGGTGTCGGCGCTGCCGGACGCCACCGCGCTCGGCGTCGGCGCGGTCGCCCGGCTCGGGCTCGATCCCTCCCTGAGCGTCCACGAGGCCGTCCCGCAGTGGAAGCCGTCCGCCGTCTACGAGCCGAAGGCGGGCGCGGGGCAGGCGGCGGAGCGCCGCGCACGGTTCCGGTCGGCGGTGTCCGCCCTGCTCGTCGGCGACGGCCCGGCATGACCGTGACCACCCGCGGGGCTCTGCCGGGCGGGGAGTACGACGTGACGGTCATCGGGGCCGGCGTGGTGGGCTCGGCGATCGCCCGCGAACTGGCCCGGCTCCCCCTGCGGATCGCCCTGCTCGACGCCTCCGACGATGTCGGCGACGGCACCTCCAAGGCCAACACCGCCATCCTGCACACCGGTTTCGACGCGGTGCCCGGCTCCCTGGAGGCCCGGCTCGTCCGGGAGGGACAGCGGCTGCTCACGGCCTACGCCGCCGACACCGGCATCCCGGTGGAACCGCTCGGGGCGCTCCTCGTCGCCTGGGACGAGGAGCAGCGGGCCGCGCTGCCGGGCCTCGCCGACAAGGCGGTGCGCAATGGCTACCGGGCGGCCCGGATCGTGACGGCCGAGGAGGTACGGGCCCGCGAACCGGAGCTCGGGCCCGGGGTGCTGGGGGCGCTCGACGTGCCGGGCGAGTCCGTCATCTGCCCCTGGACGACCACGCTGGCGTACGCGGTGCAGGCGGTGCGCGGCGGCGCCGATCTGCACCTCAACTGCCGCGTCGAGCACGTCACTCCCGGCGAGCCGCACCTGGTGTCCACCGGGCGGGGACTCCTGCGCACCCGCCACCTCGTCAACGCGGCGGGCCTGTACGCCGACGAGATCGACCGGCTCCTCGGCCATGCGGACTTCACCGTGACGCCCCGGCGCGGCCAGCTGATCGTCTTCGACGAGCTCGCCCGGGGCCTGGTGCGGCACATCCTGCTCCCGGTACCCGGCCCCCTCGGCAAGGGGGTGCTGGTGTCGCCGACGGTGTACGGGAACGTGATGCTCGGGCCGACCGCCGAGGACCTGGACGACAAGACGGACACCGGTTCGACCGCCGAGGGGCTCGCGCTGCTGCGGGACAAGGGCCGGCGCATCCTGCCGGCGCTCCTGGAGGAGGAGGTCACCGCCGTGTACGCCGGGCTGCGGGCCGCCACCGGGGACGAGGACTACGCGATCCGGGGCCACCCCGCGCAGCGGTACGTCACCGTGGGCGGGATCCGCTCGACGGGCCTGACCGCCTCGATGGCGATCGCCGCCCACGTGGTGGAGCTGCTCGCCGACGGGGGTCTGCCGGTCGCGGGCGCACGGGAGTTGGAGCCGGTGCGGATGCCGAACCTCGGCGAGGCGTTCCCCCGGCCGTACCGCGACGCGGAGATGATCGCGGCCGATCCGGAGTACGGCAGGATCGTCTGCCACTGTGAGCGGGTGACCCGCGGGGAGATCCGCGACGCGCTCGCGGGGCCGGTCCCGCCCGGTTCCCTGGACGGGCTGCGGCGGCGTACGCGGGCGCGGGGCGGCCGGTGCCAGGGTTTCCACTGCGGGGCCGCCGTCCGCGCGCTGTTCGAGGAGGCCCGCCGGTGAACCGCACGGGGCGCACAGGGCGTACGGGCCGCACGGTCGACGTACTGGTCGTCGGCGCCGGGCCCGCCGGGCTGGCCCTGGCCGCCGGCCTCGCGGGGGCCGGTGCGGGCCGGATCGAGGTCCTGGAACGCGAGCCGGACGCCGGCGGGGTGCCGCGCCACTGCCACCACGGCGGGTTCGGGGGGCTCCCCCGCCCCTGGCTCACGGGACCGGCGTACGCACGGCGGTCGACGGAGTCGGCGGTGGCGGCCGGCGCCACGGTCCGTACGGGGGTGAGCGCCACCGGCTGGGCCGGCCCGCTGTCCCTGGAGACCACGGGCCCGGCGGGCCTGGAGCGGATCACGGCCCGGGCCGTCGTCCTCGCCACGGGCGCCCGGGAGCGCCCGCGCAGCGCCCGGCTGGTACCGGGTTCCCGGCCGGCGGGCGTGCTGACCAGCGGGGAGTTGCAGCAGTCGGTCCACCTGTACGGGCAGGACGTCGGCCGGCGCGCCGTGGTGGTGGGGGCCGAACCGGTGGCCCGCCACGCGGTGCGCACGCTGCGCCGGGCGGGTGCGGAGGTGGTGGCCGTGGTGACGGAGCTCCGCCGCGGCGCCGCCCTGCCCGGGGTACCGCTGCTCACGGCCACGACCGTGACCGAACTGGGCGGCCGAGGCCGCCTGTCGGGCGTGGCCGTGCGCCACGAGGACGGGCGGTCGGGGTGGCTCGCCTGCGACACGGTGGTCTTCACCGGCGACTGGATCCCCGACCACGAGCTGGCCCGCCGCGGCGGCATAGAGCTCGATCCGGGCACGCGCGGCCCCTGCGTAGACGCCTCGTTCCGTACGTCGGCGCCGGGTGTCTTCGCGGTCGGCAACGCCCTGCACGGCATCGAGCGGGCCGCGACCGCGGCCTCGGAAGGTGCCGCCGCCGTGGCCCCGGTACGGGCACACCTGTCCGGAGCCTCATGGCCGGAGCCCGGGCCGCCGCTGCTGGTCCGTCCCCCGCTGGTGTGGGTGGCACCGAACCGGATCACGGGCACCGCGGCGCGGCCGCTGCTGCTGCGGTCCGCGGCGCCGCTGACCGCCCCGGTGGTGGCGGCCCGCCAGGACGGCCGACTGCTGTGGCGCCGGCGGATCCCGGGGCGGGTGTCACCGGCCCGTTCGATGCGGCTCTCGCCGGCGTGGACGGCCCTCGTCGACGGGGCGGGCGGTCCGGTCGTACTGGGCCTCGCCTGACCCCCCGGCCACCGCGGCGCCCGCCACAACGCGGAGGCACTCGGGCTCGCCCCGGCACCGCGGGCCGGTGCGGTGCCGGCGAGCCGCACGCTCCGAAAGAGACGGCCAGGGCGAATCCTGCCGATCGGGCCGGGCTCGCGGCAGCCTGCACCGCTGGAGGGCGTCGCACGGATCAGGCCGGGCTCGCGGTGTCCGGCACCGCACCTCGCCGCGTCGTCCTCACTCGCCGAGGCTCCGCGCCGACTCCCTCGTCCGCTTGCGATGCACGGCACCGGACACCGCTCCCCCATGCGGCCTGATCCGTACGACACCCCCAGCCGATCCGGTCTGACCGGCCGGACGCCCGTAGGTCGCGTCGTCGAAGTCCCGCCTGGCCGGCGGGGTCTGGCAGGTGCGCTCGCCGCGTCGTCGTCGGTCACCGACGTTCCGCGTCGATTTCCTCTTCCGCCCTGCGACCGCACGCACCGGACCCCACCGGTCCCGCCCTTCGGGCGGCCGGCGGACGACACTCCTCAGGGCTCCACGGGCAACGGGTCCGCGACGCGGCGTGCGCGCACCCGCGGCTCCGGCCGGCGGGAGCGCGGGCCTCCCGGCGGCGAGGCCCCCGGTTTCTCCGGGCACGTGCCCGGCCGCAGCCGGGCTCCTGTTCCGCCCCCTCTTGACGCTGGGCCGCCGCCCTCGGATACTGGCGGCCAAATCGATTTGGCCAAATCGATTTGGCTCTCCGTCCAGGGCCGGATCGCGGCTGAAACATCCGAGCGTGCAGCACCGCCCCCGAACGGAGCTCGAACGTGTCAAGTCCCCGCCAGACCCTGCCCGGTGCGGAGCACCCGGCGACCGCACCCACGCCCGCCCCCGCCACGCCCCACCCCGTCGACGAGTCCCGGCCCCTCGGCCGGATCCTGCTCTTCGGCATCCAGCACGTCCTCGTCATGGCCGCCACCCCCATCTCGGCGATCTTCCTGATGAGCGCGACCCTCCACCTCAGCCCCGGCCTCACCGTCAACCTGCTCTCCGCGGCCTTCGTGCTCTCCGGCGCCGGATCCCTGATCCAGTCGCTCGGCCCGTGGAAGTTCGGGCCTCGGTTGCCGTTCGTGATGCTGCCGGGGGGCGCGCCCCTCATCCTGTTCCTCGCCATCGCCGAACAGCACGGCCTGCCCACGGCCACCGGCGCGGTGCTCCTGACCGCCGCCTTCATCTTCGTCGTGCTGCCGGTCTTCTCGAGGCTGCTGGCCTTCTTCCCGGCCCTCGTCATCGGCACGATGATCGTCATCGTGGGCGTCAACCTGGTGAAGGTCGGCGCCGTCCTCGTCACCGGGCGCCCCGGCCGGCCCGGCTTCGCCGATCCCACCAACCTCGGTCTCGGCCTGGCCACCATCGGCTTCACGGTCCTCTTCTACCTGCTCTTCAGCGGCATCCTGCGCCAGCTCGCGGTCATGCTCGGACTGCTGGCCGGCACCGCCCTCGCCTGGATCGTCGGCGCCATCGACTTCGGCCGCGCCGCCGACGGCGGTCTGCTCACCGTGCCGCAGCTGATGCCGTTCGGCTCCCCCCAGTTCAACCTGCTCGCCGCGCTGCCGCTGATGCTCTACAGCCTCGCCTCCATGGCGGAGGCGACCGGCCAGACCGTCATCAACGCCGAAGCCGTCGGCAAGGAGATCGACACGCGCACGGCCGTCCCCAAGACCGTCCGCGGCGACGCGCTCACCTCGCTCTTCGGCGGCTTCTTCGGACTGCCGCTGATGGTCACCAGCGGCGAGAACATCGGCATCGTCCGCGTCACCGGAGTACGCAGCCGGTTCGTGACCGCGGCAGCCGGTCTCGTCCTGATCGTCATCGGGTTCCTCGCGCCCGTGACCCGGGCGATCAGCGTCATCCCCGCCGCGGTCGTCGGCGGCACCGCGATGGTCGTCTTCGCGGTGATCACCGTGCTCGGTGTGCAGATGCTGGGCCGTTCCGACCTCGACAAGCACACGAGCACCTTCGTCTGCGCGGTGGCGCTCGCGCTCGGCCTGCTGCCGATCCTCGTTCCCGGCGTGTACGGCGGCTTCCCGCCGAACGTCCGCATCCTCCTGGAAAGCGGCGTGGCCGTCGGCGCGACCGTCGCCGCGGTCCTCAACATCCTCTTCCACCACATCAGGCCGGGCATCGCCGCCCGACTGGCCACCCCCCGTACGGAAAGCAATTCATGAACCAGCTCACCCCCGAACTCCTGGACGGCGCACACCCGTTGCTGCTGCTTCCGGACGCCGTGCTGCTGCCCGAAGGTCCCGCCGACGGCCATGCGGTCGTCGTCGCCGACGGCTCCTTCCGCGCCGTGGGACCGGCCGAGGAGCTGGTGCGCGCGCATCCGCACCTCCACCCCGTACCGCTGCCCGGCCACGTCCTGATGCCCGGCTTCGTCGACTCCCACCACCACCTCACGCAGAGCTTCGGTTCCGCCCTCGCCTTCGGGGAGCCCTCGGAGATCTTCCGCCGGGTGTGGGTGCCGCTGGAGGGCGCGCTGGACGAGGAATCGGGCTACGTGGCCGCCAAGTTGGCCGCGTACGAAGCCTTGCGCGGCGGTTTCACCACCGTTGCCGACGCCGGAACCCGCGCCGGTGTCGACGTCGAGGTCGTCGCGTCCGCCGCGCGCGACGCCGGCATCCGGTGCGTGCTCGGACTGGTCTGCAACGACGCCGACAACGGCGATCCCGCCGTCCTGGCCGAGGCCGAGAAGCATCTCGCGCGCTACGCGGACGACCCGCTGGTGCACCCCTCCCTCGCCGTTTCCGTCCCCGAGGCGGCGACCGAGGAGACGCTACGGGGCACGGCCCGCCTCGCGGCCGAGTCCGGGGCCGTGGTCCAGATCCACGTGAACGAGCACCTGGCCGGTGTGGAACGCTCGCTCGTCAGCCACGGGCTGCGCCCCCTGGAGTACCTGCACGCGATCGGCGCGCTCGGCCCCCAGCTGCTCGCCGCGCACGCGACCCTCCTCACGCCGCGCGAGCTCACCCTGCTCGCCGACACCGGGACGGCGGTCAGCTACAACCCCGTCGCCAGCGCCTGGAAGGGCAACGCCGTCGCGCCCGCGACCGCCCTGGCCGAGCGCGGCGTCCGCTTCGGCCTCGGCACGGACGGCACCAGGGGCGACGGGTTCCGGCTCGCCGAGGCGGCCGAGTTCGCCCAGCGGATCGCCTACGGGCTGGTCACCGGCGACTCCTCGTGCGGCGCCGGCTGGACCTGGCTGGAGCACGCCTCGCGGGGCGGCGCCGACGCCGTCGGTCTCGGCGCGCGGACCGGCACGATCGCCGAGGGCCTGGCCGCCGATTTCCTCCTCGTCGACGTCACCAACCCGGAGCTCGCCCTGTCCTGGGACCTGCCCTGGGAGCTGGTCCGGCGGGGCAACCGCGACCAGATCAGCGCCGTGTTCGTCGCGGGACGCATGCGCCTGTGGCGCGGCAGCCCCGTCGGCTGGGACGGCCCCGCCCTCGTGCGGCAGGCGGCCGGCCTGGCCCGGGCGACCGTCGGCAGGGCCGCCATCACCCGCGTGCACCCCACCTCCACGCAGGCACGGGAACGGAGCACCGCGCGGTGACCCCGATGATCCTGGTGGTGCTCGCCCTCACGGTGACCGCCGCCGCGTTCGTGCAGGGGAGCAGCGGGCTCGGCTTCGCCCTGATCGTCGCCCCGGTCGCGGGCATCCTCGATCCCGGGTTGCTCCCGGTGTTCGTGCTGGCCGCGATGATTCCGCTCAACGTGTACGTCGCCTGGCGCGAAAGGGCCTCGCTTGATGTGCGGGGCGCGGGCTGGATCACCGCCGCGCGGATCGCGGCCACGCCCGGCGGTCTGGCGCTGCTCTGGCTGATCCCGGACCAGCGGCTCGGCCTGTTCGTGGGCCTCGCCACCGTGCTGGCGGCCGTGGTGAGTCTGGCCGCGCCCGCGTTCACGCCCGGCCGCGCCGCCTATGTGGGCGCGGGCGTGGTGACGGGCCTGACGGAGACCGCCACGGGAGTGGGCGGGCCACCGCTGGCGCTCGTCTACCAGCACCGGCCGCCCGCCGAGTTGCGTTCCACCGTGGCCGCGTGCTTCCTCGTCGGTGAGGTCGCTTCGCTGCTGCTGCTGTTCGCGACGGGCAAGGGCAATCCCGCGGACCTGGGGTGGGCGCTCGCGCTCGTGCCCGCGATCGCCGTGGGGGCGTGGCTGAGCCGCCTGGTCCACCACCGGCTGGACGCCCGGCGGATGCGTCTGTTCGTGCTGGTCTTCGCCCTGGTCTCGGGGCTGGTGCTCATGATCGGGCTCTGACCCGCACCCCATGAACCGGGGCCACGTCCCTGCCGTGTTGCCCCGAACGCCCCGCCGCCGGACCCGGCCCCCTGCACCGGACCCGGCGGCGGGGTTCACCGCGTCGCCGTGCCGCGCAGGGAGGAGGCGCGGGCGATCACCCGCGGCTCCGGAGCCGTCACCACCCTGGTGCCGGTGGTCTCCCCGCGCAGCCGGCCCAGCAGCAGGTCCACCGCATCGGATGCCGCCCGGTCCAGGCGCAGGTCGACGGCGGTCAGCGGCGGCTCGCAGGTACGGGCGCGCAGACCGTCGTACCGGGTGACGACCATGACGTCGTCCGGGACCGAGCGCCCGCTGTCCCGGACCGCGCGCACCGCGCCCACCGCGAAGGCGTCGACCAGCGCGCAGATCGCGTCGATTCCCGGGTGTTCGGCCAGCAGGGCCGCGCAGCCCTCGTATCCGGCGTCTTCGCCGCCCGTCTCGGGGGCGGTGGCGACGATCGGCTCCCAGCCGTACGTGCCGGCGGCCCGCTCGAAGGCGGCGCGCGCGTCGACCGACGAGTGCCGGGACCCGGAGCCGATGAAGAGGGCGGGCTTCCGGGCGCCCTGTTCGTGGAGGTGTGCGAGCAGCAGCTCGGCGACGAGCCCGCCGTGCAGGTCGACGTACGATGCGTCCTCGTCGGGAGCCACCGGCCTGCCGAGTGCCACGTAGGGCAGCCCGCGCTCCTTCAGTACGGAAACGGCCGCGTCGTCCACGTCGGGCTCCACGACGATGGCCCCGTCGATGTCGACGGAGTACAGGGCGGACCCGGACATCACGGGGGGTACGAGCACCAGGGCGTAGTCGTGGACGAGGGCGCTCTCGGCCGCGGCGGCGGCGACCTCCATGTAGAACCCCAGCCGGGACGGCCCTCCGGCCACCGCGAACGGCATGGACGAGGCGAGCGCGATCGCCCTGGCCTGCCCGCGCCTCAGTCGCTGGGCCCGCAGGTTGGGCCGGTAGCCGAGTTCGCCCGCGACCTGCTTGATGCGCTCCCGGGTCCGGGGGTCGACCTTGCCGATCCCGTTGAGGGCGTGCGAGACCGTCGTGCGCGACACCCCGGCCACCCGTGCGACATCGGCGATCGTCGGCGGCCTCGGGCCGGAGCCGGAAATGGACATCTGCGGTGGCGCTCCCCTCGTGCGGATCTCTGTCTGATGACCAGTCCATCATCACAGCCGCCGCGTGGACGTCGGGGCCCGCGGCCCGATGCGGGCGGCGCCCGCGGCGGGGGCGACGTCGAGGATGCGCGGGGGGCGGTGGCCCGCCGTGCCGAAGGCGGTCGTGACCGAGGCGCCCACCGTGCCCTCCCGGCCGGCCTCCACCAGCGCGATGACCGAGCCCCCGAAGCCGCCGCCGGTCATCCGGGCGCCCAGTGCCCCGGCCCCCAGGGCGGCGGTCACGGCGAGGTCGGTCTCCGGGCAGGAGACGCGGTAGTCGTCGCGGAGCGAGGCGTGGCCGGCGGTGAGGATCGGGCCGAGGGCCGCGACATCGCCCTCCCGCAGCCGGGCGACGGCCTCCGTGACCCGGGCGTTCTCGGTGACGACGTGACGGACCAGGGGGGCGAGTCCGGCGGGCAGGGTGGGCAGGGCACGCGGGAGTTGCGCGGCGGGCAGGTCGCGCAGGGCGGGCAGGCCGAGCAGCGCCGCCGCGCGTTCGCAGCCCGCGCGCAGGGCGGCGTACGCCCCGTCGCCGAGGTCGTGCGTGACGCCGGTGTCGATCACCAGCAGCCGCAGCCCGTGGCCGTGCGGGTCGAAGGGCACCGGCCGGTGGTGTTCGGGGCTGCGGGCGTCGAGGTGGAGGGCGGCCTCGGCGGTGCAGCAGACGGAGGCCATCTGGTCCATGATCCCGCAGGGGACGCCGACGAAGGCGTTCTCCGCACGCTGGGCGATCCGGGCCAGTTCGGGCCCGGCCAGCCGCAGCCCGTACAGATCGTCGTAGGCGACGGCGACCGCGCACTCCAGCGCGGCGGAGGAGGAGAGACCGGCGCCGGTGGGCACCGTGCTGTCGAAGTGCAGGTCCGCGCCCCGGCCGACGGGGTGTCCCGCCTCGGCGAGGGCCCAGACCACGCCGGCCGGGTAGCCGGCCCAGCCCGGCACGGCGCCGGGGACCAGCGCGTCCACCGCCAGGTCGGTGATCCGGCCGTCGCCCTGCGCGCTGTGCAGCCGCAGCCGCCCGTCCGTGCGGGTCCGGGCGGCGAGCAGGGTGGTCTGCGGGAGGGCCATCGGGAGGGCGAAACCGTCGTTGTAGTCGGTGTGTTCGCCGATCAGGTTGACCCGGCCCGGCGCCGCCCAGACCCCGTCCGGGGAGCCGCCGAAGAGCTGTCGGAAGGTGTCCGCGACCCGGTCCGCCCGGAGGTCGTCGTCGCGCTGGACGGTCCGGCTCACGCCAGGGCCTCCCGAAGTCGCCGCGCGGCCGTCTCGGGAGCCACGTCGTTGATGAAGGCTTCCGTCCCGGATTCCGTCCCGGCGAGGAACTTCAGCTTGTCCGGGGTCCGGCGGACCGTGAACAGCTCCAGGTGCAGGGCCAGTTCCCCGCCGTCGGTGCGGGGCGCCTGGTGCCAGGCCGAGACGTACGGCGCGGGCACCCATCGCCCCGGCTGTCCCGGCAGCGGGAAGAGCCGGTCGAACCGGCGCAGCAGGTCCAGGTAGATGCCCGGGAACTCGGCCCGCTCCGCCTCGGTGAGGCGGGTCAGGTCGGGGACGCGGCGGTGCGGATAGAGGTGGACCTCGTACGGCCAGCGGGCGGCGCGGGGCACGAAGGCGGTCCAGTGCCGGCCGGCCGTCACCACCCGCTCGGCGGCGGCGCGTGCCCCCTCCAGCAGGTCCTCGAAGAGGTTGCGTCCGGTGGCGGCCCGGTGGGCGGCCGCGGCGGCCGTCATCTTGGCGGTGCGCGGGGTGACGAAGGGGAAGGCATAGATCTGGCCGTGCGGGTGGGCCAGCGTCACCCCGATGTCGGCCCCGCGGTTCTCGAAGCAGTACACCTGCTCCACACCCGCGAGCGCGGAGAGCTCCGCGGTGCGGTCGGTCCACGCGTCCAGGACCAGGCGGGCGGCCGCCGGGGTGAGGTCGGCGAACCGGGCCTCGTGCTCCGGGGTGAAGCACACGACCTCGCAGCGTCCCGCCCCGTCCGCGAGGGAGGGGAAGCGGTTCTCGAAGACGGCCACCTCGTAGTCGGCGGCCGGGATTTCACTGAGCCGGCCGTCCCGGGAGGGGCACAGGGGGCATTCACCGGCGGGCGGGTGGTAGGTGCGGCCCTGCCGGTGGGACGCGATCGTGACCCAGTCACCGGTCGCCTCGTCGCGCCGCAGTTCCGGCCGGCTGTGGACGCGGTCGAGGGTGCGCAGGTCCGGCGCGTCGCGTACGGCGCCTTCGCCGGAGTCGAAGTAGATCAGTTCGCGGCCGTCGGCGAGTTTCGCGAGGGTCTTCTTCACCCGGCAAGAATAAACATTCTCAAACAGCATCCACCAGGTTTGCGGCGGCATTCCCTCAGACTCCGACACACGGGCGTGCTACCTTGCGAGCTTTCCGATCGAAGTCGCCTACACCCGGGAGCGAGCCGTGGCCGAGCAGGCTGCCCGACTGGCCCACCAGCGACGCGCGTTCATCCTCGACGCGGTCCGGCGCGACGGCGCGGTGCGGGTGGCGGACCTGGTCGTCCGGCTCGGTGTCTCCGACATGACCGTCCGCCGGGACCTGGACGCCCTTGCCCGGCGCGGCCTCGTGGAGAAGGTCTACGGCGGGGCCGTCGTCGCGGCCGGGGCGAGCGGGCACGAACCCGGTTTCGACGCCAAGTCCGGTCTGGCGGGCGAGGCCAAGGCCGCCATCGCGGACGCGGCCGCCGCGCTGGTGGAACCGGGCAGCGTGGTCGCGGTCTCGGGCGGCACCACCGCGCACGCGGTCGCCGCCCGGCTGCTCGGGGTCCCGCGGCTCACGATCGTCACCAACTCCCTTCCGGTGGCCGAGCTGGTGCGGGCCGCCGGACGTAACGGCGGGGCGGGCGCCGGAACCCCCACGCTGCTGCTCACCGGCGGCTCCCCCACTCCCTCGGCCGCGCTGGTCGGCCCGCTCGCCGACCTGGTGATCGGTTCCCTCCACGTGGACCTGCTCGTCCTCGGCGCGCACGGGGTGGCGGAAGGCGCCGGACTGACCACCCCCAACCTGATGGAGGCCCAGACGAACCGGGCCCTGGTCGCCTCGGCACGGCGTGTCGCCGTCGTGGCCGACCACAGCAAGTGGGGGGTGGTCGGGCTGAGCGGTTTCGCCGCGCTCGACCAGGCCGACTGGTTCGTGACCGACACCGGCATGCCCGCCTCCGCCCGCGCCGTCCTCGCCGAATCGGTCGGCGAACTCCTCGTGGCGGGCGGGGAAGAGCGGGGCGCAGAGGCCGGCGGGGAAGCGGGAGAGCCGTGAGGGGCGCCACGGTCCGGATCAGGTGCCCTTCCCGGCCAGGAACCGTCGCAGCCTCGTCAGCGGCCACGCGTTGATGACGTCGTCCTTCGTCAGCCAGCCGCGCTGCGCCGTACCCACCCCGTAGCGCATGTACAGCAGATGCGTGGTGGCGTGCGCGTCGGAGTTCACCGCGAACTTCACGCCGTACCGCTTCGCGCTCAGCACGTCCTCGTCGCACAGGTCGAGCCGCTCCGGGTGCGCGTTGATCTCCAGCGCGGTGCCCGTCCGCGCGCACGCCTGGAAGACGGCGTCGAAGTCGGCGTCGATGCCCGGGCGTTTGCCGATCCGGCGGGTCGTGGGATGGCCGATGACGGCCACGTGGGGGTTCTCGCAGGCGCGGATGAGGCGGCGGGTGAGTTCCTGCCGGCTCTGGTCGAAGTGGGAGTGGACGGAGGCCACGCAGAGGTCGAACTCGGCGAGGAACTCGTCGGGCCAGTCCAGTGCGCCGTCCGGGCCGATGTTGAGTTCCGTGCCGTGCAGCAGCCGCATGCGGTGCTGCGTGCCGTCCAGGGCGCGTACGCGCTCGCGCTGGGCGAGGATCTTCTCGCTGGTCATGCGCTGCATGTAGAGGTTCGGGGCGTGGTCGGTGACCGCGTAGTACGCGTAGCCGCGGGCGGCAGCGGCGGCGATCATCTCCTCCAGCGGGGCCAGCCCGTCGGTGAGGTCGGTGTGGGTGTGCAGATCGCCGCGGATGTCCTTCTCCGTGATGAGGTCGGGGAGTTCACCGCGCAGACCGGCCGCGATCTCGCCGCGGTCCTCGCGCAGCGTCGGCGGTATCCAGGGCAGTCCGAGCCTGTCGTAGATCGCTTCCTCGGTCGCGGAGGTGATGCTCTCACCGCTCTCGGCGTCGAAGAGCCCGTACTCGGAGAGCTTCAGGCCCTGGTGTACGGCGAGGGCGCGGGTGCGGATGTTGTGCGCCTTGGAGCCGGTGAAGTACTGGAGCCCCGCGCCCCAGGAGTCGGGGGGCAGCACGCGGAGGTCCACCTGGAGTCCCGTGGCGGTCCGTACGGAGGTCTTCTTCTCCCCGCGGGCGATGACCTCGGCCGTGGCGGGCAGGGCGGTGAGGGCGTCCATGAACGGAGCCGAACGGCGCGCCGCGACCAGGATGTCGACATCGCCGATGGTCTCCTTCATCCGGCGCAGGGAGCCCGCGTACGTGCAGCGGACGCACCCCGGGAGGTCCGACAGCTCGGCGACGAGCTGCTCGGCGATGTCCATGGCCGCGCTGACGAGGATCCGGCCCTCGCCGGCCTTCTGCAGCACCGCGATGCCGTGCAGGATCTTCTCTTCGGTCCGCTCGCCGAAGCCCTTCAGGTCACGCAGCCGCTCCTGGTGGATCGCCTCCAGCAGCTGGTCGACGGAGGCGACGCCCAGCTCCTCGTAGAGGACCATGGCCTTGCGCGGCCCCAGGCCCGGAATCGTGATCAGCTCGCGCACACCGGTCGGCACGTACGTCCTGGCCTCCTCGACGACGTGCATGCGGCCGGTCCGCAGGTACTCGATGATCTTGTCGGCGACCGACTTGCCGACGTGGGGGATCTCGCACAGTGCTTTGGCGTCGAGTGTCGTGACGTCCTGCGGGTAGCCACCCACGGCACGGGCGGCCTTCTCGTACGCGCGCGCCTTGAAGGCCTCGCCGCCCCGGATCGCGATGAGGTCCGCGTACTCCTGGAGCAGCGCCTCGACCTGGTCGTTGACTCGGGCCATGCCTCCAGGGTGCCGCGCGCGGGCCGGACGGGCACGCCGGCGGCGGCCGCACGCCGCTTGGGCTCGCGGGGTCTCGGAGGATGCGACAGCAGCGGTCAGGAGGGGTGCCCCGTCGCCGCACTCGCCACCGACATGGCCCGGGACGGCGGAGACAGCGAGGCCCTGACGGCCACCGACTGACCCGAGCCACCGCGCAGGGCGGCACACCGCAGGAAGGGTGCGCGTGGCCACTCGCCCCTTAGCCTGGAGGAATGGGCGGTGAACTCGTGACGCTCTTCCTCGCCGGTGACGTGATGCTCGGCCGCGGCGTCGACCAGATCCTTCCGCGCCCCGGTGACCCGGCCCTGTCGGAGGCGTACGTCACCGACGCCCGCACGTACGTCCTGCTGGCGGAGGGGGTGAACGGCCCGGTTCCGCGTCGGGCGCCCTTCTCCTGGCCCTGGGGAGAGGCACTGCACCTCCTCGAGGCGGCCGCGCCCCACGCCCGGATCCTCAACCTGGAGACGTCCGTCACCCGCAGCGACGACGCCGAGCCCGGCAAGTCGGTCCACTACCGGATGCACCCCGCCAACCTGCCCAGCCTGGCCGCGGCCCGGCCCGACGTCTGCGTGCTCGCCAACAACCACGTCCTCGACTACGGCCGCCGCGGACTGGCCGAGACCCTCGACGCGCTCGCCGCCGCGGGGCTGCGCACGGCGGGGGCGGGGCGGGACCTCGACGAGGCGCGGCGGCCCGCGGTCCTCACCCTGCCCGGGAAGGGCCGTGTGCTGGTCTTCTCCGTGGGTACGGCGTCCAGCGGCATCCCCCGCGGCTGGGCGGCCGGCGCGGACCGCAGCGGGGTCGACTTCGTCGACGAGGCCTCGGACGCGGACGCGGCGGAGGTGGCCGGCCGCATACAGCGCGCGAAGCGACCGGGCGACCTCGTGGTCGTCTCGATCCACTGGGGTTCCAACTGGGGCTACGCGGTCCCGCGCGACCGGATCCGCTTCGCGCACGCGCTCGTCGACGGCGGCGCGGACGTCGTCCACGGGCACTCCTCGCACCATCCGCGCCCGTTGGAGGTCTACCGGGGACACCTGGTCCTCTACGGTTGCGGCGATCTGGTCGACGACTACGAGGGGATCGGCGGCAACGAGCGGTACAGGGACGATCTGCGGCTGCTGTACTTCGTCTCGCTGGAGCCGGACACCGGCCGGCTCGACCACGCCCGCCTCGTTCCCCTGCAGACCCACCGAATGCGACTGCGGCACGCCTCGCGCGAGGACTGCGACTGGCTCCACGAGGTTCTCGTCCGCACCAGCCGTACGTTCGGCACGCGCATCACCCGCGGACCGGACGGCTCCTCGACCGTCCACGCGGGGCCCGCGCCGGCCCGGGTCACCGACCGGGAAGGGTGAGTTCGCCTCCGCGGTAGAAGCCTTCCCGCTCCTCGACGACGTACGGGGCCATGGCCTCCCGGCGCTGCTTCTCCGCGTCGGAGGACCGCCAGGCGTCGCACGCCTGCCGGGAGTCCCAGAGCGAGACTCCGGTGACCTCCTGCCCGTCCTCGGACCAGTACGCGAACGCGCGGCGCATCCCGTCGGGTGTGGAAGCCGGCCGCCAGGCCCGCTCGAAGTCCTCCAGGGTGCCCGCCTCGATGCGGCGCGTGGTCACCCAGACGCAGTGGTCCTCCATGGCAGCCTCCTCCAGAGCGGGGATCGCCCCGATCGGTCTCTTCGACCACCGTAGGTCCGTGGGGCCGCTTCCGCCTCCGAGCGGCTCGCTCCCGGCAGGGCCGGTGCGGGCCGGGGGGCGGCTCAGGGAGTGGACAGGACGGGGGTCTCGAACGGGTCGTGGTGGATGTGTTCGGGCAGGGTTCCGCCCTGGACGAGCACCTCCTTGGCGGAGACGACCATGGGGGCCGGGCCGCTGAGGAAGACGTCGTGCTGGTACCAGGGCCCGTACTCGGCGAGGACGTCCGGCAGGGAGCCGCGGATTCCGGGGACGTACTCGTGGGAGACGGCGCCCCGGATGGTGAGCCAGTGGTGGCGCTGGGCCATGCGGAGCATGTCGTCGACCCCGTACAGCTCGTCACCGGTGCGGGCGCCGAGAAACAGGTCCACCTGATGGCGTCCGCCCCGGCGGGCGACCTCTTCGATGAGGGCGCGGACCGGGGCGAGGCCGGTACCGCCGGCCACGCAGAGCAGTTCGCCGTGGACGGCCGCGTCGAGGACCATTCCGCCCATCGGAGCCCCCAGCCGGAGCACGTCGCCCACCACGGCCCGGTGCACCAGCGCCTCGCTCACCGAGCCGCCGGGCACCGCGCGGACGTGGAAGGTCAGGGTGCCGTCCTCGCGCGGGGCGTTGGCGGGCGAGTAGGAGCGCCAGTGCTTGGGCCACCACGGCGTCTCGATGCTGACGTACTGTCCGGCGTCGTACTCGTACGGTTCGTGGGGCCGCACGGTGATTTCGGCGATGCCGTGGCCTCGCGCGACCCGGTGCACGAGCGTGGCGGGCCATACCGCGGGCCGTACCGCCTCGTCCTCCGCGGCGGCGCTGATCATGACGTCCGCGACCACGCCGTACGCCTTGGCCCAGGCGGCGGCGATGTCCGCGGTCCAGGCGGGGCCGGCGTAGCGGGCCAGGGAGGCGAGGAGGCACTCGCCCACGGCGGGGAAGTGAGCGGCGAGCGTGCCGAACTTGCGGTGGTCGCGGCCGAGGTGCCCGCAGAAGCGGACCAGGTTCTCGGGGTCGTCCACCAGGTCCACGATGCGCAGCAGCCCGCGCAGGAGGCGACCGCGCTGGGCGTCCATCCCCTCCGGGAACAGCGGCCGGACCGCGGGGTAGCGCGTGAACAGGATGGCGTAGAAGTAGACCGTGATGTCCCCCGCGAGGGGCTCGACCACGGACAGGGACGTCCTGATGAGGTGTATCTCGTGGTCCGACAGGGGCGGTTCTGCGGGTTCGGGCTCGCCGGTGTCCACGGGGTGCGCGGCTGCCACGGCGTCCGCCGCAGGGGCCGGTGGCGCCCAGGAGTCCAGAGGCGGGCGCGTGGCGGTACTGCTCGAACGGCCGATCCGGAACCTCAAGATGCCCGCGCTCCCCCGTCGGAGGGAGCGGCAGGGGAATCGAGTGGGCGGAGCATGAGTCCTCGTTCGGTGCATGGCCAAAGAAGCGGACGGCGCCCTTCCGGGTACTGCCCGATCTTCAACGAGGCCCGAGGCCGCGAGGAAGGGATGTATCCACCGGAACTCGGGGCGGGATCTTGGCGGATCCTCCCGGACGATGGCACCTCTTGTGGTGGAATGCGGCCTTTGCAGATGCCCGCAGGCCGGCTTTTACCCCTCGGGGTCGGCGTCGGGCGCCGCCTCCGCCAGGCCGGTGACCTGCCGCACGTGCAGCAGGCTCGGCTCGGCGAGTACGTCGTGCAGCTGCTGGAAGATCCGGCGCGCGGCGACCGCGTTCCAGTCGGCGGGCAGCAGCTCGCCGGGCAGACCGGGGTCCAGGTAGGGCAGCCGGCGCCACTGGGTGAGCATGGGGACGTAATGCCGGAAGGCCTCGCCGCCGTCGATCTCGCGCTGCTGCGCGAGACCTTCGGCGACGGGGCCGTACGCCTGGGTGAAGGTGGCGTACTGGGCCTGGATCGCCGGGAAGTCCCACCACGAACTGACCGTTCCGGGCAGGTCGCTGAAGGCGGCGTAGTCCGCGGCGAAGAGGTGTACGTAGTCGCTGAGTCCGCGCCGGACGAGCATGTCGCGGGCGTCCTCGAGCAGCCGGCCGGGGGCCAGCCACACGCCCGGGGCGATGTTCCCGAAGCCCAGCCAGGTCAGCCGGGTGCGCAGCTGGTAGCGGTAGGACCGCTCGGACTCCGGCACGGAGAAGACGGCCATCGCCCAGCCGTCGCTCAGCCTCGCCGGTTCCAGGCTGCCGAAGATGCGCCGGTCGCCCTCGTCGAAGACGGGCCGTACGGCCGGGCTCAGCCGGTAGCCGGTGGCGCCGCGGCGCTCCGCTTCCAGGACGCCCTTCTTCTTCAGGCGCGAGATCGCGGACCGCGCCGCCGGGCCGTCGACGTCCAGTTCCGACATGAGGGTGACCAGGTCGGCGACCGAGATCCAGCCGCCGAGGCGGCGCAGGAACGCCCCGTAGACCGTGTTGATCAACGAGCTGGGCCTGAGGGGACTGTCCGCCATGATCGCCTTCCGTCGTGTGCGGTCGCGATCCTACCGAGCCGGGCGTACGGTCCACGGTCCAGGTGCGGGGCGGGAGGGGCCGGGGCCCGGGCGCGCGACGGCCGGCGGCGCGGCGCCGTCACTGCGCATAGGCCCCCGACAGGAGGTGGCCCGCTCCAGGGGCCACGGCCGGCAGGTCCAGGGCGCGCAGCATCTGGTGGGCCGTGCACACCGCGGCCGAGACGACGGGTTTGCCGAGGAGTTGTTCGGCTTCGTCGATGGCGCCCAGCGAGGGCATCTGCACGCAGGCGGAGAGCACGACGGCGTCGGCGTCGGCGTGGTCCAGGGCCCGGGCGAGGCCCGGGAGGCGGGCCGGGTCGTGGGCGGCGACCTCGAGGTTGTCGGGGATCTCCAGGGCCTCGTAGTCCAGGACCTCGATGCCCTCGTGGGTGAGGTAGTCGACGACCGTCTTCGTCAGGGGGCGCATGTAGGGGGCGATCAGGGCGATCTTCTTCGCCCCCAAAGTGTGCAGGCCGTGGACGAGGGCTCCGGCGCTGGTGACGACGGGGGCGGCGGCTCCGTTCTCGACGGTACGGGTGTGCAGCCGGTCCTCCGAGGTGCGGTGGTAGCCGAGGCCCATGCTCATGATGGCGACGAGGCAGGCGTAGCCGAGTACGTCCACGCGCGCGTCGGAGAGCTCGACGGCGCACCGGTCGGAGTCGGCGTCCATGGCCTTGAGCTGCTCCGGGGTCACATGGGTCATGCGCATCCGGCTGGAATGGAACGTGAAGCGTTCCGGGGCGATGGTTTCCCGGGCGCGCAGGATCGCGGGCACCTCGGTCTCCATGGTGACGTTGGAACTCGGCACG
Source organism: Streptomyces sp. NPDC088762 (assembly GCF_044750905.1). NCBI lineage: Bacteria > Bacillati > Actinomycetota > Actinomycetes > Kitasatosporales > Streptomycetaceae > Streptomyces > Streptomyces sp. NPDC088762. The sequence continues at coordinate 134,347 of NZ_JBIVKT010000014.1, forward strand.
ATCTGGCCGATGCGGTAGGTACGGGGCGTGCGGGCGGGCATGGTGGCTCCTCAGCGGGCGCGGCGGGCGTCGACGACGGGGTTGGTGAGGGTGCCGATGCCCTCGACGGTGGCCTCGACGGTGTCGCCGGGCTGCAGGAACTCGGGCGGGACCATGCCGGCTCCCACGCCCGCGGGCGATCCGGTGGCGATGACGTCACCGGGTTCGAGGGTGACGCCGGAGGAGATGTCGGCGATGAGGCGGGCGATGGGGAAGAGCATGTGCCGGGTGTTGGACTTCTGCTTCGTGACCCCGTTGACGCGCAGGGAGAGGTCGAGGGCCATGGGGTCGCCGATCTCGTCGGCCGTGACGACGGCGGGGCCGAACGGGGCGTAGGAGTCCTGGCCCTTGGAGAAGAACCACTGGCCGGAGCGGCGCTGGTCACGGGCGCTGATGTCGTTGACGATGCTGTAGCCGAAGACGTGGTCGTACGCTTCCTCCTCGCTCACCCGGAAGGCGGTGCGGCCGATGACGACGGCGAGCTCGCACTCCCAGTCCAGCTGGGAGGTGAGGTCGGCGTTGTGCAGGATCGGCTGTCCGGGGCCGGTGACGGCCGTGGCGGGCTTGCCGAAGAGCACGGGGCGCGTGGGCCGTTCCTTGTCGGTGTCCAGGCTCCGGCTCGACTCCTCCACGTGCTCGACGTAGTTCAGTCCGACGCCGATGATCTTCCCGGGGCGCAGCGGGGCCGCGAGTGACACCTCGTCGATCCGGTGCACGGCCCCGGCCGGCCACGCCGTGGGGCCGCCGGCCAGCAGCCGGCGCGCGGTGTCCCGGGCGGCGTCGCCGGCCCGGATGAACGACAGCAGGTCGGGGGGCAGCGGTTCGCCGGCGAGGCCGGCCAGGGTGGCGAGGTCGACGACGAGGTCGCCGGCGTGTGCCCCGAGGCGGAGGGACGGACCGTCGTGGATGTAGCTGACCAGCCGCATGGGTGGGTGCTCCTTGCAGGGAAGGGGGCTGACGGGGGTGGTGTCAGACGGTGGGCTGGTGCCCGCCGTTGTCGGTGTACGCCTCTTCGCGGTGGAAGCCGAGCGAGCGCATCACGGGGAAGTCGTTGAAGGAGAACAGGCAGGCGTCCTCGGACGGGTCGAGGTTCTCGTGCTCGTGCCAGGCCCAGGAGGGCACGCAGAACATGTCGCCCTGCTGCCACTCGAAGCGCCGTCCCGCGATCACCGAGGCTCCGCGCCCCTTGGCCGCGGTGTAGATGACCGAGCCGGTGTGGCGGTGGGCCGCGGTGGCCTGGCCGGGCCGCAGGAGCTGCATGTGGGCGCCCATGGTGGGCATGACCGGGCCGCCGGTGAGCGGGTTGGTGTACTCCGCGATCACTCCGTCGTACGGGGAGCCCTCGGAGGCCTTCGCCAGGTTCCGCAGGGCTTCGTAGGTGGGCTCCCAGGGGAAGGCGAGCAGCGGCGAGTAGGGCCGCGTCCACTTCTCCACGCCGTACGGGAGGAGGTGCGCGCCGTACGTCAGGACCGAGGAGTTGATGACCTTCCCCGGGGTCTGGTACAGCTCGGGGTGGACCTCGTAGAAGCCGGCGTCCAGGGCGTTGACCAGCGGGATGTCGAGTCCGTCCTGCCAGATGACGGGGGCGTCGTCGGCTTCGTTGCCGTGCTCGTGCCAGGTGCCGTTCGGGGTGATGGCGAAGTCACCGGGGCCGACCTTCAGCTTCTGGCCGTCGACGATCGTCCAGGCGCCCGTGCCCTCGTGGACGAAGCGCAGCGCGGCGGCCTGGTGGCGGTGGGCGGTCATGGCCTCCCCGGGGCCCATGATCTGCAGGCCGGTGTAGAGGAGTCCGACCGCGGCGCTCACGTCCTTGCGGCCCGGGTTGACGAGCATGACCACGCGGCGGCCGGCGTCGTCGGCCTTGACCAGGTCCAGGGCCTTGCGGACCAGGGGCCGCAGTTCGCTGTAGCGCCACAGCACGGGGACCGACTTGGGCTGCGGGTACCAGGGCTCGATGTCGTTGGCCACGGTCCACAGGGCGCCTGCTTCGAGCTCGGCGAGTTCGCCGTAGAACGCGGTGAGTTCGGGGGATTCGGATACGCGTGCGCGGCCCAGCCGGCTGTCGTCGTACTCGGTGGTCATGCGTCCTCCTTGGTGAGGCCTGTGATGCCTGTGGTGTCGGTGGCGCCTGTGGTGTGGGTGGGTTCGGCGGAACGGGGTGCTGCCGCGGGGTGCGCCGGGTCGGTCGCGAAGGTCACCGGGGTGCGGGGGCGGTTGTCGACGTGCAGACGGAAGACGTCGAAGCGGTTGTAGTGGCCGACGATGTCGTGCATCTGTTTGGGCTGGATGCACCGGGCCAGGTCGATCTCGGCGAGGACGATGCCCTCTTCGTCGACGAGGGGTTCGGTGACGGGGCGGCCGTCGGGGCCGAAGATCCCGGACAGGGCGCTGCGGGGACGGGTGAACTGTGTGCGCAGCTCCTCGTCGTCGCCCGCGATGGCGTCGACGATCTCCGGGGAGACGGTCGAGCAGGCGACGACGGAGAAGACCTTGCCCTCGAAGCTGTGGGCGGCGGTGCGCACGGCGATGGCGTCCGCCATGTCGTAGTCGGCCGGGGCCACGGGCAGGGCGATGTAGCAGGAGGCGTGGACCAGTTCACCCTGGGCGAGGAGGGCGAAGCGGGCGAGGGTGTTGGTGTTCTCGCCGCAGGCCAGGGCGCCGAGCGGGCCGACGGGGGTGGAGTGCACCTTGAGCGAGCTGCCGTCCCCTCCGGTCCAGGTGAGCTTCTCGGCCCAGGTGGGCACCAGCTTGCGGTGCACTCCGAGGAGTTCGCCGTCCGGGCCGATGGTGAGCAGGGTGTTGTAGAGGACGCCGAGGCTGTGCGGACCGCGTTCGTTGACGCCGATGACGAGAACGACACCGTACTGGCGGGCCGCGGCGCGCAGTCGGTCCACGCAGGGGCCGGGGACGTCGACGGCCGCGCGGTAGAGGCGCTCGAACCAGGGTGAGCCCTGGACCGGGTTCATCGTCCAGTTCCAGTACGGGTATCCGGGGACGAACACCTCGGGGAAGACGACCAGTTCGGCGCCGCCCGCCGCCGCCCGCGCGATGAGCTCGACCGCCTTGTCGACGGTGGCCCCCGCGTCGAGGTACACGGGCGCCGCCTGCACGGCCGCGGCGGTGAAGCATGGCAGATGGTCCATCGGTCCTCCAGGTCAGCGGGCGCCCGCGCCGGCGGCGGCGGGGACGTGCGGGATCCAGCGCTGGTGCACGGGCGCGGACGCCTCGCGCAGCAGCTGGAGCCGGGGCGGAACGCGGTCGGTGCGCGCACCGGGCGGGCGGCCGCTGCCTGCCCGCCAGGAGGCGGGCCACGGCGCGGCCGGGCCGCGGTAGCCCTGGGCGGCCGCGGCGTGCAGCGTCCAGAGGGGGTCGTGGAGCTGGGCGCGGCCGACGGCGCACAGGTCGGCCCGGCCGGCCAGGATGACGGAGTTCACGTCGTCGTAGGTGGAGATCGCGCCGACGGCGATGGTCGGCACCCCGGTGGCGTTGCGGATCAGGTCGGCGTACGGCGTCTGGTAGCTGCGGCCGTACCGGGGCCGCTCGTGGGCCACGACCTCGCCCGTGGACACGTCGACCGCGTCCGCGCCGGCCTCGCCCAGGGCGCGGGCGATCTCCACCGCGTCGGCCTCGCTGGTGCCGCCGTCGGCCCAGTCCGCGGCGGAGATGCGGACCAGCAGCGCCTTGCCCTCGGGCCAGACGGCCCGTACCGCGCGCAGCACCTCCAGGGGGAAGCGCAGCCGGCCGGTGAGGCTGCCGCCGTACTCGTCGGTCCGCCGGTTGGTCAGCGGCGAGAGGAAGCCGGACATCAGGTGGCCGTGGCCGTACTGCAGTTCCAGGGCGTCGAAACCGGCGCGATGGGCGCGTTCGGCCGCTGCGGTGAAGTCGCGGGCGATGTCGTCCATGTCCTGGCGGGTCGCTTCCCTCGGTGTCGCGGCGTGCTCGTCCCAGGGCAGGGGTGAGGCGGCGACGAGCGGCCATCCGTCGGCCCCGAGCGGGACGGTCCGGCCGTCCGCTCTGGGCAGCCCGGTCGCGGCGCGGCGGCCGGCGTGGGTGAGCTGGATGCCCAGGCAGGTGTCCGACTGGCCGTGTACGAAATCGGTGATGCGCCGCCAGGCGGCCTCCTGCCCGTCCGTGTACAGGCCGGGGCAGCCACGGGTGGCCCGGCCGTCGGCGCTGACCGCGGTCATTCCCGCGAGGACGAGTCCGCTGCCGCCGAGGGCCCGGGTGCTCAGGTGGACGAGTTCGAAGTCGCCCGGTACGCCCTCCCGCGCGGTGTACAGCGCGGTGGGCGGGACGACGACACGGTTGCGCAGGCGCAGGCCGCCCAGCCGGTACGGGCGGAACATCGGCGGGACGGCCGGACTGCCCGCGGCCGGACCGGTGGCCGCGAGGGCGCCCGCGCCGGCGTGCCAGGAGTCGACCGCGCGCGCGAACTCCGCGTCGCGCACGCGCAGGTTGTCGTAGGTGACGCGCCGGCTGCGGGTGAGGAGGTTGAAGGCGAACTGCGGGGGCTCCTGGGCCGTGTAGCGGCCCACGTTCTCGAACCATTCGAGGCTGGCCTGGGCGGCGCGCTGGGTGGATTCGACCACCGGCCGGCGTTCGGCCTCGTAGGCGGCGAGCGCCGAGCCGACGTCGGGGTGTTCGTGCAGGCAGGCGGCCAGGGCCAGGGCGTCCTCCATGGCGAGCTTGGTGCCGGAGCCGATGGAGAAGTGGGCGGTGTGGGCGGCGTCGCCGAGCAGGACGACGTTGCCGTGGCGCCAGGAGGCGTTGCGGACGGTCGTGAAGCGTATCCACTTCGAGGCGTTGGGGATCAGCCGGTGTCCGCCGAGGTGGTCGGCGAGGATCTCCTCGCACCGCCGCACGCTCGCCTCGTCGCTCTCGCCCCGGGCGAACTCCCGGTCGGCGAGGGCCTCGAAGCCGGCCCGGCGCCAGTCGTCCTCCGCGATCTCCACGATGAAGGTGCTGCGCCGGTCGTCGTACGGGTAGGCGTGGACCTGGATGCTGCCAAAGTCCCGCTTCTCGACGATGAAGGTGAACGCCTCGAAGACGCGGTCGGTGGACAGCCACATGTAGCGGCAGTGGCGCTCGTCCAGCTCCGGGCGGAAGCTGTCGGCGTAGGTGTCGCGGACCGTGGAGCGGATCCCGTCCGCCGCGACCACCAGGTCGTAGCCGGCCGAGAGCTCCTCCACGGGCGGGGCCTCGGTGCCGTAGTGCACGCGCACCCCGAGCTCGGCGCAGCGGTCCTGCAGGATCTCCCGCAGCCGGTTGCGGTCCAGGGCGGCGAAACCGTGGCCGCCCGAGACGTGGACCTGGCCGCCGTAGCGGACGTCGATGTCGCTCCACCGGGCGAACCGGGCGGACATGGCGGCGAACACGGCGGGGTCGGCCTGGGCGATGCCCTCCAGCGTCTCGTCGGAGAAGACGACGCCGAATCCGAAGGCGTCATCGCGGGCGTTGCGCTCCCAGACCGTGATCTCCCAGTCCGGTGAGAGCTGCTGGGCCAGGGCGGCGAAGTACAACCCGCCGGGCCCTCCTCCGATGACTGCTACGCGCACGGTGTTCCTCCTCGTGGTTCCGGACAGCAGACTATGCTGCATATTTGGCGACCGTCAATCATGCGGCATATCCGCTGGGGTGGCCCCTCGCCCCGGGTCACGCGAACTGCTCGGGTGCCTGCGGGCCGGCCTTGGTGAGGACCTCCCGCACGTCATCGGGCCAGGCCGTGGATCCCGTCGCGCGCGCGGCCGAGTGGGCGATGACCATGCGCCCGGAGGCGGCCGGCTCCTCCCCCTCGCCGCGGACGGTGAAGGCGTAGTGCAGGGAACTGGTTCCGACCTTCACGACCGCCAGTTCGGTACGGACGGTCTCGCCGAACCACAGCCGGGCCCGGTAGTCCGCCTCGAAGCGGACGCGGGGGGTGCTCCCGAAGAGATGGGCCAGACCCAGTCGCCGCAGCAGGACGGCCTCGGCCGCCTCGACCCAGCGCACCACGGTGGAGTGGTGGTAGTGGCCGGCCGCATCCGTGTCGGGCCATTCGACGCGCCGTTCGATGACGACACTGGGCAGGTTCCCCGGGGCGGGGGCGGAGGCCTGGGCGCGTCTGCGCAGCTCGGCGCGCCGGAGCTTGCCGTTGCTCGTGCGCGGGAGGTCGGCGACGAACTCGACGGCGCGCGGGTACTTGTAGGGCGCGACGGTCCGCTTCACGTGGTCCTGGAGTTCCTTGACCGTCGCCCCGTCGGACGCGACACCCGGGCGCAGGATCACGTACGCCTTGACGACCATGCCGCGCTCGTCGTCCGGGGCCCCGACGACGCCGCATTCCTCGACGTAGGGGTGGGTGGCGAGCGCCTTCTCCACTTCGGGGCCGGCGATGTTGTACCCGGAGGAGACGATCATGTCGTCGCTCCGGGCCACGTACCAGAAGTACCCGTCGGCGTCCCGGATGTAGGTGTCGCCGGTGATGTTCCAGCCGTTCCTCACGTACGAGGCCTGGCGCGGGTCCTCCATGTACCGGCAGCCCGTGGGTCCGGTGACGGCGAGGAGTCCGGGCTGCCCGTCCGGCACGGGCTCGCCGCGTTCGTCGACGACGCGGGCCCGGTAGCCGGGGACGGGTCTGCCCGTGGCGCCGGGGCGTATGTCGCCGTCGGAGGCCGAGATGAACACGTGGAGCATCTCGGTGGCGCCGATGCCGTCGATGATGCCCAGGCCGGTGGCGTCGTGGAACTCCTGCCACACGGCCGCGGGCAGCGCCTCTCCGGCAGACACGCAGCGGCGCAGACCGGCCAGCCGGTGCACCAGGCCGGCCGCCATGATCGCCCGGTAGGCGGTGGGCGCCGTGAAGAGCACGGTGACTCCGTGCTCCGCCACGAGGTCGGCCAGCTGACGCGGGGCCGCCTGCTCGATCAGCAGCGTGGCGGCTCCCGCGTACAGGGGGAAGACCACGAGTCCGCCGAGCCCGAAGGTGAAGGCGAGGGGCGGGGTCCCGGTGAAGACGTCGTCCGGGCGGGGGCGCAGGACGTGGCGGGAGAAGGTGTCGGCGTTGGCGAGGACGTCCCGGTGGAAGTGCAGGGTCGCCTTCGGCCTGCCGGTCGTGCCCGAGGTGAAGGCGATCAGGGCGACGTCGTCCGCCGCGGTGGGGACGGTGGCGAACCGGCCGTCCTTGGTGGCGCACCGCGCGACGAGGTCGTCCTCGCCCGGGCCTCCGTAGGCCAGGACCGGGCCGGGCAGGCCGGCGGCGGTGAGCTCGCCGAGGTGGCGGTGGTCGCACACGGCGACGGCCGGCCGGCTGATCCCGCCCAGCTGCGCGAGTTCGCCGGCACGCAGCAGCGGCATGGTGGTGACGGCGACACCGCCGGCCTTCAGGACGCCGAACCAGGCGGCCACCAGCCACGGGTTGTTGGGGCCGCGCAGCAGCACCCGGTTGCCGGGGACCAGACCGAAGTCCTCGGTGAGCACCTGAGCAACCTGGTTGGCACGTTCCAGCAGGTCACCGTAGGTCCACCGGTCCGTGGGAGTCAGCAGACAGAGGCGGTCGGCGCCCCAGCGGCGGACGGTGTCGTCGAGGATCCGCGCGGCGCAGTTGAGCCGGTCCGGGTACTGCAACTCCGGCAGGTCGAAGTGCAGTTCGGGCCAGAGGGAGAAGGGCGGGAGCCGATCACGGCAGAACGTGTCGACATGGGCGGACAGGGAGAGCTCCATGGGGCGGCACCTCAATCTCGGGGCAGCGGGGGGAGTGGAGCAAGTATCTCGCTAATCTGCCGACCGTCAATGATTCGCGATATCCGATTCTGTTAACAGCGTGTTACGCGGCTTCGGCCGTGGAATCAGGGCATATCGTCATGAGACGGCACTGTTTCCGCCCAGCTCCTGGAGGCCGGCATGGCGCGGCTGTACGTCGACGGCGACCAGCTCGTCGTGCATCTGTCCTGGTGGGAGAAGGTGGCGGCCCGCCGTAAGGGGCCGCGCGTCCCCCTGGCCGCCGTGGCGGACGTCGCCGTCGTGACGGACTGGTGGCGCCCGCTGCGCGGCAGGCGGATCCGGGGCACGCTCGTACCCTCCGTGCGGTGCGTGGGGACCTGGCGGCACGTCACGGGTCAGGACTTCGTCGCCATCCGGGCCCGCGACCTGCGGGTGGTCCGGGTCGAGCTGCGGCCGCCGTCTCCGTACGACCGCATCTCCGTCAGCGACCCCGGGGCGGACGAGACGGCCGCGGCCCTTCGGTCCGCCCTGACCGCACTGGCCGGACGGCCGGCTGCGCCCCGCGCGTAAGGGGGCGGCAAGATATCAGCCTTTCGAGTGGTCGCCCGGATGTTTATCCAATAGTGATGGCCCTCCCGCGACGGCACCACCAGGGGCACTAGCGTCCCGTGACACCCCGGGAACGCGGGTGTGCCCCGCACGGCGCGTGCGGCCCCCCTGCCCCGCCCCCCTCCCGGCCCACGGAGCAAGGAGGCACTGTGCTGTCAGTCCGGCGGAGGTCCATCAACAGCCTGTCGGTGGCCACGAGATACACGATCGGAAGCGGCTTCGTCATCACCGCCCTGGCCGTCACGCTGATCGCCCTGCTGATCCCGGTGGACAAGTTCGGCGCCCGGACCGCGGCCGCCGCCGCGGCGGGGCGGCCGGCGGCCGAGGACGACGGCGCCGGGATCCTGAGCACGGCGTACGGGCCGCTCACCCCGGCGGACCGCGACTTCGTCCGCAAGGTACGGCTCGCCGGCCTGTGGGAGCTGCCCGCCGGCCGGCAGGCCCAGCAGCGCGGCACGCGCCCCGCGATCCGTACCGCCGGGGAGCACCTCGTCGAGGGCCACACCGAACTGGACCGGCAGGTCATCCAGGTCGGCCAGGCCCTCGGCATCGACCTGCCCAACCAGCCTTCCGAGCAACAGCAGGACTGGCTCAGCCAGTTGACCCGGGCCAAGGGCGACGAGTACGAGCGGCTGTTCGTCCAGCTGCTGCGCCGGGCGCACGGAAAGGTGTTCGCGCTGCTCGCCCAAGTGCGGGCGCAGACGAAGAACTCCATGGTCCGGGCCCTGGCCACCTCCGCCAACACCACCGTCCTGGACCACATCACGGTCCTGGAGGACAGCGGGCTGGTCGACTTCGACGCGCTCGCCGACACGACCCCCGCCCCTGCTTCACCCCCTCCCCCCTCCCCCGTCCGACCGACGAAGTGAAGTGAAGTGATCGCATGAGTGAAAAGGGCCATAAACGCCCCCGGTTGTCGAAGCGGCTGCTGGCCACGGTCGCCGCCCTGGTCCTGGGCGGCGGCGGGGTCGCCGTCATCGCGGGCAACGCCAACGCGGGCCAGGAGCAGGACCGTACGGCTCAGGTGACGGCCACCATCGACTGTCCCGACGTGGGCGACCGCCTCACCGCCGTACCCGACCAGGCCCGCTCCGAGGTCGACGAGAGCCTGGCCGAGCTCGACGTGCAGGTCGCAGAGGCCTACCGGCGGCTCGCCGGCGGCGAGGCGCGCGAGGACGCCCTCCTCGGCGGACTCCAGGGGCAGCGCGAGAAGACCATCACCCGCATGTCCGACGCGATAGCCCGGTCCGCGGACCGGCCCGAGGAGCTCAAGTCCCTCGCCGGATGCCGGATGAAACAGGCGTCCGCGCAGGACGACGCCGCCGCGGCCGATCCGGAAGCCGCCCGCGCCATCGGCGGCAAGGCCGGTCCGGCGCGGAGCGATTTCGTCTCCATCACCAAGGTCCGGCCGAACGTACGCACCCCCGCGCCGGCCGCCGGGGCCTCCACCGGCTCCTTCAGCTCCCGGTGCGGCCGCAACGAGAACGGCCACTCCAACCCCGACAACGTGATCGTCGCGCCCGGCGTCTCCAACGGCGCCCACCACATGCACGACTACGTCGGCAACGAGTCCACCGACGCCTTCTCCACCAACGACAGCCTCGCCAAGGCCGGCACCACCTGCGGCAACGGCGACCAGTCCAGCTACTACTGGCCCGTGGTCCGGCTGCGCGACGGCAAGACGGAGAAGGACGCCAAGGCGCCCGGCGGCGGCCTGGACGCGAACGTCGGCACGATCCTGCGGCCCAAGCAGGTCACCATCACCTTCAAGGGCAGCCCCGTCGGCAAGGTCACGGCGATGCCCCGTTTCCTGCGCATCATCACCGGCGACGCCAAGTCCTTCACCAACGGCACGGCGAACGCCAACGCCTCGTGGAGCTGCACCGGCTTCGAGGACCGCCAGCTGAAGGACAAGTACCCGATCTGCCCCAAGGGCAGTGACGTGGTGCGCACCTTCACCTTCCAGAGCTGCTGGGACGGCCGGAACACCGACAGCGCCAACCACCGTACGCACATGGCCTTCCCGGACCGCGGCGGCCGCTGCCCGAAGGGTTTCACCGCCGTCCCGCAGCTGGTGCAGCGGATCACCTACGGCATCGCACCGGGCGCCCGGTTCGCCGTCGACAGCTTCCCGGAGCAACTGCACAAACCGGTGACCGACCACGACGACTTCATCAACGTCATGTCGAAGGGGCTGATGGCCACCGCCGTCGACTGCATCAACGGCGGGCGCACCTGCCGCTGACACCCACCCGGCCGTACGGACCCCGGCCCCGGACTCCCGGGCCTGGCGCACCCCTCCCCCACCCGACGCGCCCGCCCGGGACAGGTGGTGGCCCGAAGACGGCTTCGGGCCACCACCGCACGGCTTTTCATTCCAAACGAAACCGGCCCGGCCCCGTGGTGACGGGGCCGGGCCGACGGCCGTGTGGTGGTGGGTGGTGGGTCACAGGCCGTTGACGCGTGCCATCCGTCCGACGACCAGGGGGGTGAAGTCCGCGGTGACGACGCGGGCCGTCCTGCGGCCCACCCGCGAGTGCTGACGCCTGACCTGGGCCATCAGCCGGCGGCTGCGCAGGGCCATCTCGAGCTCGAACCGGGTACGGGGGTCCCGCAGTCCGGGTCCGAAGAGCTTCTCGAGCTGCCGCATGCGGTAGCGGACCGTCTGCGGATGCACACTCAGGGCCTTGGCCGCCTCGGGGGCGCCGCCGCCCTCGAGCCAGGCCAGCAGGGTCACCTCCAGCCGTTCGCTCTGGCGCGGGGTCAGGTCCGCCAGTGGCCGCAGCCACCGGGCGGCCAACGCGTGGGCCAGCGGCTCGTCCTGGAGCAGGAGCAGGGTGGAGAGGTGGTCGTCGACGAAGACGGCGCGGGCGTCCAGGCCGCCCGGGCGGGCGGGCGTCAGCGCGAGCAGGCGCAGCGCCCAGCGCAGCGAGGACGCGGTGTCCCGCAGCGGGACGGCGTGGCCGACCGCCGCGAGCCGGCCGCGCAGGGGGAGTTCGAGCGCGGCCCTGGTGTCGTGGTCGGGGCTCGGCACCAGCAGGACGGGCCGGCCGCCGAACACGCCGGTGAGGGAGTCGTCCAGTACGGTCGCCAGCTGGTGGGTCTCGCCGGGCGTGGCCGGTGCGATGGCCCGTACGGCTGCCGGGAGGGGCCAGCCGGCCGCCCCGGCCAGTTCGGTCAGTTCGGTCAGGGAGATCTCGGATGCGGCCCGGTCGTCGGTGAGGGCCTTGAAGAGGTCCTGGCGCGCCCGGCTGCCGTGGTCGACGGCCGGGTCCGTGCCCTCGGCCCTGGCCTCGGCCCTGACCTCGGTCCTGGCCTCGGCCGCTGCCCCGGCCCCCGCCTCGGCCTCCGGCTCCGGGGGCGCCGGCAGCGCCTTCAAGGCCGGCGGGCCCTGTCGCCCCTGCGGGCCGCGCAGGCCCTGCGGGCCTCGTGGTGCCTGCGGTGTCCGTGCTGTGTGGGAGGGCAGGTGTTCCTCCTGTTGTGTGTCCGGGTGGCCGCCGCGTACGTCCCGTTCTGCTGGGCCGTCGCGGTAGCCGAGAGCGGCGAGAAGGGCCTCTTCCACCCACTGTCCGAGCAATTCGTCATCGATGGCATCGTTGTCATCGATAAGCGCGGAAAATCCCGGAATTCCATGCAGAAGCTCCTCCACTATCTCGGCGGCCAGCGCGGGGAGTTCCCTTCGCAGGACGCGGGTCCACTCTCCGCGTGGGCGGGACCAGATGCGGTTCAGAAGTTCGCACATCGTTTCCTCGTTCGTGCCGGGGTGAGGCCTGCCCGGTGCGGGAGCGACAGGCCTGCCGAGGGCGCTTCTCTCGCCAACTGCCTTGTTCGACAAGAGCGTTGTGACCCTCGTACTACCTCCTTGAGGGGACCGACCCCCTGCGGTCCCGCGGTTTTGCCGTGTTTTTGCCGTCGGTGACGCGTAGGCCGCGGGCAGCGCCGTGGCCTGTCGCAACCTCTACTGGAGGGGAATCTTCCGGGGTTGTTCGATGCGCCGGAGACGCGGTGCGAGAAATTATCACGTTTCGATAAATCCTGTGGACGGGCCGTGCAGCTCCACGATGCTGCTGCACTCCGGCCCCAAGTTCCTCGGCCGGCGCAGGAATTTCACAGCGCTGCCGGGCACGACCGTCAACGACCCCCGGGTGCCGAGCGCCCGCTGGAATGCTCGGCACCCAGGCGCACAGGAGATCTGGATGCCCCTGCCCCAGCTGCACATACCGCGCTCGCACCGGGCCCGCCGCAGGAGTCTTCCCGCGCCGGCGGCTCCGGTCGCCGCCGCGGCCCTCGCCTCCGTCATCGTGGCCGCCCGCGCGGGCGCCCTGACCCACGTGTGGGACTTCCTCGACTTCGGAGCGGGTGTCCTCTCGCTCGTCTCGCTCACCGCCACCGTCCTGTGGGGGCTGGTGGCCACCGACCGGGTGCTGCTCGGCCCCGGCCACCGGCTGCTCGCCCAAGGCGTGCACCGGGGCCTGGCCGTGGCGGGGCTGGGCTTCCTCGCCCTGCACATCTGGGTCAAGGTCGCGGAGCAGCGGACCACCGCGGCCGCGGCCGTCGTGCCGTTCACGGACGGCGGGCAACCGGTCCTCATCGGACTCGGGACACTCGCCGGATACCTCTTCGTGTCCGTGGCCGTCTCCGGCGCGGTGCGCAGCGTGTTCGCCACCAAGAGCCGCTCCCTGTGGTGGCGGGCCCTGCACTTCGGTGCCTATCCGGCGTGGGGCGCTTCGCTGGTGCACGGCCTCAAGGCGGGCCGCCCGGGCGGCGCGTGGGTGACCGCGGGCTACGCGCTCTGCCTGATCGGCGTCGCCATCGTGCTCGCGCTCCGTCTCAAGTCCCGCATGCGCGAAGGGAGTTCGCGCCCGGCTCCGGCGCCGCCGATGCGGCCGCGGCCGCGGCCGGCCACCGGTCCGCGCAGGACCGTGTCCGTACGGCCGGTACCGCCGCCCCGGCCGGAGCGCCCCCCGTACGCCGCCGCGTACGCGCCCGGCGGCTCCGAACGGCAGCCGGCAGCCCGAGAGCGGTGGATGTGACCGGCGAACCGCGCCCCGGCCTCGGCTGCGTGGGCGCCCCCAGACTGCTGGCCGGGCTCGACCGGGCCCCCCGGCTCGACCGCGCAGCCCATCTCGCCGAGCACGGCACGCTGCCCCGGTACCGCCCGGACGAACTCGTCGGCCTCGCGGACGACATCGACCTGCGGGGCCGCGGCGGAGCCGGCTTCCCCTTCGCACGGAAGCTGCGGGCCGTCACCCGCTCCGCGCGGGGGCGGGACGCCCCGACCGCCGTCATCGTCAACGGCAGTGAGGGAGAGCCGAGTTGCCTCAAGGACACGGCGCTGCTGCTGCACGTACCGCATCTGGTGCTCGACGGGGCCCTGCTGGCCGCGGCCGCGCTCTCCGCCGAGGAGGTGGTGGTGGCCGTCACGCGGGCGGACGTGGAGCAGTCGGTGCGGGACGCCGTGGCCGAGCGCGGTCCGGCGGGCCGCCGGGTGCGCGTGACGAGACTCCCCGAGCGCTTCGTGACCGGCGAGGGCACCGCGCTCGTCGGCGGACTGAACGGCGGGGCGGCGCTGCCGTCCGGGCAGAAGGTGCGCACCAGCGAGCGGGGCCTGGGAGGCGTGCCGACCCTGCTGTCGAACACCGAGACCTATGCCCAGCTCGCCGTCGCCGCGCGGCTGGGGGCCCGGGAGTTCCGCACGACCGGTCTGCCGGACGAGCCGGGCACCGTGCTGCTGACCGTCGCCGGGTCCACCGTCGTCGAGACGCCGGCCGGGGCTCCGCTGGCTTACGTGCTGGAGCTGTGCGGCACCGATCCCGGCCAGGGCGTGCTGGTCGGCGGCTACCACGGCCGGTGGCTGGACGCCGGGTCCGCGCGTTCGGCGCTGGTGTCCCGGCAGTACCTGGCTTCCCTCGGCGCGGTGCTGGGAGCCGGGGCGGTGCTGCCGCTGCCCGAGGACACCTGCCCGGCGGGCGAGGTGGCGCGGGTGACCCGGTGGATGGCGAAGGAGTCGGCCGGCCAGTGCGGGCCCTGCGTACGTGGGCTGCCCGCGCTGGCCGACGTACTGGAGGACGCCGTCCGGGGCGGCGGCCGGGCGGCCCTGGAGGCGGTGGAGGCGCGGCTGGGGGCGGTGCGGGGCCGCGGTGCGTGCAGCCATCCTGACGGCACCTCGCACTTCGTGGCCTCCGCCCTGGCCGCCTTCCCCGACGAGTTCCACGACCATGCCCTCGGCAGCGGATGCGGCCGGCGGGTGCTGGGGGCGCTGCCGCTGCCGCGCGACGAGAGTCCGGAGCGGCTGGTGGTGGACTGGACCCTGTGCAAGGGGCACGGGCTGTGCGTGGACATCCTTCCCGACGTCGTACGGCTCGACGCGGACGGCTATCCGGCCCAGGCCTCCATGCCGGTGCCGGGGCGGCTGCGGCCGAAGGCGCTGCGCGCGATCCGGCGCTGTCCGGCCCTCGCGCTGCGGATCCAGGAATGAGCCGGGCCGGACGGGCCGGTGCACGGCTGCGAACCGCACGCGAGTTCATTCCTGTCGCGATCTGACAAATTCCGAGGGATGTGAACTTCCGCTCTCCCCGGGACCGTATGAATAACCGAGGGCAGAACACCGCGGGACCGAATCCGAAGGAGAGAGATCATGAAGAGAATTCACCGAGGGATATTCGCCGGGTCGACGGTCACGGCCCTGCTGCTGACAGCCGGCTGCGGGCTCGGCGGCGAATCTCCGGGAAAGAGCAATGCGGTCCAGCCGGTGAGCGACAGCAAGAAACTCGGCTCGGGGTACGGTTCGGCGTACGGCTCGGACGCGGATGCCGGGGCGGGTTCGGGGTACGGAAGCGACCCGGGCACGGCCACGGAGGGCGAAGCCGGGAAGAGCGTTCCGGCCGGGCAGCTGAAGGTCGCGGAGCTGCCGGGCCTGGGCGGCGCGGTCACCGACGGGGCGGGCTTCACCCTCTACCGGTTCGACAAGGACACCGCCAAGCCCCCGAAGTCCAACTGCGAGGGGGACTGCGCCGCGGCCTGGCCCGTGGTGGCGGCGGATGACGCCACGGCGGGCGCGGGGATCGACGCGGGCCTGCTCGGATCGGTCGCGCGGGCCGACGGCACCCGGCAGCTGACCCTCGCGGGCTGGCCCGTCTACCGCTACGCGAAGGACGTCAAGGCGGGTGACGCCCTGGGCGAGGGCGTCGGCGGAACCTGGCACGTGCTGGGCGCCGACGGAAAGCCGGCGGCCGCGGCCGGGAAGCCGGCGCAGGAGGCGGAGAAGGGTGTCGGACTCTCCGTCCGGCAGAACGCGCAGCTCGGCGGAATCCTCGCGGACGCGGCGGGCCGGACGCTCTACCGATTCGACAAGGACAGTGCCTGGCCGATGAAATTCGGCTGCCTCGACGCCTGTCTGGACACGTGGAAGCCCGCACAGCCCGTCGACCGGGAAAAGGTGTCGGGAATTTCCGCCGAATTGGTCGGGACCGTGAAGCGTCCCGACGGTTCGGAGCAATTGACGATCGACTGCTGGCCGGTCTACACGTTCACCGGCGACAAGGAGCCCGGCGATATCAACGGGCACAACAAGCAGGGCCTTTGGTTCGCCGTCACCGACAAGGGAAAGAAGGCGAAGGCGGTCGGCTAGGTCGTCTCCGACCGCCCCACCGCCCCACCGACCCACCGACCCACCGACCGGCCGACCGGCCGACCGACCGGCCGACCGGCCCCTGGCCATGGCCATCGACACCTGGCCACCGGCCCCCGCAGACCCGTGGTGCCCGGACTCTCCCCACCGGGCACCACGGCCCCACCACCCCTTCCATCCCGTGAGGACTGCCATGCCACGGTCGTCGCCCGACCGCCCCGCCCGCCGGACCCTTCCCGTCGTCGCCGTGTGCGCGGCCGCCCTGCTCAGCGGCGGATGCGCCACCGGACACGCGGCGGCGATGCGGACCCCCTCGGTGTCGATCGAGGAGATCGCCGCCGCCGTCGGCTGCACCGCCGAAGTGAGCGTCGAGGCCGATGAGTTGCGGCAGGCCGGGTGTGAGACCGGGCAGGGCGCCTTCCGCATGGTCACCTTCGCCGCCGCCGAGGGCCGGCGCTCCTGGCTCGCCGAGGCCCGCACGTACGGCGGCAGCTACCTGGTCGGTGACCGCTGGGTCGTCACCGCCCGGCCCCCCGAAGCGCTGACCACCCTCCGCGCCGTCCTGGGCGGCTCGCTGGAGGCGGCGTCCACGGAACACACGGGCCACGGCGGCCACGCCGGTCACCCGCTCCAGCCGCCTTCGCCGACCCCGCGGGTGTGACACCCATGGATATTCCGTTCGGGTGACGGGGAAACGTTCCCTTCTCCCGCGGGGGCTGTGGTGCGTGGGCGGGGCCGCGAGCATGGTGCCCGCCCGGCGGTCGCGTTGCGGCCGGGGCCTCCGGTCGGGGGCGGCCGACGGGCACCCCACCCACGAGGAACGGAGAGCCGTTGTGGCGTTGACCGCCCAGAACATCGCGCAAGAGATCGAGGCCGCCAGCAAGGTCGGTGATCCCGAGGCGGACCAGCTGGTCTCGGACCTCATCGACAACAAGGAGATCGACGGGGTCAACGCCCTGTTCCGCACCATCAACACCCTGGGCCCCGACCAGGACCTCTCCCAGCTGCCGCCACGGCTGGCGGAGTTCCTCAAGAGCGCCACGGCGGAACCCCCGGACTGGTCCGATGCGGACGTCAAGGCCGCGGAGGGCTTCTTCGACCACCACCACGGCGAAGCGTCCATGCTGCAGGGCACGGTCGGCCTGATCGGCACCTATCTCTCCCCGACCGGCGCGTTCACGCTGCGTTCCACCGGCCGTCTCGGCGGGGTCGAAGGACCGGGGAGGCGCCTGTCGCAGTCCTCGCGGCTGTTCGTCGACATGGGCAAGAAGGGCGCCATGCGTGACGGCACCCTCAAGGCGAATGTCACCAAGGTGCGCCTCGTCCACGCCTCGGTCCGCCAGCTGCACAAGAAGAGCGGCGAGTGGGACTACGCGAAGTGGGGCGAGCCGGTCTCGCAGAAGTACACCACCGGCGCGGCCTGTGTCTTCTCCACGCAGATCCTCCAAGCGATGGAGCACCTGGGCATCGAGGTGTCCAAGGACGACCGGCACGGTTTCATGTGTGCCTGGCACTACGTCAGCCACTACCTGGGCACGCCCGAGAAGTGGCTGCTGCCCAAGGACGCCGACGAGGTGGAGCGGATGTGGAACCAGGAGCGGGACAAGGAGTGGAAGAAGACCGACGACGGGGTCTTCATGACCGCCCAGGCCATCAAGTTCTACCGTGACCTGCTGAAGCCCGGTGTCAGTGACGCCTACATCGCGGTGACCCGGGTGGGGCTGACCGACAAGTACGCCGACATGGCCGGCGTGCCCAGGAGCCCCATCGACTTCGCCGCCAAGCCGCTCGCCGAGGGCCACAAGGCCGTCAGCGGTCTGGGCAGCGGCCTTCTCGGAGGTGCCGCGAAGAACACCGTCGGCGTCAACCCCTACGAGAAGGCCGTCGGCATCGCGTCCAAGTCGTTCAACGAGATCGAGAAGTACGCCCTGACCCACGACAAGGACGACCAGCCCCAGATGCACCAGGAACTCCACGACAACCGCTGAGCCGGGCACGGCCCTGCGGCCGTGAGGCCTGCCGGCGCGTGCGGGAGGTACCTGCACGCGCCGGCGCGCCCGACGGCGTGTCGGCCAGTTGTCCGGATATCGGCTCATTCGTGAGACGCACAAGGCCCGACCTTCGGGATGATTCGCCCCGCCGCCGCGTACAACAAGGTGGGCGGGTAAGCGACTTCACCGAAGGGAACCACCCGTGCGCCTGAAACGCTCCGCACCGCTGCTCGCCGCCGCCGGCCTCATCGCCACCACCGTGCCCCTGCTGACCGCCACCCAGGTCTCCGCCGCTCCGGCGGCGGACCACCTGCGGCAGAAGCCCGCCTGGCACCGCTGCAGCCCCGACCAGCCGGCCGCGTACGAGTGCGCGACGCTCAAGGTCCCGCTCGACTACCGCCGTCCGCAAGGGACCACGATCGACCTCGCCATATCCCGGATGAAGAGCGAGAACCCCGCCAAGCGGCACGGCGCCATGCTCCTCAACCCCGGCGGTCCGGGCGGATCGGGGCTCGATCTGCCGCTGATGATGAACGAGTTGATGCCGAAGGACGTACGGGAGCAGTACGACCTCATCGGCTTCGACCCGCGCGGCGTCGGTGCGAGCACCCCGATCACCTGCGGGCTGAACGACACCGAGCAGGCCATCGACCGGCCCTACCGCCCGGAGAGCTTCCCGTCCGACGTGGCGTGGGCGCGTACGGTCGCCGACAAGTGCCGCGAGAAGGCCGGCTCGGTGCTGCCGTACATCACCACGCGCAACACGGCGCGGGACATGGACACGATCCGTACGGTGCTGGGCGAGCGCAAGCTCTCGTACCTGGGCTACTCGTACGGGACCTACCTGGGGGCGGTGTACTCACAGATGTTCCCGGAGCGCACCGACCGCTTCGTGCTCGACAGCGGCGTGGACCCGCAGCGGATCTGGCGCGGCATGCTCCAGGTCTGGGCCACGGAGGCCGAGCCCGCCTACGCGCGGTGGACGCGGTGGGCGGCGGAGCGGTCGGGCGAGTACGGGCTGGGCGACACCCCGAAGGCCGTGTCCGACACGTTCTGGGGGCTGGTGGCGCGGGCCGACCGGGACCCGATCGACCTCGACGGGCAGAAGGTGACGGGCGACGACATCCGCGCCGCGCGGGCGGTGTTCTTCTACCCGGCACAGGCGTCCCCGATGGTGGCGGCCATCAAGGCGGCGGCCGAGGGCAAGCCGCTGCCCGCGGGCCCGGCCGTGGAGCGGGCCAAGAAGCAGCTCTCCGGCGCCCCGGCCGCCGAGCCCGCCTCGGACAACGGCACGGCGGTGTTCTGGGCCGTGGTCTGCGGGGACACGGGCACGTGGCCCCGCTACACCGAGCAGTACGAGCGGGACGCGGCGAAGGACAAGGTCAGGTACCCGCTGTACGGGGACTTCGCGTCCAACATCAAGCCCTGTGCCTTCTGGCAGCGGCCGGTCGAGGCGGCCACGCCGATGAGGACGCGGGCGAACGTGCTGACCGTCCAGAACGAGTGGGACTCGCAGACCCCGCTCACCAGCGGTCAGGGCCTGCACCGGGCGCTCAAGGGCTCGCGGATGGTGCTGGCGGCCGGCGGTGAGGGCCACGGCGTGTACCTCGCCGACCCGAACTCCTGCGCCAACGCCCCGGTGAACACGTACCTGACGACGGGCCGACTGCCCGCCGAGGACGTGACCTGTCAGAACCCGGCGGGCGGTACGGAGCGGCGAGAGTCGCTGTCGCCGTCGCCGTCGCGTCCGCTGCCCTTCCCGGCCGGACCGAACCGCTTCTGACCGCTCCGTCCCGCGCCGGCGGGGCCAACTGGCCTACGGGTGGAGGCCGTTCGGCAGGTCGGCCAGGCCGGGCGCGGACAGGTGGAGCACCTGGTACCGCTCGGTGGCGTCCTCGTCCTGCGGGGCGGCGTCCGCCCACAGGACGAACCTGAGCAGTTGCCAGTCCCGGGGGTCGACGGCGAGGGCGGCGGTGTGCACGCCGTCCCGCCGTGCGAGCTCCTCCAACGCGGCGGTCTCGCGTTCGATCCGCCCGGCCAGTTCCAGGCCGACGGGATCCGGGCCGGGGCCGCCCGGCAGCGCGGTGAGGCGGCGGGTCGCGGCCGCCGGGGCGGCGCTGCGGGCGGGCCCGGCCAGGGCGGCCAGCCCGGTCCAGTGCCGGACGGGCGGGCGGCCGAAATCGCGGATGATGCCCTGGAATCCGGCGCCGCCGACGAGGAACCGGCCCATCGCGCCGATGTCGTTCCAGAGGTAGAAGGGCGCGTACTCGTTCACGGGCGAGCCGTCGACTCCGCGTTCGCGGACGAGGTACGCCTTCAGTCCGAGCCCCTCCCGGTCGTCGAGGAGGTGGCCGTACGCGGCGACGCGCTCACGGATGATCCCCATGTCGTAGTCGGCGGGGAGGTCGATCTCGTACTGACTGGCGTACACGGGAGCGGTTGCCTTCCGGTGGGAGTGGGTCAGGGACGGGCCGTCGGCGTCGTGTGCGCGGCGAGCAGCCCGAGGAGGCCGTCGACGGCCCGGCCGAACACCTCGGCGGAGCCGTCGGCGCGGGCCAGGACGTATCCGCCCTGCAGCACCGCGACGACGGCCGCGGCGGTGGCGTCCGGGTCGAGCGCGGGGGCGAGTTCGCCGCGCTCGCGCCCCTCGGCCAGGACTCCCGAGAGCCGCTCGCGGAGCCAGGTGAAGGTCTCCTCGACGGGGCAGCGCAGGGCGGGGTCCGCCATGACGTCGGGGTCCTGGGTGAGCCGGCCGACGGGGCATCCCTTGAGGACGTCGCGTTCGCGCCGCAGGTATGCGCTGATCCGTTCGGGCGCCGTACCGGGGGCGGCGAACTGCGCCTCCGCCTTGGCGCGCAGCTCCGCGGCCGTGCGCTCGATCGCGGCGAGCGCCAGTTCCGGCTTGCCGGCGAAGTGGTGGTACATGCTGCCCTGGCCGACACCTGCCCGCTGCTGGATGGCCTTGGGGCTGGTGGCGACGTAGCCGCGTTCCCACAGCAGTGCGCGCGTGCTCTCGATGAGGCGTTCCGACGTGCTCATGCCGGTAGTGTACATACCAGTAGGTACAGAAGATCGTCAGGTCCGTCAGGATCCCGGCCGCCCCTCCGGGTCACACCTCGCCGCATCCGGCTCATGCCCTGCCTCCGGCTCGGACGCGGCCCTGGTCGTGGCCGTGACCGTCGGGCCGGCGGTGCGCAGGGGCGTCAGCAGTCCGCCGCCGAGGATCAGCAGGCACAGCGCCCCGCCGGCCACACTGACGGCGGGGACCCCGTGGCGGTCGGCCAGCATCGTGAGCACGGCCGCGCCGACCGGGCCCGCGGCGTTGTGCACCGTCCAGAAGGCGGAGGTGACCCGGCCGAGCAGGTGGCCGGGGGTCACTTCCTGGCGCAAGGTCATGCTGGACACCCCGCCCAGGGTCATCCCGAACATGAACACGGCGGCGAACACGGCGATCACCGGCACACTGCGGCTGACGCCCGTCCCGGCCACCGCGACGGCGATCAACCCGACGGAGGCCAGCCAGCAGGGTCCGAAGCCGAGGATCCGGCGCAGCCCCGCGGCACCGAGGGCGGCGGCGACCACGCCGGTCCCGCTGACGGCGATCACGTAGCCGACGGTGGCGGCGTCCCGGTCGAGGTCGCTTCGGACGTGGTAGATCAGCAGGTCGACGGCGCCCATGGTGACGAAGGTCAGCAGGGTGAGCAGTACCGTCAGGGGGCGCAGCAGCGGATGCGTCCACAGGAAGCGGAAGCCGACCACGAACACGTCCCGCAGCACCCCCGCCGGTTCCCCGGCCCGCGCCCGCGCCCGGTCCGCACCGTCGTCGGCGGTCCACCGGAACCTGACCCACCCCAGGCTTGCGGCGGAGACGAGGAAGGTCGCCCCGTCCACGCCAAGGGCCCAGTCCGGTCCCACGGCTGTCGTGATGGACCCGGCCGCGACGGGCCCCAGGAGGGTCCCGATGGCGAAGGTGCCCATCAGCCGTCCGTTGGCGGCGGTGAGGTCCTCCGTACGCACCAGGGCCGGCACGGCCGTCACGTAGGCCACGTCGAAGAGCGTCTTCAGTACGGTGACCAGTGCGGTCAGCGCGTACAGCAGCCAGATCCGCGGTCCGCCGGCCCACCACACGACGGGCACGGCGCCCAGCAGCGCCGCCCGCGCCAGATCGCAGACGATCATGAGCCGGCGGCGGTCCACCCGGTCCACCACGTGTCCGGCGAACAGCCCCGTGCCGATGGCGGTGGATCCGGAAACGACGGTGACCAGGCCCAGTTGCACGACCGAGCCGGTGGCTTCGAGGACCAGCAGCGGGAGCGCGATCAGCGAGACGGAGCCGCCGAGGACGGACAGCGCCTGGCCAAGCCAGAACACGGTGAAGTCCTTGTTCCGCCGGAGCGGGCTCCGCTCCCCGTCGGGTGCGGGTTTCGATGTGATGCTCCAACTCCCTTTCCCAGCACGGAGGTCCACACCGGGACGGTAGGAGAGCAGAGCCCGTCCTGTCACCCGCCTTTCCAGGGGCTGCGGCGGCGGCCCGTGAGGTTACCGGCCCGCGGTGACGGGGGTGTTGCCGGTCACGGTTCCGTCCGTGCCGGACACCGTGACCTTGTGGCGGACCCCGTCCGGTCCGAGCACCACGGCCAGCCAGGCGCTGCCACCGCCGTCCTGGGCGACCACCCGGATGCCCTCGACCTTGCCGCCGTCCACCGCCGCGGCCGCCTTCTCGGCCGCCTGGCCGATGGGGAGCGAGGGCAGGGGCGCGGGCGCGGGGCGGTTCTTCACCGGGCCGCCGGGGCCCCGCACACCGTCGCGCGGTTTCGGACCCGCCTCCCCCGCCTCCCTCAAGCCCTGCAAGTCCTTCAAGTCCTTCAAGTCCTTCAGGCCGAACTTCCGGGCGCCGTGCCCGTCGCCGCCGCCCCCGTGGCCGGACTCCGACCAGGCGAACCGGGAACCCGCGACCGCTCTCCCGTCGTGGTGCCCGTCCACCGCCACCGCGACCGCGACCGCGGTACCGCCGGCGATCACCACGGCCGCCGCACCCAGCGCCGCCCAGCGGGCACCCTTGCGCCGGGGCACCAGGCGCCCCAGGTCCACGCGCGTGCGCGCGCCGCCCCCCGGGGCGCCTTCGGGCTGCCCTGACGGCGGCGACGGCTGCGCGGACGGCGGCAAAGACTCAGACATACCGGACTCCTCATACCCCACCAGGCACGGCACCCGGTTCGTCGCTGAGCATGCCGCGCGGATCCTGAAGCCCACCTGAAGCCGCCTGAAGACCTCTTCAGCCGGGCGCGGGCCGGGCCTGAGACCCTGGTCGGCATGCGCGTACTGGTGGTGGAGGACGAACGGCGGCTGGCGGTGGCCCTGCAGCGGGGGCTCCAATCGGAGGGCTTCTCGGTGGACGTGGCCCACGACGGGCCGCAGGGGCTGTGGATGGCCACCGAGCACGACTACGACCTGATCGTGCTCGACATCATGCTGCCCGGCCTCAACGGCTACCGGGTCTGCGCGCGCCTGCGCGCCGCCGGCAACGAGTCGGGGATCCTGATGCTCACCGCGAAGGACGGCGAGTACGACGAGGCGGAGGCGCTGGACACGGGCGCCGACGACTTCCTCTCCAAGCCCTTCTCCTACCTCGTGCTCGTCGCCCGGCTGCGCGCGCTGGCCCGGCGTACGGGCCGCCGCGGCCCGCAGTCCATGCGCTTCGGCGACCTGGTGCTGGACCCGGCCCGGCACAGCTGTTCCCGCGGCGGTACGGAGATACGGCTGACGGCCCGTGAGTTCGCGGTCCTGGAGTGCCTGGCCCGGCGCCCCGGCGAGGTCGTGCCCAAGAGGGAGATCCTGGAGCAGGTGTGGGACGTCGCCTTCGCCGGAGATCCCAACGTGGTCGAGGTCCACATCAGCGCCGTACGCCGCAAGATCGACGCGCCGTTCGGCCGTGCGGCTCTGGAGACCGTGCGCGGTGCCGGCTACCGGCTGGCGGTCGACGGTGGCTGAGCCCGCGCTTCCCCTCCGCCCGTTCCGGCACCTGCGGCGCCTCCCGGGGTGGTCGCCGCTGCGCCGCCTGTGGCCCGTGACCGTCCGCGCCCGGGCCACCGTGGGCGCCGTCGTGGTGGTCGCCGCGGCCCTGACCCTGGCCTCGTTCGCCCTCCTCGGACTGCTGGAGGCCCATCTGCTCCGCAATGCCGAGCGCGACGCCGTGCAGCAGGCCGAGACGGTGGCCCGGCTGGCGGCCTCCGGAGACCTCGACGCGATGCGGCCGCCCCTCCACGGCATCGACTTCGTCCAGGTGGTGAACGCCCGCGGCCGGGTGCTGCGCGCCTCCCCGAATCTGGCCGGTGAACTCTCGCTCGTCCCCGTCAAACCGCTCCGGCCCGGCAGGGCCTTCCACACCTGGAATCCCGGTCCGCTCGGCGGCGGTCACCGCCAGCGGGTCGCCCAGGTCACCACGGAGACCCCGCAGGGCATGGTCACCGTCTTCGTGGGGACCTCGCTGCGCGATGTGGACGCGGCCGACGACACCACCGCGGCCGCCCTCGCCGTCGGCGGCCCCCTGCTCCTGGCCACCGTCGCGCTCGTCACCTGGCGGGTCACGGGCCGGGCGCTCGGGCCGGTCGAGGCGATCCGCGCCGAGGTCGCCGAGATCACCGACCGGGACCTGCACCGCCGGGTCCCCGTGCCGCCCACGCACGACGAGGTCGCCCGCCTGGCGCAGACGATGAACGCCACCCTGGACCGGCTGGAGTCCGCCGGGAACCGCCAGCGCCAGTTCATCGCCGACGCCTCCCACGAACTGCGCAGCCCCATCACGGTGCTGCGCACCCAGTTGGAGGTGGCCCTGGCCGTCCGGGACCCCGAGCTGTGGCCGGAGCTGATCAGCGGCGCGCTCGAGGACATCGAGCGGCTCCAGCGGCTCTCCTCCGACCTCCTGCTGCTCGCCCGCATCGACGCCGCCCAGCCCGTGGTGCCGGTCCGGCTGGACCTGGGCGCGGTGGTCCGCGAGGCCGTGGAGGCACGGCACGGGGACCGCGTTGCGGTACGCACCTCGCTGGAGGCGGGCATCGAGGTGGAGGGCAGCGAACTGTGGCTGGCCCGGGTGGTCACCAACCTGCTCGACAACGCCCAGCGGTTCGCCGTCCGGCGGGTGGACGTCGTTTTGCACAGCACCGGCGGACCGTCCGTACGGACCGCCGTGCTGGAGGTGGCCGACGACGGACCGGGCATTCCGGCCGGCGACCGGGAGCGGGTCTTCGAGCGCTTCACCCGGCTCGACGACGCTCGCAGCCGCGACCACGGCGGAGCCGGCCTCGGCCTGGCCATCGCCCGGGACCTGACCGCCCACCACGGCGGCACCCTCACCGCCGAAGACGCCCCGCGCGGGGCCCGGCTCGTGGTCCGGCTGCCGGCCGCGCGGCCGGGCACCTCCTGAGGGTCAGCCGAGCAGGGCGTAGACGGTCGAGGCCGTCGCGGCCGGCTCCTGCGCGCCCTCGGGGGTCATCGTCACGTCGGCGAAGGCCATCCGCTTGCCGAGCTTGGTGACCCGTACGTGGATCAGCACGTCCGCGCCGACCACGGGCCGCTGGAAGCTCGTCGACTGCTGGACGGTCGTCATCGGGCCGTAGGCCCCGCGCGCGGCGGAGATCGCGATGACGGTCGCGGTGTCGGCGGCCGCCATCAGGGCCTGGCCCGAGAGGCCGCCGCCGTCCCGGGCGAGGCTGTCCGACCAGGGCAGGCGCAGGACGGCGTGCCGTTCGCCGGTCTCCTGGACGGACAGGCCGAGGGCGAGCACCCAGGGGGCGAAGTGGTCGGCGAGGATCTTGTCTGCTTCTGCGGATGAGAACGTCACCGGGCGATTGTGGCGGTCCGGCCGGACCGCCACAATCCCTTCCGGCCTACGGCCGGGCTTCAGAGGGTGGCGGCCAGCTCCGTGCCCTGGCGGATGGCCCGCTTGGCGTCGAGCTCGGCGGCCACGTCGGCGCCCCCGATGAGGTGGGCCTCCACGCCCGCCGCGCGCAGCGCCTCGTACAGGTCGCGGCGCGGCTCCTGGCCGGTGCACAGCACGACGGTGTCGGCCGGTACGAGGCGCTGCTCGTCGCCGACGGTGATGTGCAGGCCCTCGTCGTCGATGCGGTCGTACGCGGCCCCCGCGACGGAGACGACCCCGCGGTGCTTGAGCTCGGCGCGGTGGATCCAGCCGGTGGTGGTGCCGAGGTTGGCGCCGACCTTGGTGGCCTTGCGCTGGAGCAGGTGGACCTGGCGCGGCGGCGCGGGCCGCTCCGGCTTGGCGAGGCCGCCCGGGCCGGTGTAGGCGGTGTCGACGCCCCAGTGGCGGAAGTAGACCTCGGGGTCCTGGGAGGCTCCCTCGCCGCTGTCGGTGAGGTACTCGGCGACGTCGAAGCCGATGCCGCCGGCGCCGACGACGGCGACGCGCTCGCCGACGGGCGCTCCGTCGCGCAGTACGTCGAGGTAGCTGACGACGTTGGGGTGGTCCACGCCCTCGATGTCGGGGGTGCGGGGGGTGACTCCGGTGGCGACGACGACCTCGTCGTAGCCGCGCAGGCTCTCCACGTCGGCGCGGGTGTTCAGGCGGACCTCCACCCCGCTCTGCGTGAGCTGGGTGCCGAAGTAGCGGATGGTCTCCTCGAACTCCTCCTTGCCCGGGATGCGGCGGGCGATGTCGAGCTGGCCGCCGATGTGCCCGGAGGCCTCGAAGAGGGTGACGGCGTGGCCGCGGCCGGCGGCGGAGACGGCGCAGGCGAGACCGGCCGGTCCGGCGCCGACGACGGCGACGCGCTTCTTCAACCGGGTCGGGGCCAGGACGAGTTCGGTCTCGTGGCAGGCGCGCGGGTTGACCAGGCAGCTGGTGATCTTGCCGCTGAAGGTGTGGTCGAGGCAGGCCTGGTTGCAGCCGATGCAGGTGTTGATGGTCTCGGAGCGGCCGGCGGCGGCCTTGGCGACGAAATCGGCGTCGGCGAGGAAGGGGCGGGCAAGCGACACCAGGTCGGCGCGACCGTCGGCGAGCAGTTCCTCGGCGATCTCGGGGGTGTTGATGCGGTTGCTGGTGACGAGGGGGACGCTCACGGCGCCCATCAGCCGCTTGGTGACCCAGGTGTAGGCGCCGCGCGGGACGGAGGTGGCGATGGTGGGGATGCGGGCCTCGTGCCAGCCAATGCCGGTGTTGATGATGGTGGCGCCGGCCGCCTCGATCTCCTTGGCGAGGTGGACGACCTCGTCGAGGGTGGAGCCGCCGGGGATCAGGTCGAGCATGGAGAGGCGGTAGATGAGGATGAAGTCCTCGCCGACGGCCGCGCGGGTGCGGCGGACGATCTCCAGCGGGAAGCGAACGCGGTTCTCGTACGCGCCGCCCCAGCGGTCGGTGCGCTTGTTGGTGGCGGCGGCGATGAACTCGTTGATCAGGTAGCCCTCGGAGCCCATGATCTCGACGCCGTCGTAGCCGGCCGACTGTGCGAGGCGCGCGGCCCGGACGAAGTCCTCCACCGTCCGCTCGACCTCGACGTCGGTCAGCTCGTTCGGGACGAACGGGCTGATGGGGGCCTGGAGGGCGCTGGGGGCGACCAGGTCCTTGTGGTAGGCGTAGCGGCCGAAGTGGAGGATCTGCATCGCGATCTTCCCGCCCTCGGCGTGCACGGCGTCGGTGATCACCCGGTGCTCGGCGGCCTCGTCCTCGGTGGTGAGGCGGGATCCGCCCTCGAAGGGGCGGCCGGCGTCGTTGGGGGCGATGCCGCCGGTGACGATGAGGCCGGCGCCACCGCGGGCGCGCTCGGCGTAGAAGGCGGCGAGGCGCTCGAAGCCGCCCTCGTGCTCTTCGAGGCCGGTGTGCATCGAGCCCATGATCACGCGGTTCGGCAGGGTGGTGAAGCCGAGGTCCAGGGGGCTCAGCAGGTGCGGGTACCGGCTCTGGGAACTCATGGGGGCGCCTCCTCGCGCGGGGGTGATGAACCTGTTCTAGCGAGCGGGGACCTCTTTTGCAACTAAGTGCAAAACCGCGTGCGGGCCCGCCCGCCCGGGATTACCGGGCTCGGCCGCCCGGGCCCCCCCTCCTTGTGGCGGAGTTCACGCCCCTGAAGGCCGTCTCCGCCTTCCTCGGCGAGCTGCCCGACGCCGAGCTCGCCCGGCGCTGACTCGCCGAGGACGGCATCCTCCAGGTGGGCGGACTGCTGCCCGGCGCGCCGCAGCACTCGGGTCCGGTCCCGTGGCCCGGCAAGGCCGACACGTACCGGGCCCCGGCCCGGAGCAGACCGGACCGGGCCGGCCACCCCCCGGCGTCAGGCGCGGTGCAGGCGGACCGTGAGGATCTGGAACGGGCGCAGGGTCAGGGCGATCCTGCCGTCCCGGGCGGGGGCGCCGACGGCCGTGCCCTCCATCGGGCGTTCGAGGAGGTCGCTCTCGGTCGCCGCCGTGATCGGGAAGGCCGGGGCGAGCGTGGCGGTGGCGCGGCCGCCGCGGGATTCGTAGAGGCGGACGATCACGTCGCCGCTGCGGTCCTCGGCCAGCTTGACGGCCTCGACGACCACCGCGTCGTCGTCCACCGCGACCAGCGGGGCCACCGGCCCTGCGCCCGGCACCACGCGCTCCGGCAGGTTCAGCGCATGGCCCTCGCGGACCGCGTCGCCGAGGGTCGCCCCCGGCGCGAGGGAGAACCGCAGGGTGTGACGGCCGTGGTCGGTCTCCGGGTCCGGGTAGCGCGGGGCCCGCAGGAGGGAGAGCCGGATCGTGGTGGTCTGGCCGCCGTCGGGGCGCACGTCGCGGGTCACGTCGTGCCCGTACGTGGACTCGTTGAGCAGGGCGACGCCCCAGCCGGGCTCCTCCGCGTGGATCCAGCGGTGGGCGCAGATCTCGAACTTGGCGGCCTCCCAGGAGGTGTTGGTGTGGGTGGCCCGGTAGACGTGGCCGAACTGCGTCTCCGACGCGGTGCGGTCGGCCTTCACGTCCAGCGGGAAGGCGGCCTTGAGGAACTTCTCCGTCTCGTGCCAGTCCACCTCCGTGACGAGGTCCACCGTCTTGGCCCCGGCCCGCAGCGTGACCGACTGGACCACCGAGGAGGAGCCGAAGGAGCGGACGGCGCGGACGGTCACGGACGACGGGCCGCTCTCGGTGACCTCCAGGGAGTCCTGCTCCACCAGGTCGGTGACCTTGTTGCGGTAGAACGCGTCGATGTCCCACGCGTCCCACATGTTCGGGAAGTCGGGGTGGATCTGGAGGAGGTTGGCCGCGGCGCCCGGGGCGATCGTCTCCCGGCGCGCCTCCAGGTCGTAGGCGGAGACGATCAGGCCGCGGCCGTCGATCTCCACCAGCAGTCGGCCGTTGGCCAGGACGTGTCCGCCGCCGTGCCGTTCCTCCACCGTGACCGGCTGCTGCCCCCTCTCGGCGGCCGGCCGGCCCGCGCCGCCGGCGGGGACGCCGCGGCGCGCGTGCGGGGCGCAGTTGAAGACCAGCTCCTCCCCGCCCTCCCCGGCCAGCGCCTGCTGCGCGGTCAGGGTGATCCGCTGGAGCTCCTCGCGCACGGCCGCGTACGTCGCGCGGGCCTCGCGGTGCACCCAGGCGATGGAGGACCCCGGGAGGATGTCGTGGAACTGGTGCAGCAGCACCGTCTTCCAGATCCGCTCCAGGTCCTCGTACGGGTACCCGAAGCCGGGCACGCGCACGGCGGCCGTCGCCGCCCACAACTCCGCCTCGCGCAGCAGCGATTCGCTGTGCCGGTTGCCCTGCTTGGTCTTGGCCTGGGAGGTGTAGGTGCCGCGGTGCAGCTCCAGGTAGAGCTCTCCGGCCCAGACGGGCGCGTCCTCGTATTCGGCGTGCGCCTTCTCGAAGAAGGCGTCGGGCCGCTCGATCCCGACCCGCGGGGAGCCTTCGAGGTCCCGCTGGCGCCTGGCGCGGGCGAGCTGCTCACGGGTGGGGCCGCCGCCGCCGTCGCCCCAGCCGAAGGGCACCAGCGAGCGCGAACCACGGCCCTTCTCCCGGTAGTTGCGGGCCGCGTGCGCCAGTTGGGCGCCCCCCAGGTCCGAGTTGTAGGTGTCGACGGGCGGGAAGTGCGTGAAGACGCGGGTCCCGTCGATGCCCTCCCACCAGAAGGTGTGGTGGGGGAACTCGTTCACCTGCGACCAGCAGATCTTCTGGGTCAGGAACCACCGGGAGCCGGAGAGCCTGACGATCTGCGGCATCGCCGCGGTGTAGCCGAAGGAGTCGGGGAGCCAGACGTTGTGGGTCTCGATGCCGAACTCGTCGAGGAAGAACTTCTTGCCGTAGAGGAACTGGCGGGCCATGGCCTCACCGCCGACCATGTTGGTGTCGGACTCCACCCACATGCCGCCGACCGGTACGAACTGCCCGTCCGCGACCTTCTTCTTGACCCGCTCGAAGAGTTCGGGCCGGTGGGTCTTGATCCAGTCGTACTGCTGCGCCTGCGACATGGCGAAGACGAACTCGGGGTGCTCGTCCATCAGGGCCACCATGTTGGACGAGGTGCGGGAGACCTTGCGCACGGTCTCGCGCAGCGGCCAGAGCCATGCGGAGTCGATGTGCGCGTGCCCCACCGCGCTGATCCGGTGCGCGGAGGCGCGGGCGGGGGCGGCGAGCACCCCGGCCACCTCGGCGCGGGCGGCGGCCGCGGTGCCGGGCACGTCGCCGAGGTCCACCGCGTCGAGCGCGGCGTCGACGGCGCGCAGGATCTCGTACCGCCGCGCGTCGTCCGTACCGAGCTCCGTCATCAGGCCCTGGAGGACTTCGAGGTCCTGGACCAGCTCCCAGACCTCGGTCTCGAAGACGGCGAGGTCCATCCGGGCGAGCCGGTAGAGCGGCCGGTCGCCGCTGGTCCGCTTGTCTCCCTCGTACGTGGGCGAGTGGTGGACCAGGACCGGGTTGGAGGCGGCCTCGACGTACCAATCGATCGGCTCGCCGCCCTCGGCGCGGTCGGCGACGCGCACCCAGTCGTTGTACGGGTTGAGCGCCTTGATCTCGCCGCCGTCGGCGCGGTGGACCAGGCCCTCGCACTGGAAACCGGGCATCATCCGGTCGAAGCCCAGGTCCAGTACGGCCTCCACGGTGCGGCCGGCCCACTCGGCCGGGACGCTGCCGGTGACCTTGAACCAGGTGGTGCCCCAGGCCGGGCCCCATGCGTCGCCGGTCGCGCAGGGCTCGTACCTCGCCGCGAGGGCCTCGGACACGGGGACGGGCTCGTCCGGGGCCTCCCAGCGTGCGACGGTCAGCGGGACCGGGTGGGTGTGGACGGCGGGCTTGATGCGCTCCGTGAGGACCCGGCGGAGGCGGTGTTCGGTGATGTTGCGGTCGTCATGCATGACGGCTGCTCCAGGAGAGGGGTGTCGTGGGGTGCGGGAGGCCGCGGGGGGTGCGGTCTCAGGTCTTGACGGCTCCCTCGCCCACGCCCTTGAAGAAGAAACGCTGGAGGGCGAAGAAGAGGAGCACCATCGGGATCAGGGCGGCCATCGCGCCCGCGGCGATGAGCCTCTGGTCGTTGACGGTGGTGGCGCCCGCCAGGGTCTTCAGGCCGAGCTGGAGGGTGTAGTGGTCGCTGTCGGTCAGGACCAGCAGGGGCCAGAGGAAGTCGTCCCACGCCCCCATGAAGGCGGTGATGCAGACGACGGCCAGGGCGCCTTTGGCGGCGGGCAGGAAGACCCGGGTGAAGCGGGTCCATTCGCCGGCGCCGTCCAGCACCGCGGCCTCCTCCAGCTCCTGGGGGACGGCGAGGAAGGCCGCCCGCATGATCATGATGTTGAGAACCGAGACCGCGCCCGGGAGCCAGACGCCGATGAGGGTGTCGACCAGGCCCATCTCGCGGACGGTGAGGAACATCGAGATCATCACGGACTCGAAGGGGAACATCAGGGACGCCACCAGCACGGTGAAGACGGCCTTGCGGCCCTTCCAGCCCGCCCGGGAGAGGGCGTAGCCGCCCATCGCCGCGAACAGCGCGTTCGAGGTGACGGCGAGGGCGGCGACGACCAGGGTGTTGCCGGCGTACGCGAGCAGCGGGAACGATTCGGCGACCCGGACGTAGTTGTCGAGGGTGGGCCGCGAGGGCAGGACGCCGTCGTAGACGTTCTCGGTGCGGCCGCGGATCGAGGTCAGGAACTGCCAGACGATCGGCCCCAGCATGATCACGAGCATCAGGACCAGGGTGGCGTACCGGCCGGCCAGACCGGTCACGTGACGCCGGCGGTCGGCGCCGGCGCGCGGGACCGGCTTCTTCCCCGGGGCCACCGGGCCCTTGGGGGAGACGGGCGTGCTCACCTCTCGTCCCCCTTCGACAGTCGGCGGCCCAGCAGGCTGAAGACCAGCGTCAGGAGGAACAGCAGGATGGAGAGGGCCGAGGCGTAACCGGTCTCGCCCGAGAAGCCCAGACCGACCTGCCGGATGAGGAAGGGCAGCGTCCGGGCGCCGCCGCCGGGGCCTCCGCTCTCGCCGCCGAGGATGTAGATCTCGGTGAAGACGCGGAGGGCGGAGATCGCGGAGAGGGTGCCCACCAGCATCATCATCGGCTTCACCTGGGGGACGGTGATGCTGAAGAACCGGCGGACGGGGCCGGCGCCGTCGATGGCGGCCGCCTCGTAGAGGGTGGTGGGGACGTTCCCGAGCGCGGCGAGGTAGAAGACCATGTAGTAGCCGAGGCCCTTCCACACGGTCACGATCATCGCGGAGACCAGCAGCATCGTGCTGTCGGTCAGGAACGGGACCGGCTCGGAGATGATGCTCAGCTTCCGGAACAGGGTGTTGACGAGGCCGTCGCTGCGCAGCACCCACTGCCAGATCAGGCCGACGACCACGGCGGAGGCGATCACCGGGGTGTAGAAGGCGGAGCGGAAGAAGCCGATGCCGGGGATCTCGGTCCGGACGAGGACCGCGAGCGCGAGGGGCAGCAGGACCAGGCAGGGGACGACGACCACGAGGTAGAGCACGCTGTTGCCGGTCGCGACCCAGAAGTCGGGGTCGGCGAGGGCGCGGCCGTAGTTGTCGAAGCCGACGAAGCGGCCGCCGCGCAGGACCTGGGCGCTGGTGAAGGAGAGGATGACGGTGTTGACGAACGGCCAGAGGCTGAACAGCGCCACCATGGCGAGGCCGGGGGCGAGGAAGAGGTAGGGGGTCCACCAGCTGCGGTGGCGCAGCCCCGTCGCGGCCTCCATGGCCTGCTCCGCCCTCTTCGCCTCCCTGGTGCGCTGCGACGGGCGGGGAGGCCGGGGAAGCCGGGGAAGCCGGTCCGGGCTGGTCGCCTTCCGCAGGGCGGTCCGTGTCATGGCGTCGCGGCCTCCTTCCGCTCCCCGGCTGCCGCCGGTCACTTCCGGGCCGCGTTGGCGAGGAGTTCGTTGGCCTCCTCCTCGGCCTTCTTCACCGCCGTACGGGCGTCCTGCTCGCCCTTGATGGCCTTCTGTACCTCGCGTACCACGGCGTCGCCGACCTGGTTGGTCCACTGGACGGGGGTGTTGGCGTCGAGTGCCGCCGTCTTCAGCTGCTCGGCGCCGATCGCGCGGGCGACGGTCTCCGCGTCCTTGCCGTCCCCCCTGTCCGCGAAGCGCGGGTCGGCCAGGCCCTGGGCGTTGGACGGGTAGATGGTGGCCTTCCTGGAGAACTCCACCTGGTTGGGGCCGTTGGTGACCCATCGGGCGAACTCGGCCGCCGCGTCGAGGTGCTCGGTGTCCTTCTTGATGCCGAGCGACTGGGCGTAGATGCCGATGTGGCCGAGCTTGCCGGTGACGGCGCCTGCCACCCGGGTGTTCGCGTAGACCTGCGGGGCGTTCTGCTTGATGTCCCTGACGAAGCCCGGGGAACCGGGCCCGAAGACGATCTTCCCGCCCCCGTAGAGCTGGTTGACGTCGTCCGCCTTGAGCAGGGATTCCCTGGGCATGGCGCCCTTGGCGTACAGGTCCTTCATCCGCTCCACCCAGGCGACGGCCTGGTCGGTGGCGAAGGTGAACCGGTCCTGCTTCCCGTTGAGGAGGGGGATGCCCATCTTCTGCCAGTCCCCGGGCAGTCTGCCCTTGGGGTCGGCCATGAAGGCGGAGTACCGGCCGCCGGACCTGGCGGCGATCTGCTCGGCGTAGTCGAAGAACTGCTCCACGCTGGTCGGCGGCTTGGCCGGGTCCAGGCCCGCCTTCTCGAAGAGCTCCTTGTTGTACGTGAGGATCTCCGGGGTCACGTACCAGGGGTACGCGTACACGCCGTCGCCCTTGCCGGGGAGCCGGAACTGCTCCCAGGCGCCGGGCACGTACTCCTTCGCCGCCTCGCCGTCGAGCTCCGCGACGTCGGCGAGCATGCCGCGGTCGCCGAGGAGCTGGAAGGAGTCGGTGGAGAGGTTGACCACGTCCGGGAGGGCTCCGGCCTGGGCGTCCGCGACGAGCTTCTCGTTGTAACCGTCGCCCGGTACGTCCTCCCACTTGACCTCGACCTCGGGGTACTTCGCCTCGAAGGCGTCGATCACGCCCTGCACGTAGGCCGTGAAGGCGGGTTTCAGCTGGAGGGTGCGGAAGGTGATCCGGCCCGCCACCCTGCCCGTCTTGCGGGCCTCCTCACCGTCCCCGGGCCCTCCGCTCAAGCCACAGGCGGCGGTCGACAGGAGGGCGCCGGCCACCAGCGTGGCAACCGCGGTACGGGGCAGGTTCGTCCGGGACATCGGTCGCCGCCTTCGCAGAAGTCCGGCCTCATTGCCGGGGGCGGTGCCCACGGTCGTCCGAAGGGAAGTCCTCGTCAATGAGGCGGAGGTCGCGGTGGCCGGGGGCGCACACATCCCGAATGGCGCGAGGCAGCTGCGAGCGTCCCGCGAGGCGGCCCGAACCCGCGCACCGACCTGCGCTGATGCGCATGAGGCCAAAGACGGTGGGACACGGTGTCGATGTGGTGAAGACCTGCCCCGCGTGAGGGAATTTGACTTCTTGTCGACGGTCCGGGAAGGCCCGCACTAATGCGCTTTAGCACCGCAGGCCGGTCCGCTTCGATGGGCCGTGCCTACTTCATGGGGTACTCGGCCTTCTCCGCCAGCTTTCCGTCTTTGAAGCAGAAGCGGAACACCGTCTCCTTGCCGTTCTTGGTGTCACCGCTGGAGACGTACCACGCGCAGGCACTGCCCTCGGGCTCGGCCGGGCCGCCTTCCTTGAGGACGTCCTTCACGAAGGTTTCCCCCGAGGGGAGCCTGCCGCGGACCTCGCCCTCCGCGTCGCCCGTCCGCACGGCTTCGTAGACCTTGGGGTCGACCAGGGTCTTGTCGGCCACGTCGAGGACCTTGCCCACGCCGAAGAGCAGGAGCACCAGCACCCCCACGCCCAGCACCAACGCCACCCCGCAGCCGATCAGACAACCCTTGCGCTGTGCCACGCCCGTTCCTCCGTGTCGCTCGTACCGGTCGCGTCCGGCGGCGATCGGCCGGACACTCCGAACGATCACAGAGGGCGGAGTACCGGTGCTGTCCTCCAAAGTCGCCGGCTGCCGCGACGAACGTCGTTCGAGGTCAGGCCCGGGGTGCGGCCAGGTCCCCGGGGTCCGTGTTCGCCCCGCACAGGACGACGGCGACCCGCGCGCCCAGCGGCTCCGGCGCGCCTCGCAGGAACGCCGACGCGGTGGCGGCCCCCGCCTCGACCACGATCCGGTGCTCCTCCCAGAGCGCGCGCCGGGCGGCGGTGATCGCCTCGTCGGAAACGAGCACGGAGCGCACGTTCGCCTGCTGCGCGGCGGCGAGCGCGTCGGCCGAGACCCGGGTGGCCCCGAGGGAGTCGGCGGCCACGGAGT
The DNA here is from genome assembly GCF_044750905.1 of Streptomyces sp. NPDC088762. Taxonomy (NCBI): domain Bacteria; kingdom Bacillati; phylum Actinomycetota; class Actinomycetes; order Kitasatosporales; family Streptomycetaceae; genus Streptomyces; species Streptomyces sp. NPDC088762. The sequence goes on from NZ_JBIVKT010000014.1 coordinate 170,059, forward strand.
CCACGGCGACGTCGACCGGGCGGCCCGCCGCCAGGGCGGCGTTCAGTGCCCGGCAGTTCTCCGGCTCGACCGCGATCACCCGTACGCCGTGCTCGCGGGCGGCGGTGGCGACCCCGGCGAACAGTCCGCCGCCACCGACCGCGACGACCACGGTGTCCAGCCCGGGCAGGGCGGCCCGGATCTCGTCGAGCAGGGTGCCGGCGCCCGCGGCGATGAGCGGGTGGTCGTAGGCGTGGCTGCTCAGGGCCCCGCTCGCGGCGGCGAACTCCTCGCAGGCGGCCAGCGCTTCGGCGTACCGGTCGCCGACGAGCCGTACCTCGGCCCCGTAGCCGCGCAACCGTTCCACCTTCACCCGCGGGGCGTTGGCGGGCAGGAAGACGGTGGCGGGCACGGACTGGGCGCGGGCCGCCCAGGCACAGGCCAGCCCGGCGTTGCCGCCGGAGGCGATGGTGACGCCGGCCGCGGGGAGGGTGCCGGCCGCGTGGTGGGCGGCGAGGAAGTTGCGGGCCCCCCGGGCCTTGAAGGAGCCGGTGTGCTGGAGGTGCTCCAGCGCGTACCAGACGCCCTCGGCCGCCGGGGCGACGGTGACGGGCCGCACGGCGCCCGCGATCCGGTCGGCCGCCGCGCGTACGGCGGCGTAGTCGAGCTGCTGTTCCATGAGCGGACTCCTCGTCAGGCGGTGGGCGGGGCCTGCCCGGCGGCGGGCCGGGCGGGGCCGCCGGGCCGGGCCGCCGCGATCAGCTGGCGCAGGGCGCCGTAGTACACCTCGTGGTCGGTGAGCGGCGGCAGCAGGTCGGCCGCCGCCCCGCCCGCGAGCACGGGGAACTCCTCCGGGTCCAGCGCGGCCAGGGCCGCCCGCGAGGCGGCGGTGGCGCCGTCCGGATCCCGGTGGTCCACGAAGGCCGCACTGCCGAGGGTGAGCAGGTACATGCGGCGGTAGGCGGTCATCGCCTCCGCGGCGGTCATCCCCGCGGCCACGCTGTCGGCCAGGGCGGGCTCGACGAGCCGGGCCAGCAGCTGCCGCCCGAGCCAGGGCCGGCCGCCGCGCAGCACCAGCAGCCCGGGGTGCGCGGTGAGCAGCCGGTACAGGGCGGTGAAGCGCTGCTCGGTCGCCCGCGCCCAGTCGGTGCCGGCGGGGACGTCGGGGAGCTGCGCGGCCAGGTGCTCGGTGCAGAGGTCCAGCAGGCCGGCGAGGTCGGTGCAGCGCCGCTGGACGGTGGCGTGGGAGACCTCGAGCCGTTCGGCGAGGGTGCGGAAGCTCAGCCGTCCGGGCCCCTCCTCGTCGAGGATGCGCAGGGCGGCGACGGCGATGGCCCCGGGGGTGGCGTTGTCCAGGGCGGCTGATCTCCTCGGCATGAGATACACCGTAACATACGGCGTACCGTACGCCGTATCACCGCTCTCGCGTGCGAGCGACTACGGCCATATTGCTGGTCATTGACGGATAACCGACGACGCACGTTGACAGCGGGTGGTCACCTGGCTGCACTGGGCTGGGCCGCCTCTTCCGGATCTTGCCGGGGCCCGCGGGATCCGGAGGGGACGACCCAGCTGCATGGGGCCCACGACCGCCCTCGACCGCGCCCCGACCGACTGCACCCCACGTCAAGGAGACTCCGTGCCGCTTCGCCTGCGCGCCTCGCTCCCCTGTCTGACCGCGGCCGCCCTGTTCGCCCTCGCGCTCCCCCCCACCCCCGCGGGCGCCGAGCCCACCGCGACCTCGGACACCCCGCTCGCACTGACCCCGCCCATGGGCTGGAACAACTGGGCGCACTACATGTGCGACATCAACGAGGCCAAGGTCGTCGCGAACGCCGACGCGCTCGTGTCCACCGGCCTCGCCGCCAAGGGCTACGACACGGTCACCGTCGACGACTGCTGGATGACCAGGAGCCGCGACGCACAGGGCGCCCTGGTCGTCGACACCGCGAAGTTCCCGCACGGCATGGCCTGGCTGGGCGAGTACCTGCACGCCAAGGGCCTGAAGTTCGGCATCTACGAGGACGCCGGCTCCCTCACCTGCGAGAAGTACCCCGGCAGCGGCGCTCCGGCGGGCGGCGGCGAGGACCACTACGAGCAGGACGCCCGGCAGTTCGCCTCCTGGAAGGTGGACTACGTCAAGATGGACGGCTGCAACCTGTGGGTGCCGGAGGGCAAGACGAAGGAGCAGGCCTACCGGGACGCCTACAACGCGGTGGCCGCGGCCCTGCGCGGCAGCGGCCGGGACATGGTGCTGTCGGCCTCCGCGCCCGCCTACTTCCAGCAGGGCGAGTGGGGCGGCTCCGACTGGCACAAGGTCCTCGGCTGGGTCGGCGAGACGGGCCAGCTGTGGCGCGAGGGCAAGGACATCAAGGTGTACCAGCCCACCGCGCCCACCACCTCGCGGTGGAGCTCGGTGATGGGCAACTACGGCTACAACCGCTGGCTCGGCCGGTACGCGGGCCCCGGCAACTGGAACGACCCCGACTTCCTGATCGCGGGCGCCCCCGGGCTCACCGCGGCGGAGAGCCGCAGCCAGGTCGCCCTCTGGGCCATGATGGCGGCCCCGTTCATCCTGTCCTCCGACGTCTCGAAGCTGACCCGGGAGGGACTCGCGGCCCTCGGCAACACCCGGATGATCGAGCTGGACCAGGACCCCATGGGCCGTCAGGGCGCGGTGGTCTCCTCGAACGCCACCTTCGAGATCCTGGTACGGCCGCTCGCGAACGGCGACCGCGCGGTGGCCGTGCTCAACCGCTCGGCCGGCGCCCGGGACATCGCTGTGCCGCTGGAGGAACTGGGGCTGCCGTCCTGTACGGCCGACGCACAGGACCTGTGGACCGGCGCCCGGCGGGAGGTGGCCGGCACGCTGACCGGGAAGGTGGCCGGGCACGACACCGGGGTCTGGCGGCTCACCCCGCGCGGCTGCGCGCGGGCCGTGCCGACCGGGCAGCTCGTGGGCGACGGAGTCCGCTGCGCCGACGGGGCGAACACCACCGGTGTCGGCGCGGTCGTGATGGCGGCGTGCACCGGGGCCCCCGACCAGCGGTGGGTCCTGGACCAGGACGCGCGGCTGCGGCTGGCCGGCGCATGCCTGTCGGCGGGCGAGGGCGGACTGGTGGAGCTGGCGGACTGCGCGTCGGGGCCGGCGGAGCAGCCCGGCCAGCGCTGGGCACCCCGGCGTGACGGCGCCCTGGTGGAGGAGGCGAGCGGGCGGTGCCTGACGGCCCCGGCCCGGGCCGCCACCCCCGACGCCCCGGCCGAGCGGCTCCACCTGGCTCCCTGTGGCGACCACCGGGTCGACCAGGCCTGGTCCCTGCCGGTCTGAGGGCGGGGACGGATGACGAACACCGTGCCGAAGTCCGCACCGGCCCCGGCCCCGGGCCCCCTCGGGACCGCGTCCCGCGCACGCGGGGCGGGGCCGGGGGCGCGGATGCGGGCCGCCGGGCTGGTCGCGCTGCCCGCCGCGCTGCTGACGGTGGTCTGCGCCTGGGCGGCGCCGCCCGCCGCACCCGCACCGCGCGCCGGGTCGACCGCGCAGGGCGCCGGGTGGCGTACGGAGGGTGCCTGGTCGCCCGCACCGCGCGCCGGGTCACCCGCGCAGGGCGCCGCGCGGCAGGCCGACGCCGCGCCCGGCCCCGCTGCCGGCGGGCGGGCCGCCGCCCCGCGGCCCGGAACCTTCGACGCCGCGCCGGCGCGCGCCGCGCTGGAGCGGCTGCTGCCTCGCCACGCCCGGCAGTTCACGCTCGTGCCCGACGCGGCGGCCGCCGCCGACACCTTCACGGTGTCCGGAACGCCGGGCGCCATCACCGTGCGCGGCAGCACGGGGGCCACCCTGCTCACGGGAGTCGGCTGGTACCTCCAGCACGTCGCCGGGGTGGACGTCGGCTGGCCGGGTGACAGCACAGGCATGCTGCCCGCGCGGCTGCCGGGCGTCCCCGCGCCCGTCACCCGCAGCGCGCTCGTGCCCCACCGGTACGCGTTGAACGACACGGACGACGGTTACTCGGGCCCGTACCGCACGTTCGAGGAACACCAGCGGCAGATCGACCTGCTCGCCCTGCACGGCATCAACGAGGTGTTCGTGCAGGTCGGCGCGGAGTACCCGTACTACCGGGCGCTCCAAGACTTCGGCTACTCCGCCGAGGAGCTGCGCGCGTGGATCCCCGGTCCCGGCCACCAGAGCTGGTGGCTGCTGCAGAACCTGAGCGGCTTCGGCGGCCCGGTCTCCGAGCGGCTGCTGCGGGAGCGCGCCGAGCTGGGCGGGCGGATCGCCGAACAGCTGCGCGGGCTCGGCATGACCCCGGTGCTTCCGGGCTTCTTCGGCACCGTGCCGCCCGGGTTCGCCGCGCGCAATCCGGGGGCCGTCACGGTGCCGCAGGGCGACTGGGCGGGCTTCGCGCGCCCGGACTGGCTGGACCCGGCCTCGCCGGTGTTCGGAAAGCTGGCCACGGCCTACTACGCCGAGCAGCGCGCGGTGTTCGGGGACAGCACGATGTACCGGATGAGTCCGCTGCACGAGGGCGGCCGGACCGGCTCCGTCGACGTCGGCGCGGCGGCCGGCGCCATCCAGGCCGCCCTGGACGCCGCGCACCCGGGCGCGCTGTGGGCGGTGCTGGGCTGGCAGGACGACCCGAGCGCGGAGCTCCTCGCCGGGGTGGACACGCGCCGGCTGCTGATCCTGGACGGGCTCTCCGACCGCTACAACCGGCTGGACCGCGAGGCCCGCTGGGGCGGGGCACCGTACGCGATGGGCACGATCCACAACTTCGGCGGGCACACCACCATCGGCGCCAACACCTCCGTCTGGCTGGAGCGGTTCGGCCCGTGGCGGACCAAGAGCAACAGCGCCCTGGCCGGCATCGCCTACCTCCCGGAGGGCACCGGGACCAACCCGGCCGCCTTCGACCTGTTCACCGACCTGGCCTGGGATCCGGGCCCGGTCGACCATCGCCGCTGGTTCGCCGACTTCGCGGCGCGCCGCTACGGCCGCCCCGATCCAGGGGCCGCCGCGGCGTGGGAGGAGCTGCGCAAGGGGCCGTACAGCACGTCCTCGGGGCTGTGGTCGGAGTCGCAGGACAGCCTCTTCACGGCCCGGCCTAGCCTGACGGCGGCGGGGGCGGCCTACTGGAGCCCCAAGTCGATGCGCTACCAGGCCGGTTCCGTACGGCGGGCCCTGGACCACCTGCTGAAGGTGGATCCGGCCCTGCGCGCCTCCAGCGCCTACCGCTTCGACCTGGTGGACACCGCCCGGCAGGCCCTCGCCAACCATTCACGGGTTCTGCTGCCCAGGATCAAGGCGGCCTACGAGGCCAAGGACCTGACGCTCCTGCGGCAGCTGACCGCCGAATGGGCCGACGCGGAACGCCGGTTGGACGCGGTCACCGGCTCCGACCCGAACTTCCTCCTCGGCCGCTGGCTCGACCGGGCCCGCTCCTCGGGCACCGACCGGGCCGAACAGGACCGGTACGAGTACGACGCCCGCTCGATCGTCAGCGTGTGGGGACCGCGCGGCACCAGCGAGGGCGGATTCCTGCACGACTACGCGAACCGCGAATGGAGCGGCCTGATCTCGGAGTTGTACGCACACCGGTGGCGGCTGTACTTCGACTCCCTGGAGGAGGCGCTGGTCCGGCGGACCGCGCCGCGGGAGATCGACTGGCATGCCGTGGAGGAGGAGTGGGCCCGGCTGACCACCCGGCATCCGGTCCGGCCGAGCGGGGACCCGTACGAGCTGGCGGCCGGGATCGCGGCGGTCCTGCCTCCCGGCCCCTAGGGCCTGTCGTCAAACTCCCGTCTGCCCCGCGACGCCTGGCACGCGCTCTCGCCGCACCGGGCGGAAGCCCGAGTACGGCCAGTACGAGGCCTGCCCCCCGGCACGCCGAGAGCACGCACCAGACGCCGCGGGGCCGCCCTCCGGGCGACGACGGGAGTGTGACGACAGGCCCTGGGCGGCCTCCGGCTGACACCCCTACACCTGCCCCGGTGGTGACGATCACCTCATCCGGTGATCGTCACCCTCCCGTGGGATTCTCGGCACTCGTGCGAGGGAGAAGGCGCCCCGCGGTTCGCCGCTCGGGAGCGGCACTCGGTTCACTGACCCGGAAACGATCAGGGGCGGCCACCGGAGCGATCCGGGGACCGCCCCTTCCGATGCCGCGACGGCACGACGTGAGCCAGGAGTACACCGAAGCATGTCCCAGACCGAACACGAGCAGCGCGCACAGGAGCAGCGGGAGCAGGAGCGGCCCGGGCGGGAACGGCCCGCGGGCACCGCGCCCCTGGAACTGTTCACGCTGATCGCCGCAGGAGTGGCCGACCTGGCCCTGGACCAGCTGCGGCAGACCGCTGACCACGCGCACCACCTGATGCGCCGCTCCGACCTGCGGGAACTGTTCACCGACGGGGTGGTGGAGCTGCGCAAGCGGGGAGAACTGGCCACCCGCCGGGCGGGAGTGGGCAACGAGAACTACCTGGAGACCATGGCCCGGCGGGCCGCGGAGCGCATCGCCGCCGAGGGCCGCCCCTGTGCATGACCACACCGGCTTCAAGGAACGCATCGACGAGGTGCTGGTCCGGCTGGCCGACGAGGAGGAGCAGGCCCTCCTCGGCCTGAACGCCGAACTCTCCCCGCTCTCGGAACAATTGCGGCGGTCTCTGGCGCGCGGCAAGCGGATCCGGGCGGCCTTCCTGTACTGGGGGTGGCGGGCGGCGGGCCAGCCCGACTGCGAGGGCGTGATCCGGGCCGCCGCCGCGATGGAGCTCGTCCACGCGGCGGCCTGCACCCACGACGACATCATCGACGGCAGCCGGATGCGGCACGGGCAGCTCACCGCGCACGCGGCGTTCGCCGCGGCCGGGCAGCGTCCCACCGCGCTCGCGATGATCCTCGGCGATCTGCTGATGGGGTACGCCGGGCACGTGTTCACCTCGTGCGGGCTGCCCGGGGCCTACCTCGCCCGGACGGTCCCCCTCTGGTCCACGCTGCTGCGCGAGACGATGGCGGGCGAGTTCCTGGAGGTGCTGCGCACCGGCACGCGAACCCCTCTGGAGCACCGTACGGCGGATCCGGGCGCGGCGGCGCCGAAGGTGGCGGAATCCCTGGAGGTCGCGCGCTACAAGACGGCCAAGTACACCGTGGAGCGGCCGCTGCACCTCGGCGCCACCCTCGGCGGCGGCTCCCCCGCCCTGCTGGACGCCTTCTCCGCCTACGGTCTCCCGCTCGGCGAGGCCTTCCAGCTGCGCGACGACCTGCTGGGCACCTTCGGCGACCCGGCCCGTACCGGAAAGTCGAACCTGGACGACCTCCGGGACGCCAAGCCGACCGCGCTGCTCGCCCTGACCGTGGCGGCGGCCGGCGCGGACGACCGCCGCCTGCTCGCGAAGCTCGTCGGCAACCCCGACCTCGGCCCGGAAGAGGCCGCCTCGGTACGGGAACTGATGGAGCGCCACGGAGCCCGGCAGCAGGTCGAGGACATGATCCGGGAGCGCATCGGGCGGGCCACCGGCGCGCTGGACGCCGTACCCATGCCCGCGGAGGCGCGGTCGGCGCTGCGCGAGCTGGCCGCAACGGCCGCCGAGCGGTCCCGGTAGCAGCCGGCCGCGGCCGCCGCCCCGCCGCCGGCGGCCGGTACCCCACCCGTCTAAAGACCCCAAGGACGACCGAAGTGAACACCACCGACACCACCACGGCCAACGCCGCCCCGGCGCGCACCCGTTACGACGACGCCACACTCGACGCCCTGCGCACCCAGGGGGATCCGCTCGCCGACGAGACCGTCGCCGAGATGTTCCACCGCAAGGAGGTGGGCGACCTCAACACCCTGATGCGGTTCTTCACCACCGTGGGGGACACGCTCCCGGAACAGCTCCCGGCCTCGGCGCGCGCCTATTTCGAGGCGACGGCCATGCCGCCCGGCTGGGTGGACTGGGACGTCATGGAGCAGGCCCGGCTGTTCTTCATGGACAACGCCGCCCACATCAACACCGGACTGTCCTTCGCGGCGATGCCCGCCACCTACGCCATTCCCCGGCTCTCCCGGCTGCTCTCCTCGACGCACTCCCTCGCGTACCCCTCGCGGCGGATGGCCAACACCGGCCAGTTCGTCACCTACCTCATGCAGACCAACTCCTTCGCGGAGGGCAGCAAGTTCATCCCGGCCGCGCAGAAGGTGCGGCTGCTGCACGCGGCGGTCCGCCACCACCTGCGCCACGGCGGCCACTGGGACGTCGAGAAGGACGGACTGCCCATCTGCCAGGAGGACATGATCGGGGGGCAGGTCTGCTTCTCGCTGCTGGTGCTGGACGCCATGCACCAGCTCGGCATCCACATGAGCGAGGACGGCGCGGAGGCCTACTTCTACGCCTGGCGGGTCGTGGGCGCCATGCTGGGCTGCGACATGTCGGCGGTGCCCGAGACGCTCGCCGAGGCCCGCGACTACTGCGATCTCTACCTCCTGCGCAACCTCGGCCCCTCGCCCGAGGGCGTACGGCTCAACGCGCAGCTGATGCGGATGTACGAGGACGTGGTCCCGGGCACCTTCTTCGACCCGATGGTGCCCGCGACGGTCCGCTTCCTCGTCGGGGACACCATCGGTGACTGGCTGGAGATCCCGCGCACGGCCTGGGACACGGCGGCGAAGGCGGTGCCCGTGTTCCTCGGGCTGCTGGAGACGATCGAGGACAGCAGTCCGTACGCGGAGTGGGCGCTCGACAAGGCCGGCTCGCTGCTCTCCGGCCTCGAACTGTCCGCGCTGACCCGGGGCCGGGTGATGCACCACGCCATCCCGGCGGAGCTGAAGGACGAGTACGGGGTGAAGGCGCCGCGCACCGGACGCTGGGTGCCGCCGGCGCCCGTGCACTGACCGGGGTGCCCTTGCACTGACCGGCGGCGCCCTTGCCTCGACCGCCCGCGCCGGGCCGGACCCGGGCCGGACCCGGGCGGTCGAGGCACACTGGCCGTGTGAAGGCAGATCCCGGGCGCCCCGGACGGCGGCAGCGCCTGTTCGGCGCCGCGAGTGGCGTGATCGCCGCGGTCGCGGGGCTGGGCTTCGCGGAACTCGCCGCGGCCGCCGTCCGGCCGGAGGCGTCCCCGCTCACGGCGGTCGGCGGAGCCGTGGTGGACCGTACGCCCGCGGCCGTCAAGGAATGGGCCATCCGGCAGTTCGGCACCGCCGACAAGCTGGTGCTCACCCTCGGCATCCTCGCGATCCTGGCCGCCGTGGCCATCGGTGCCGGGGTGCTGGCCCTGCGCCGGCTCCCCGCCGGCATGGCCGTCGCCGGCGGTTTCGGCGTGCTCGGCGCGGCGGCCGCGCTCAGCCGGCCCGAGGCGACGTGGCGGGACGCCCTGCCCTCCGCGGTGGGCGGTGCGGCCGCCGCCGGAGTGCTGTACCTGCTGGTCAGGGCGTTGCGGCGGCCGCGCCCGGCCGGGGCTCCGGCCGGCGGCGCCTGGGCGATGGACCGCCGCGGCTTCGGCCGCCTCGTCGCCGCCACCCTGGCGGTCTCGGCCGGGGCCGGGCTCGCCGGACGCCGTCTCGGGGCCTACAGCTCGGCCGGCGCCACCGCCTCCCGGGCCGGTTTCCGCCTGCCCCCGCCCGCGGTGCCGGCGCCGCCCGTACCCGCCGGCGCGGACCTGCGTGTCCCCGGGGTCTCCCCCTTCCTCACCCCGAACCGGGACTTCTACCGGGTGGACACCGCCCTCGTCGTGCCCCGCGTGGACGCCGACACGTGGCGGCTGCGCATCCACGGGGAGGGAGTCGCCGAGCCCCTGACCCTCGATCTGCGGGAGCTGCTCGCCCGCCCGCTCGTCGAACACGACATCACCCTGTGCTGCGTGTCCAACGAGGTCGGGGGCCCGTACGCGGGCAACGCCCGCTGGCTCGGCGTACGACTCGGGGACCTGCTCCGCGAGGCCGGCGTACGGCCTCCGTCGCAGGGCGGTCCGGCCGACCAGCTGGTGGCCCGTTCGGTGGACGGCATGACCCTGGGCACGCCCGTCGAAACCGTGATGGACGGCCGGGACGCACTGCTGGCGGTCGGGATGAACGGCGAGCCGCTGCCCTTCGCGCACGGCTTCCCCGTCCGGATGGTCGTACCGGGCCTGTACGGATACGTGTCCGCCTGCAAGTGGCTGCGCGAGCTGCGGCTGACCACCTTCGCCGCCTACGACGCGTACTGGGTGCGCCGGTCCTGGGCCGCCCGGGGCCCGGTCAAGACGCAGTCGCGGATCGACACCCCCCGGGCGAGCGCCGTGCTGGTGCCGGGCCGGGTGCCGGTCGCCGGTGTGGCGTGGGCGCAGCACCGGGGGATCGCCCGGGTGGAGGTACGGGTCGACGGCGGTCCGTGGCACGAGGCGCGGCTCGGGGACGCGGACGGCGCCGACACCTGGCGGCAGTGGGTGTGGCCGTGGGAGGCGACGGCGGGCCGGCACACCCTGGAGGTCCGGGCCACGGACGGCACGGGCGCCGTGCAGACGGGGGAACGCACCGGCACCCTGCCCGACGGCGCGACCGGTTGGCACGTGGTGACCGTGCGGGTCGGGTCGGGCCCTTGAGGATGCCGCGGGCGGATTGACGCCTGGGTTCCGCGCCGTTACTCCCGTACCAGGCGGACGGGCAGCGACTGCACGTTGTTGCTGATGAAACTGCGCTGGTGCGGGATCTCCGGCTCGGGAACGGCGAGGTCCAGGTCCGGGTAGCGGGCGAAGAGGCGCTCCAGGGCGATGGTGGCCTCCAGCCGGGCGAGCGGGGCGCCCATGCAGTAGTGCGCGCCGTGACCGAAGGAGAGGCTGCGGGCGGCCGTGGGGCGGGTGACGTCGAAGCGGTCGGCGTCCGGGCCGTGGAAAGCCCGGTCGCGGCCGGCCGCGCTGTAGCCGGCGAGCACCGGGGTGCCCCGCGGGATCACCGTCCCGTCGACGTCCAGGTCGCGGGTCGGGTAGCGGAACGGGAACCAGCTGACCGGCGAGTCCCAGCGCAGGGTCTCGTCCACCACGTCCGACCAGGTCGCCTTGCCCTCCAGGACCAGGGCCAGCTGATCGCGGTGGGTGCACAGGGCGCGGACCGCGTTGGTGATGAGGTTGAGGGTGGTCTCGTGGCCCGCGACCAGCATCAGCCGCATGGTGCCGATGAGTTCCGCCTCGCTGAGCCGGTCGCCGTCGCCCTCGCGGGCGGCGATCAGGGCGCTGGTGAGGTCGTCCCCGGGGGTCTCCCGGCGGGCGGCCGCGATGACGCCGATGAGGCCGACCAGCTCCTGCAGGGCTGCCATCTTCTCGGCCGGGGTGACGTCGGTCGCGATGATCACCGTGTTGGTCAGCCGGTGCAGCCGCTCCCGGTGTTCGGGATCCACGCCGAGCAGCTCGCAGATGACGCTCATCGGCAGGGGGAGGGCGAAGTGCGCGTGCAGGTCGGCGACCCCGCCGGGGGCTTCGGCGGCCGCCCGCCCGAGGTCGTCGAGAAGTGCGGCGGCCAGCTCTTCCACGCGCGGGCGCAGCCGCTCGACCTGGCGGGCCGTGAAGGCCTTGCCGACCAGGGAGCGGAGCCGGCGGTGGTCGGCGTCGTCGGAGGTGTGCATGCCCTGGGCGTTGGCGAAGACCCGCAGCGGCCAGTCGGGAGGGATGGTGCCGTCGTGCAGCGCCGGGAAGTGCCGGGCGTCCTTGGCCACGTCGGGGTGGGCGAGGAACTCCTTCAGCGCGTCGTGTCCCAGCACGACCGCACCGGGCACCCCGCCGGGGAGTACGACCTCGGCCACGGCGCCCCGGGCGCGCAGCCGGGCGTTCAGCGCGTGCGGGCAGCCGCCCGCCGGGTCGATGACGTGCGGGACGGGTGGGGTGGGGGACGACAAGCCGGATCTCCTGACCTGGTGAACGAAACTCGGTCAACAGTGCGGCCTGGGGGGCGGGTTGTACAAGTCCGCCCCCTGGCCGTCTCAGAACCAGTTGACGGTCAGCGCGAAGGAGGTGCCGGCGGTGGCTCCGGCCGCGTCGGTCGCGGTGGCGGTGACCTGGACCGTTCCGCTGCTCCAGGGCTTGCCGCCGATGCGTCCGGAGGCGGCGTCGAGGGACAGGCCCCAGGGCAGGCCGGAGACGGCGTACCGGACGGGCTGCTTGCCGCCGGTGGCGGTGAGCTGGATGGTGCAGGACTGGTTGAACTTGCACGTCTGGGGGCCGGGGTTGGTGAGGCTCAGGCCACCGGGAGTGGGGGTCGGAGTGGGAGTCGGGGTGGGTGTGGGCGTAGGCGTGGGGGTGGGCGTAGGCGTGGGCGTGGGCGTCGGGGTCGCGCCGCAACCCGGCGTGGCCTCCGGCGGCAGCGGCACCCGCCAGATCTGGGTGTCGTTCTCCGACCCGACGAGCAGGTTCGCGCAGTCGGCGTACGTCACCGTCTCGCCCTGCGACTGGGCGGGCAGGGCCACGTCCGCGAGCTTGGTCCCCGCCGTGTCGTAGACGGAGGCCGTGTTGGCGCCCAACGGTCCGCCGCTGCGCAGCGTGTACGAGGCTCCCGTCGGCGAGAAGGCCCCGTCGGTGGCGAACACCGGGCCGGAGCCGATCGCCGTGAGGGTGTTGACCTGTCCGGTCACCGGCGGCAGCGGGGCCTGGTAGAGCCGGCCCGCGGCTCCGATGACCTTGCTCGCGATGAAGAGCCGTCCGGTGACGGGGTCGGCGAGGAGGGACTCCGCGTCGTGCTTGCCGTCCGCGTAGGCGAAACGGTACGTCGTCGGCGTGACCGTGGCGTTGGCGAGCTGCGCGGGCTCGGCGAAGCTGTGGACGGTGATCTCGGCACGGCTGCCGAAGTTGTCCCCGATGTCGCCGACGAGGATCACCGGGCCGCCCGCGGCGTCCTTGCCGATCGCCAGGCCCTCCCAGTCGGTGTTACCGGCCCCGGAGACGGTGAGGGTGGCCTTGAGGACGCCGGTGGTGCCGGTGCAGTCGATCGCGAAGACCTGGTTGGTGTTCCCGCTGTCGTTGACGGCGTAGAAGACGCCCGGGTGCTTGCGGCTCATGGCGAGCCCGCTGAGCTCGGCCAGGCCGCCGGGCAGGGTGCACTTCTTCTCGGGCGCCAGGGCGGCGGCGGCCGCGGGACCGGCCGGGACGGGGGCGGCCGGGGAGGCGGTGGCGCTGGCCATCCAGGCCACCGCCGGCAGGATCGTGGCGAGGACCGCGGTCGCGAGGGCGGCGGCGGCCCGTGGTGCTGTCAGGAGTCGGGACATGCGGACCATGTGAGGCGGCAACGGCCGAGGACGCCAGACTCAACCCCGCCCCGTTCGAGCATCGTTCAATGCCGTCCCGGCATGCCTCCCGCCGGGCGCCCTCCCGGACCCGGCTCAGCGCACCGGCTCCCGTACCGGCGCCTTGCGCCCCACGTCCGCGATGAAGGCGCGGGCCGCGCGGCTCAGCGGCCGGCGGGCGTGCGCGATGCCCACGGGACGCAGCAGGGGAGGGGTGAAGGAGCGGATCTCCGCCCTGCTGCCGAACGCCCTCAACACCACGTCCCGGTACCAGATGAGGGAGCCGCGGCCGTCGGTCACCCCGGTCACCCAGGCGAGGCGCTCGTCGACCTCCAGGGAGGGCACGGGGCGGACCCCGAGACAGCTGAACATGGCTTCCATCTCGGTGCGCCGGCCGGTGCCCGGCGTGGGCAGCACCATCGGCAGCCCGTCGAGCATGCGCAGCGGCAGGGGGTTGGGCAGCCGGGAGCCGATCGGCGAGATCAGCACCACCTCGCGTTCCTGGATGTGGTGGGTGGTGAGTTCCTTGTCGACCGGCAGGTCGACGAGGGCCAGTTCCGCGTGCCCCTGGTTCAGTTCCTGGACGACCGCCTCCCTGCTGTCGTGCTGGTGGAGGCGGACGTCCACGCCGGGATGGCGTTCGGTGAAGGCGGCGACGAGGTCGGTGGCCAGGTCGAGGGCGAGGGTGGGCGTGGTGACGACGGAGAGGGAGCCCCGGGTGTCCTTGCCGTGCGGGGTCCCGATGTCGTCGATGGCCTCGACCGCGTTGAGCACGGTACGGGCCAGCCGGACGACCCGGGCCCCCTCCGGTGTGAGGTCCACCCCCCTTCCCCGGCGGGCGAGGAGTTCGACGCCCAAGTCGCGTTCCATGGCCTGTACGGCCCGGGACAGGGCGGACTGGGCGACGAAGACCGAGGCGGCGGCGCCGGTGATGGACCGGCAGTCGGCGACGGCGACGAGGTAGCGGAGTTGCGCGAGTGTGGGGGTCATGACCGGACGGTAACCGCGGGAGGGTGGACCCGTAAGGGCCACAGGGTGAACAACTGCCCGCCCCTCGGAGCGGTGTTCATGCCGGGTCGGCGGCAAGACATGCCGGTGCGGCATGAGCCAGGGGGATGTCGTACGCCGGCCCGCGCATCGGGGCGGCCCGCCCGGGTGGGAATCGCCGCAGGCCACCGGCGCGGCAGGGGCGCGATGCCGGTCCGCCCGGGGCGGGTTCCGCGTGCTCCGCGGGTCCCGATGAGGCGAAGCATCGTATTCCGTATGGCTGTTGACAGTGCACGGCGCCCCCCGCACGATGCATCGCGGCGTCCGGGCATGTGATCGTTGTTCAAGGTTCAAGCTCGCCCCCACCGATCGGCCGGGGATCCCGGCCGGTGTGCGCACGCGGCGCCCGGGCCGCAGATCGGCAGCACATCTCCACGCTCTCCCCCGGTTCTTCCGCCCTGTACTGCGCCATGTCACACAGCACTGGAAGAGGAGCGCCCGTGACCCCCCAGCCCCCGCAGTCCTCCCCCGCCACCCGCGATCTGGTCGTCGCCGTCAGCCCGTTCGAGGAGCCCCATCCGCGGATCGTGACCGCCGCCGAACGGGCCGGGGCCCTCGGGCTGCTCGACCTCGGCCGGGACGCGAACGCCGCACGGCGCGCCTTCGCGGAGCTGGACCGCCGGCTCGGCGCCGGCCGCCCCTACGGGGTGCGGGTGCCCGCGGGCTGCCCGACCGGGCCCGGAGAGCTGCCGGACCCCGTGGACACCGTGCTGCTGGCCGATCCGGCGGCGCACACCCGGGAGCAGGTGGCTGCCTGGGCGGCGGCTCCCGGCCGGCCACGGGTGTGGGCCGAGGTCACCAGCCCGGCGGAGGCCGCGGCCGCGGTGGCCGCCGGGGCGGCGGCGCTCGTCGCCAAGGGCCACGAAGCGGGCGGCCGGGTGGGCGGGACCACCACCTTCGTCCTGCTGCAGCAGTTGCTCGCGGGCCCTGGCGCCGGGGTGCCCGTCCGGGCGTGCGGGGGGATCGGGCCGCACACGGCGGCCGCGGCCGTCGCGGGCGGGGCCGCCGGGGTGCTGCTCGACGTACAACTGGCCCTGACGGCCGAGGGCGAGGAGGCGCTGCCCGGCGAAGTGACCGCGGCCCTGCGGGCGATGGACGGCTCGGAGACCCGGCTGGTCGACGGGCACCGGGTGTTCGCACGCCCCGACCTGCCTGCGCCGCCGGACGGACCCGCCGCCGCGCTGCTCGGTGCCCGGGACCTGCGGGCACAGTTGCTGCCCGTCGGGCAGGACGGTGCCTCGGCGGCCCGGCTGGCCGCCCGCCACCGGACCACCGGCGGGGTGATCCAGGCCGTACGGGATGCCGTCGCGGGGCATCTGGCCGCCGCCGTACGGGCCCGGCCGCTGGAGCGGGCCCTGCCCGTCGCCCAGGGGCCGATGACCCGGGTGAGCGACCAGGCGGCCTTCGCGGAGGCGGTGGCCGCGGCGGGCGGGGTCCCGTACCTGGCTCTGGCGGTCATGGAGGGCCCCGACGTGCGCAGGCTCCTCGCCGAGAGCGCCGAGCGGCTCGGGGACCGCCCCTGGGGGGTGGGCCTGCTCGGCTTCGCCCCCGCCGAACTGCGGCGGGAACAGCTGGCGGCCGTGGCCGAGGCCCGCCCCCCGTACGCGATCATCGCGGGCGGCACCCCGGCGCAGGCCGCGCCGCTGGAGGCGGCCGGGATCCGGACCCATCTGCACGTGCCGTCCCCGGGGCTGCTGGAGCGGTACCTCGCCGAGGGGGCGCGGCGGTTCGTCTTCGAGGGCCTGGAGTGCGGGGGGCACGTCGGTCCGCGGGCCTCGTTCCCGCTCTGGGAGGAGCAGATCGAGCGGCTGCTGTCCTGCGCCGAACCAGCTGCCCTGGACGTACTGTTCGCGGGCGGCATCCACGACGAGCGCTCCGCCGCCATGGTGGTGGCGGCCGCGGCCCCCCTGGCCGAACGGGGGGCGCGGATCGGGGTGCTGATGGGCACGGCCTACCTGTTCACGAAGGAGGCCGTGGCGGCGGGGGCGGTCCGGCCGGTCTTCCAGCGGGCGGCGGTGGACTGCACGGACACCGTGCTGCTGCACACCGCCCCCGGCCACGCGACCCGCTGCGCGGCCACCCCGTACGCCGAGACCTTCGAGGCCACCCGCCGGCGCCTCACGGCCGCAGGGCTGGCCCCGCGCGAGGTCTGGGAGCAGCTGGAACACCTCAACCTTGGCCGGCTCCGCCTGGCCTCCAAGGGCCTGCGCCGCGCGGCGGGCTCTGCCGACGCGGCCGGATCGGCGGGCGTGGCGGGCTCTGCCGGCGGGGCCGGATCGGCGGGCGCGGCCGAGCCGGCGGGCGCGGCCGGACCGGACGGTGGGGGCGGCGCCCGGCTGGAGGCCGTCGGTGAGGAGGAGCAGTACGCGGAGGGCCTGTTCATGCTCGGGCAGGCGGCAGCCCTGCGCGACGGGACCACCACCGTGGCCGCGCTGCACGCGCAGGTGACCGAGGGGGCGACGCGGTTCCTGGAGCGGCGCGCCCGGGAGGTCGCCGCGCCGGAAACCGGGGCGAAGCCGGACCCGGCCGCCGATCCGCTCGACATCGCCATCGTGGGGATGGCCTGCGCCTACCCGGGGGCGCCCGACCTCGCCGCCTACTGGGCGCGGATCCTGGCCGGCAAGGACGCGGTGACCGAGGTGCCGGCCGAACGCTGGGACCCGGCGCTCTACTACGACGCCGACCCGGCCCGGGCCGGTGAGCGCACGCCCTCCCGGTGGGGCGGCTTCCTGGGGCCCGTCCCCTTCGACGCCCTCGCGCACGGCATCCCCCCGGCCTCCCTGGCCGGGATCGAGCCGGTCCAGCTGCTGGCCCTGGAGATCTCCGCGCGGGCGCTGGCGGACGCCGGGTACGGCCGGGACCGGGAGTTCGACCGCTCCCGGACGTCCGTGGTCTTCGGCGCCGAGGCCGGTACCGAGCTGGCCGGCGCGTACGGACTGCGCGCACTGCTCCCGGCCTACCTGGGCGAAGTCCCGGCCGCCCTGGACGAGCAGCTGCCGCGCCTCACCGAGGACTCCTTCCCGGGCATCCTCGCCAACGTCATCGCGGGCCGCGTCGCCAACCGCCTCGACCTCGGCGGCGCGAACTGCACGGTCGACGCCGCCTGCGCCTCCTCGCTCGCCGCCCTCGACCTCGCCTGCCGCCAACTGCGCGACGGGGACACCGACATGGTCGTCTGCGGCGGCGCCGACGTGCACAACGGCATCAACGACTACCTGATGTTCTCCTCGGTCCGCGCCCTGTCCCCCACCGGCCGCTGCCGCCCCTTCGACGCCGCCGCCGACGGGATCGCGCTCGGCGAGGGCGTCGGGGCGCTCGTGCTCAAGCGGCTCGCGGACGCCGAGCGGGCCGGCGACCGGGTGTACGCCGTGGTCAAGGCGGTCGGCGCGGCCAGCGACGGCCGGTCGCTCGGCCTGACCGCGCCCCGCCCTGAAGGCCAGCGCCGGGCGCTGGAGCGGGCCTACGCCCGGGCCGGCATCAGCCCGGGAGAGGTGGGCCTGGTCGAGGCGCACGGCACCGGCACGGTGGTCGGCGACAGCACCGAACTGTCCGTGCTGACCGAGCTGTTCACCGCCTCCGGGGCCGCGCCCGGATCCTGCGCCCTGGGCTCGGTGAAGTCGCAGCTCGGGCACACCAAGTGCGCGGCCGGCCTGGCCGGCCTGATCAAGGCGGCCCGGGCCGTCCACACGGGCGTGCGGCCACCCACCCTGCACCTCGACACGCCGAACCCGGCCTGGCAGGCGGAGAGCAGCCCCTTCTCCTTCGACACGCAGGCCCGGCCCTGGGCGGAGCCCCCGCGCCGGCGCATCGCGGGCGTGAGCGCCTTCGGTTTCGGCGGCACCAACTACCACGCGGTGCTCGCCGGTTACGAGGGTGCCGAGGAGCCCCGGCACGGCCTGGAGGAGTGGCCCGCCGAGCTGTTCTGCTTCCGCGGCGAGGACCGCCGGGCAGCGGGCCGGGCGATGGCGAGGCTCGCCGCCCGCCTGGAGGAGAACGACGCGGCCGGTCGGCCGTGGGCGCTGCGGGACCTCGCGGCGGAGGCCGCCGCCACCGGCACCGGCCCGATCCGGGTGGCGGTCGTGGCCTGCGACCCGGACGAGCTCGCCGCCCGGCTGGCACGGGCCCGGGCGTTCGCTCCCGGCCCGGGGGTCCACGTACGGGAGGAGTCGGCCGATCCGGGCCGGGTCGCGTTCCTGTTCCCCGGGCAGGGCAGTCAACGCCCCGGGATGCTCACCGAGTTGTTCACCGCCTTCCCCTCCCTGCGCGGGCTCCTGGACGAGGCGCCCACCGCGGTGGTCTCGGCGATGTGCCCGCCCGCTGCCTTCAGCACCGAAGACCGGGCGGCCCAGCGGCAGGCGCTCACCGACACCCGGATGGCCCAGCCGGCCCTGGGCCTGGCCGGCGCGGCGGCACACCTGCTGCTCACCGGACTGGGCGTACGGCCCGATTCCGTGGCCGGGCACTCCTACGGTGAACTCACCGCGCTCTGGGCGGCGGGCGCGTACGACACGGAGAGCCTGCTGAGGCTGAGCACCCGCCGGGCCGAGGCCATCATGGCGGCCGCCGGAACCGATCCGGGCTCGATGGCGGCGGTGTCGGCACCACCGGACGAGGTACGGGAGATCGCGACGGACGCCGGTTGCGTGGTGGCGAACCACAACGCCCCCCGCCAGTGCGTGATCTCGGGCCCGACCACCGCGGTGTCCACGGCGGTGGCCGCGCTACGCGAGGCCGGGCTGTCGGCGGAACCGATCCCGGTGGCCTGCGCCTTCCACAGCCCGGTCGTGGCGGGCGCGGCCGCGACCCTCGCCGACGAGCTGGCCGGTACGGCGGTGGCCGACCCCGCCGTACCGGTCTGGTCCAACACGACGGCCGCCCCCTACCCACCCGGCCCCGATGCCGTACGGGGCCTCGCGGCGCGCCAGGTCGCGGAGCCGGTCCGGTTCGTGGAGCAGGTGGAGGCCATGTACGCGGCCGGCGTCCGGACCTTCGTGGAGGCCGGGCCGGGGCGGGTCCTGACCGGTCTGGTCGGCCGCATCCTCCACGGCCGGCCCCACACGGCGGTCCCGCTGGACGTACCGGGCGAGCACGGCCTGGTGCGCCTGGTCACGGCGCTGGCAGAACTCACGGCCGCCGGTGTGCCGGTAGCACCGGAAGCACTCTTCCGCGGCCGGACCGCCCGCCTCCCGGAGCAGCCTCCGGCCCGCCCGGGCTGGCTGGTGGACGGCCACCTGGTCCGCACCGCGAACGGCGAACCGGTGGCCGGCGGCCTCCGCCCGGCCTCCCCGGTCCCCCTGCCCCCCGCCGCGTCCACGGACCGGCGCGAGGAGGCGGTCCTGGAATACCTCCGCGGCAGCCGCGAACTGGTGGAGGCGCAACGGGACATCCTGCTCGGCTACCTGGGCGCGTCCCACCCGGAGGATTCCGGCGGCACCGGGCGTATGCCGGGGCGACACCATCCGGGCTCGCCACAGCCGAGGTCCGGGCGCGGCCGGGCGGGTGCCGGGGCGTCCCCGCAGGGCGCCGAACACGGTTCCGCATCCCCATCCGACCCCTGGCCACGTTCGGTGCCCGAGGAGACGCCCCGGCGCACGCCCGGACGCGCCCGGACCGCCCCCGTGGAAGCCGCCCCCACGGGAGCCGCCCCCGCCGGAGTCGGCCCCGCCGACGCCCACGCACCGGCCGACCGCTCCCCCGAGTCCGTCATGGAGGCCGTCCTGGAGATCGTCCACACCCGCACCGGCTACCCCCGGGACATGCTCGACCCCGAGCTGGACCTGGAGGCGGACCTGTCCATCGACTCCATCAAGCGGGTGGAGATCATCGGCGCCCTGGCCGACCGGATCGGCCTCCCCCAGGACCCCGGCGGCAACGCCGAATCCGCCGTAGAGGAACTGTCCCGCATCAAAACCCTGCGCGGCATCGTGGACTGGGTGGTGACCCACACCCCCGGCGCCCCGGAACCCACACCGACGCCGTCACCGGCACCGGTACCGGCCCACACACAGGCCCACGCCCACGCCCACGCACCGGCACCCACACCGGCCCCGCCGTCCGCGCGCCCACCCGCCGCGCCCCCGCTGACCCGCCTCCGCGTCGACCTCCTGCCCGCACCGGCCCCCGCAGCCGACCCGGCGGCCCTGCGGACCCACCTCCGCGACCTCCGGATCGCCCTCGTCGACGATGCCCAAGGACTGGCACGCACGCTCGCCGCAGCCCTGCGGGACCTGGGCTCCGAGGTGCAGATCCTGCCGGCCCCCGAGCCCGGCTTCGACGCGCTGGTCGACCTGTCGGCGCTGCGCCCGGGTGCCGAACCGGTCCTGCCCGAGGCGTTCCCGGGCCTGCAACGCGCCCTGACCTCCGGCCTGCCCCGGCTGCTCCTGGTCACCGCCCCCGGCACCCCCGGAGCCGGCCTGCACGGCTTCGCCCGCAGCGCCGCCCTGGAATTCCCCGGCACACTGATCCGCGCCGTGGAGGTCCACCCCAAGGAGGACCCGGAGCGCATCACGACCCAGCTCCTCACGGAACTCATCGACGCCGCAGGCAACGACAACGGCACCAACGCCGCAGGCAAGGGCAACGGCACCAACGCCGCACCCTCCGTCCACTACGCGGAAGACGGCACCCGCCTCACCCACCACCCGGTCCCCACCCCCCTCCTCACGACCGGCGGCACCCCACCCCTCGACTCCACGTCGGTGGTCCTGCTCACGGGCGGCGCCCGCGGGATCACCGCCCGCACCGCCCTGGCCCTGGCCCGCGCCACCGGCTGCCACGTCGAACTGATCGGGCGTACACCCGAACCGGCCGCCGGGGCGGACGAGTTCGCACAGGCCCACGACCGGGTCGCGCTCCGCGCCGCGCTGATCGCCGCAGGCCTCCGTACACCCGCCGAGATCGAGGCTGCGGCCTCGCGGATCCTCGCCGAGCGCGAGGTACGGGCCGCCCTGGCCGCCCTCGCCACGGTGGCGGCCTCCGTGCGCTACCACCGCGCGGACGTCACGGACGAGCAGGCCGTACGGGCCGTCGTGGCCGACGTACGGGCGCGCCACGGCAGGCTCGACGGGATCGTGCACGGCGCCGGGGTCCTGCGCGACGGCCTGGTGCGCGACAAGCAACCGGCGGACTTCACCGAGGTGTTCACCACCAAGGTGGCCGGCGCCCGCCACCTGGCCGCCGCGGCGGCGGAGCACGGGACCTGCCCCGCTCCCCGCTTCCTGGCCCTGTTCGGCAGTGTCGCCGGGGTGTACGGCAACCGCGGCCAGAGCGACTACGCCGCGGCCAACGACGCCCTCGACGGCCTGGCCCACACCTGGGCGGAGTCCTTCCCCGGCCGGGTGCTGGCCGTGGACTGGGGCCCCTGGGCCGCGGAGGCCGGCGGCATGGTGACCCCCGAGCTGGAGCGCGCGTACGCCCGGCGGGGGATCCCGCTGATCGCCCCCGAGGCGGGAACCGCCGCGTTCCTCGACGAACTGGCCCACGGGAGCGACGTACAGGTGGTCCTGATGGCCGCCGCGGAGGAGGGCGGCGCCGATGAGTGAGCGAGCGCGGCGCGGCCCCCGCCCCACCGACGCGGCGATCGTCGGAATGGGCGCCGTGTTCCCGGGCGCCCCCGATCTGGCCTCCTACCGGCGCAACCTCCTCTCCGGTACGGACTGCATCGGCGAGGTTCCGCCCGGGCGCTGGGACCCCGAGGTGTACTACGACCCGGACGGCGCCACCGGACCGGCGGCCGGCGACCGGTTCTACTGCCGGCGCGGCGGCTTCGTCGACGGACTGGCCGCCTTCGACCCGACGCGGTTCGGGATCATGCCGGCCGCGGTGGAGGGCGCCGAACCGGATCAGATGCTGGCCCTGCACGCGACGGCCGAGGCGATCGCGGACGCGGGCGGTGAGGAGCGGCTGCCGGCCGACCGCTCCCGGATCGGGGTGGTGCTGGGGCGCGGCGGGTTCATGGGCGTGGCCACGGCCCGCCTGGACCAACGGGTGCGCACGGCCCACCAGTTGGCGCAGACGCTGCGCGAGCTCGCGCCGGAGCTGGGCGAGCGGCGGATCGCGCAGGTGCGGTCGGCCTTCCAGGAGGCACTGGGGCCGGAGAGGCCTGACGCGTCGATCGGGCTGGTGCCGAGTTTCACCGCCGCCCGCACCGCGAACCGGCTGGACTTCCGCGGCCCCGCCTACACACTCGACGCGGCCTGCGCCTCCTCCCTGCTGGCCGTCGACCAGGCGGTGGGGCTGCTGGCGGCCGGGCGCTGTGACGCGGTGGTGGCCGGGGCCGTGCACCACTGCCACATCGCCACCCTGTGGAGCGTGTTCACGCAGCTGCGGGCGCTCAGCCCGAGCGAGCGGATCCGCCCCTTCGACCGCAGGGCCGACGGGACCCTGCTGTCCGAGGGCACCGGGGTGGTGCTGCTGAAACGGCTGGCGGACGCGGAGCGCGACGGCGACCGCGTCTACGCGGTGATCCGCGGCACCGGGGTGGCCGGGGACGGCCGGGCGGCGAGCCTGATGAGTCCGCTGGTCGCGGGCCAGGTACGGGCGCTGGAGCGGGCCTGGCGGGAGGCCGGCCTGGACCCGCGGGCGCCGGGCGCGCTGGGACTGCTGGAGGCGCACGGTACCGGGACTCCGGTCGGCGACGCGGCCGAACTGGACACCCTGGCCCAGGTGTTCGGGCCACCGGAACGCAGCGGAGGGGGCATCGGAACCGCAACCGGCACCGGCGTGGGCACCGGAACCGGCATCGGCTTCGGCTCGGTGAAGTCGATGCTCGGCCACACCATGCAGGCCTCCGGCATGGCCGGGCTGATCAAGGCGGCGCTGGCGGTGCACGAGGGGGTGCTGCCGCCGACGCTGCACCTGGAGGAGCCGCATCCGGACCTGGCGCGGACCCGGATGCGGCCGGTGACGGCCGCCGAGCCGTGGGAGAGGGGGCCGATGCCCCGCCGGGCCGGTGTCAACGCGTTCGGTTTCGGCGGGATCAACGCGCACGTGGTGCTGGAGGAGGCTCCGGCGGCCGCCGCCAGGCCCGCCGCCGCGGTCCGCAGGTTCCTTCCTCTGGGGGGCCCGGCCTCCCCGGTCGGCGGGGCCGCGCGGGGCGACGTACTGCTGCTGGCGGCGGACAGCACGGCGGAGCTGGCGGCGCGGCTGGCGTCCGCCTCGCCGGCCGCCGGGGACGCTGATTCCGGGGACGCGGATCCCGCCGCCGCCCCGCAGGCGATACCGGCGCCCGTGGGCGACGGGCCCTGCCGGGTGGCGGTGCTCGGGCCGACGCCCCAGCGCCTCGCGCTGGCCGCGAAGGTCGTGGCGCGCGGCCGGCCCTGGCGGGGCAGGGGGGACGTGTGGTTCACACCGGAGCCGCTGGGCGGCCGGGTGGCGTTCCTGTTCCCCGGCCTGGAGCCGGAGTTCGCACCGGTGGTGGACGATGTGGCGGACCGGCTGCGGCTCCCGCGGCCCCGCCTCACCCGGGGCGAGTCGCTGGTGGAACGGGCCCTGGACGCCCTCGCGACGGGCCGCTTCTTCGCACGGGTGCTGCCCGGCCTCGGCATCGAAGCCGATGTACTGGCGGGCCACAGCCTGGGTGAGTGGGCCGCCATGGTGGCCTCGGGCATGTATCCGCAGGAGGCGGCCGACACCTTCCTCGACTCGCTGCGCCCCGGCTCGCTGAAGGTCCCGGACCTCGTCTACGCGGCGCTGGGCTGCGGTGCGCCGCGGGCGGAGGCGGCGCTCCACGGGCTCGACCGGGTGGTGGTCAGCCACGACAACTGCCCCCACCAGTCGGTGGTGTGCGGGGATCCGGACCAGGTGGCCGCCGTCGTCGCGCGGTTGCGCGGCGAGGGGGTGATCGGGCAGGAACTGCCGTTCCGTTCCGGGTTCCACACCCCGATGTGGGAGCCGTACCTCGGCCAGGTCCGCGCCGCCTTCGCGCGGCTGCCGCTGCGGCCCGGCGCCCTCCCGGTCTGGTCGGCGACCACGTGCGCGCCGTTCCCCGACGCCCCGCAGGAGGTACGGGACCTGGTGGTCCGCCACCTCCTGGAGCCGGTCCGCTTCCGCGAGCTGACCCTGCGCCTGTACGAGGAGGAGGGCGTTCGGAGCTTCGTCACGCTGGGCCCCGGCAGCCTGCCGGGATTCGTCGAGGACACCCTGCGCGAGCGGCCCCACCTCGCGGTGTCCACCTCCTCCCCGCGCCTGCCGGGCCTGGCGTCCCTGAGCCGCACGTGCGCCGCGCTGTGGGTCGAGGGCCACGCGCCGCGCTGGGAACGGCTGTTTTCCGGCGGGAGGGTGGCGGGCGCGGATCCCGGGCCGGTGCCCGCGGGCCCGGCGCAGGCGCTACGGCAGGCGGGGCCGGGCACCACGGCCGCCCACCCCGTGACCGCCGCCCCGGCGACATCGGGGCGTGCCGTCCCGCTGGACCTCGGTTCGCCGCTGGTCCGGCTCGGCGAGGCGGCCCGGGCCGCGCTCGGCGGCCTCCTCGCGCCGGAGCCGGCCGCCCCGCCGGGCGTCCCGGCGGCCGCGGAGGCCGGGCAGAGCCCGCAGACCGGCCAGACCGCGCAGCCCGGGCAGGCCGCGCCCGGCGGCCCCCGGCCGGTCCTGTTGTCCGCCTTGGACGCGGTCCTCAGTGACACCCGCGCGGCCGTCCGGAGCGTCAGCGAGGCGTGGTCGGCTTCCGCGCGGCCACCGGAACCGGCGGTCCCCGTGGGGGGCCTGCGGGGGTCCGGCTCCCCGGGTCCGGCAGCGGCGGTCGCGGGCACCCACACCCTGCACCTCTCCCTGGCCGCACTGCCCTACGTACGGGACCACTGCGTCTACCTCCAGCCGGACGGCTGGCCGGAGGACTCCGACCGGTTCCCGGTCGTGCCGATGACCACCATGCTGGAGCTGGCGGCCGACGCCGCCCGCCGGTACGCCCCGCCCGGCCTCGCCGTCGTCGGTTACGAGGATGTACGGGCCCTGCGCTGGCTCCCCGTGGAACCGGCCGTCGACATCGAGGCCACCGTCCGGGGCGACGGGCCCGGACGGTACCGCGTCGGCCTCGGGGAGTACGCCTCCGTGGTCGTCCTGCTCGGCGACCGGTACGGGCAGCCGCCCGCGCCCGACACCACCCCCCTGCGCGACCCGGGGCCCGCGCCCGTCAGCGCCGAGGCGCTCTACCGGGACCGGTGGATGTTCCACGGCCCGCGCTTCGCCGCCGTGCACGAGGTGCGGACCGTCGGCTCGGACGGCATCCAGGGGGTCCTGCGGGCGCTGCCGGACCCGGGGGCGCTGCTGGACGCCGCCGGCCAGCTGTTCGGGCACTGGATGCAGCTGCGGCTCCCGGTGGACCGCCTGGTGTTCCCGGCCACCGTGGACCGCATCCGGTACTCCGGTCCCCCGCCCGCCCCGCAGGAGCTCGTCTCCGCCACCGCCCGGATCCGCGAGGTACACGACGTCACCGTGCGCGGGGACGTCGAGCTGCGCCGCGCCGGCGGCGAGGTGTGGGCGCTGATCGAGGGGTGGACGTACCGCCGGTTCGGCGCCGACGAGCGGGTGTGGCCGATGAAGTTCACCCCGGAGGTGTGCGGCATCGGCGAACCCCAGCCGGCCGGCTGGTGCCTGGCCCGGCGCCGCTGGTCCGACCCGGCCTCGCAGGAGCTGGTGATGCGCCGCTACCTGGGCGCCGCCGAACGGGCGGTGTACGAGCGGCTGTCGCCGCGGGCCCGGGCGCCCTGGCTGCTGGGCCGGATCGCGGCCAAGGACGCGCTGCGCCACCTGCTGTGGGACGCCGGCGCCGGGCCGGTGTTCCCGGCGGAGGTGCCGATCGGCAACGACCCCGCCGGCCGGCCCGTGGCCGAGGGCCCGCTCGCCCGCGGTCACCGGCTGACGATCGCCCACAAGGACCGGATCGCGGTCGCCCTCGCCCACCCCCACCGGGCGGTCGGGATCGACGTGGAGCCGGTGACCGCCGACCCGGACGCGCTGATCCGCATCGCGCTCGCCCCGGACGAACTCCGCCTGGCCGAGGCCCTGTCCGCCCGCGACGCCACCGGCCTGCCGGCCGCGCTGACCGCGCTGTGGTGTGCCAAGGAGGCCGCCGCCAAAGCGGCGGGCAGCGGGCTCGGCGGCCGGCCGCGGGAGTGGCGGGTCTCCGGTGATCCGGACTCCGGCGGCCTGCTGGTGCGGTCTCCCGACGGGCACCCGTACGCCATCGGCACCACCCTGCTCGGCTCCGCGCCGCTCGACCACGTGGTCGCCTGGACCGCCCACGGACCCGCGGCCTCCCCCGTCCCCTTCCACCTCACGGAGACACGTCATGGCACCTGACATCCTCGCCGAGATCACCGGCATGCTGGTGGAGATCGTCGGCGACGAGTACCTCCTCGCGGAGGAGGTCACGATGAAGACGACCTTCAACGAGGACCTCGCCCTGGAGAGCATCGAGTTCGTCGCCCTCGCCGAGCTGCTCCACCACCGCTACGGCGCCGAGGTGGACCTGATGGGCTTCCTGGCGGAGAAGGACATGGACGCCATTCTCGCCATGTCCGTCGGTGAACTCGTCACCCACATAGGCCGGATCACCCACGCCTCCCTCGCCCGGACGGCGCCGGCGGGCCCGGCCACCGCCGCCACCGGCGCGGTCCCCACCAGCGCGGCCGCCACCGGTGCGGCCACCACCAGTGCGGCAACCGCCGCCACGGCCGGCTGAGCCCCGCCATGGCCTTCGTCCTCGCGGAATCACTCCGCTTCCACGTCCAACGGCTTCCGTCCGGCGCCGGTCCCGACGGCGGCGACCGGCCCGTCGTGGTCTTCCTGCACGGGCTGGTCGTCGACAACCTGTCCTCCTTCTACTGCCCCCTGGCCGTGCCGGTGGCCCGGGCCGGGCACGAGGTGGTCCTCTACGACCTGCGCGGCCACGGCCGCAGCGAGCGCCCGGTCGCCGGCTACGACAGCCGCACCGCCGTACGGGACCTCTTCGCACTGCTCGGCGCGCTGGACCTCGGACGGCGCCCGGTCCACCTGGTCGGCAACAGCTACGGCGGAACCCTCGCCCTGCACGCCGCCCTGGCCCGGCCCGACCTCGTCGCCGGGCTCACCCTGCTCGAACCGCCGCTCGGCGGGGCGTGGGTGGAGAACATGGTCGACACCCTGTCGGCCGCCGCGCTCAGCCTGGAGGACAGCCCCGTACCGGCGGAGCTGCTCACCCTGCGCCTGCGCAAGGCCGCCCACCTCACGGCCATCGCCGACGATCTCCTGAACCGCACCACCCTGATCGACGACATCGCCGGGAGCCGCACCTTCACCCCGGCCGACTACGCCCGGCTGCACTGCCCGGTCCTGGTGGTCTGCGGGGAGCACTCCGAACTGGTGCCGGGCGCCCGGGAACTGGCCCGGCACGCGGCGCGCGTCAGCCTGCGGATCCTGCCGGGTCTGGGGCACGACGTCCTCAAGGAGAACAGCGGGGCGCTGCGGGAAGCCGTGCTCGCCCACCTCGACGCGACGGCCGTACCGGCGGCCCCGGTGGCGGCGGCGCGGCCGCGGGTGGGAGCGCTGGTCCCATGAGGGTGCTGTTCACGGTGCCGCCGCTGGCGGGACACGTCAATCCGACCGTGGCCGTGGGGGCCGAACTGGCCGCCCGCGGCCACGAGATCGCCTGGACCGGACCCGCTTCGGCACTGGCGGGGCTGCTGCCCCCGTCGGCCCGGATCCTGCCGGCCGGAGACGAGGCGGGCGGCGGCTACTCGGTCCTGCACGAACGCTGGCGCGACCTGCGCGGCGTCGGGGCACTGCGGTTCCTGTGGGAGGAGGCGCTGGTCCCGCTGGCGCGGGCGATGGTGCCGGGGGTGACGCGGGCGGTCCGCGCCTTCGAGCCGGACGTGATGGTCGCCGACCAGCAGGCCCTGGCCGGGCCGCTGGCCGCCCGGCGGCTCGGCGTCCCGTGGGCGACGTCCGCCAGCACCTCGGCCGAACTGACCCGCCCCTTCGCCGACTTCCCGAAGGTCGGGGAGTGGGTGGCGGACCAGATCGCCGGCCTGCTGCGGGAGTTCGGGGCCGGCCACCCCGACGCCGGCGGGAAGGGAGAGGAGGCCGACGGGGACCGCGGGTGGGATCCCCGCTTCTCCGAACGGCTGATCCTGGTCTTCTCCACTCCCGAACTCGTGGGCAACGAGGAGGATTTCGCGCCCCACTACGCCTTCGTCGGCCCGGCCTTCGGGGCCCGGCCGGCCGCCCCCGGATTCCCCTGGCAGCGGCTGGACCCGGCGCGGCGGCGCGTGCTGGTCTCCCTCGGCACCCTCAACCAGGAGGCCGGCGGCCGCTTCTACGGGGCGGTGCTGGATGCGGCCGAGCGGCTGGCCGCGGAGGTACAGCTGGTGCTGGCGGCGCCCGCCGCCCTGGTCGGAGCCGCCCCGGACCACGTACTGCTGCAGGAGCGCGTCCCGCAGCTGGAGCTGCTGCCACACCTGGACGCGGTGGTCTGTCACGGCGGCCACAACACGGTGTGCGAGGCCCTCGCGTACGGGCTGCCGCTGGTGGTCGCACCGATCCGTGACGACCAGCCGATCGTGGCCCAGCAGGTCGTCCGGGCCGGGGCCGGGGTACGGGTGCGGTTCGGGCGGACCCGGGCCGAGGAACTGCGCGACGCGCTCACGGCCGTGCTGGACGAACCCGGCCCCCGCCGGTCCGCCCGGCGGATCCAGGCCTCATTCGCCGCGGCGGGCGGGGCCGCCGCCGCGGCCGACCGGTTGGAGAAGCTGCTATGACGCCACCCCCCTTCCCCCGCGGCCGGGGCCGGCTCCCGGTCCGGGTCCGGTGGACCTCCGCGGTGCTGCTGGCCGCGCTCGGCGCGGGCACCCTGCGGGCCGGCCGCCGACTCCGGGAGATCCCGGTGCTGCCCGTCGTCCCGCCCACCGCGGCCGCGATGCCGCGTGCCGCCGGGTGGCGGCTGCTCACCGCCCGGGGGGTCGAGCCCGACGCGGCCACCTTCCTCGCGGCCTGCGCGCACGCCGAACGGGAGGGCCTGCGGGTGCTCGACCTGCTGCCCGGGGACCTGGCCGCCGAGCGGGCGCTGGGGCTGCTGCGCCTGGTCGATCCGGCCCGGTACCGGCAGGACCGGCTCGGCGAGGGGCGCGGGGCCGGCTTCGCGGTGCTCGTCGCCGACGAGGTGCTCGAACGGGCCGGCGTGGACCCGGGCGGGCCGCGTCCGGTCCCGGCGGAACTCCTGGCGCTCACCCGCCGTTTGAAGGAGTACGCGGCCGGGGCCACGGGCCTGGTCATCGCGCCGGCGCTGAGCTGCGGGCCGCAGTCGCATCCCGGCGGGCCCGCGCGCGCCGCCGAGCTGCGGGCCCAGGGGCTGCCCCCGGGGGCGCTCGCCGCCGCGCAGCTTTCCGGGCTCGCGCTGCTCGCGGGGGTCGCCGTACGCCAGGGCCGGTGGGGGGCCGCCGCGGCCGGGCTGTACTGGCTCCAGCCGTACCTCGCCCTCGGTGGCCCCCGCTCCCCGCTGCGCCCCGCCGATCTGGCCCGGGCCACCGCGGCTCGCCCCGTACGCTCCCTCGGCGCTGCCCTCCGTACGGCCGCGGCGGCCGACCCGACCCGGTCCGGTGATCCGCAGGCCGCCCGGGCCGCCGCCTACCGGACCGCCGCCTACCGGGCCGACCTGGCCGCCGGGACCGACCGGTTCTTCGAACCGCGCCGCCCGGACTGCCCGTGGTGCCGCTCGGACCGGCTGTCCGTCCGGGTACGGATGCCCGACCAGCTCCAGGGCAAGCCGGGCCGGTTCACGCTGGAGCAGTGCGGCGACTGCGGGCACGTCTTCCAGAACCCCCGACTGACGCCGGAGGGGCTGGAGTTCTACTACCGCGACTTCTACGACGGGCGGGGCGGCGAGGGCGCGGGCACGGTCTTCGGCCGGCTCGGCCCCGCCTACCGGGGGCGCGCCGAGATGCTCCTCCCGCACGCCGACCCGGAGTCCTGGCTGGATGTCGGCACCGGGCACGGGCACTTCTGCAACGCGGCGCGGGCGGTCTGGCCCCGGACCCGGTTCGACGGGCTCGACATGGGCGAGGGGGTCCGCGAGGCGGAGCGGCGCGGCTGGGTCGAGACCGGATTCCAGGGCCAGTTCCCGGAGTTCGCGTCGAAGCTGGCGGGCCGGTACGAGGTGGTCAGCATGTACCACTACCTGGAGCACACCCGGGATCCGTTCGCCGAACTGGACACCGCGGCTGCCGTCCTCGCCCCCGGCGGGCACCTGGCCATCGAACTCCCCGACCCGGAATCGCGGATGGCCCGGCTCCTCGGGCCGGCGTGGCTGCCGTGGTTCCAGCCGCAGCACCAGCACCTGATCCCGGCCGCGAACCTGCGCGAGGCGCTGGCCGACCGGGGGTTCACCGTCCTCGCGGAGGAGCACGGGCCGGCCCACCAGGGCAACGACTTCTTCGGCGCGGTGGCCCTGACGGCCACCCGCCTGGCCCCGGACCCGGACCGCCCCTGGGGCCCCGATCCCACCCGCCGCACCCGCGCCCTCGCCGCGGCGGTACGCGCGTGCGCCCTCCCCCTGTTCGCCGGCGCAGCGGTCCTCGACACCCTGCGCACCGCGGCAGCCCACCACACCGACGGCGGCAACGCCTACCGCCTCCTGGCCCGCAAGGCCCAACGATGACCCCCACCCCGGGCCGGCCCCCCCGTCCCCCCCACCCGAACAACCCCACCGCGTCGTACCCGCCACCCCCCACCCACCCCACCGGGAACACTGCCGCCCCGCACGGCCCTGCCGGGGGCGCTCCCGCCACAGCCACACCCGCCGAAGGCACACGTGCCGGAGGCGCTCCCGCCACAGGCGCACCTGCGGGGGGCGCCGCCGCCACGATCGGACCCGCCGGGGGCGTTGGCGCCGCAGCCGCACCTGCCGAAGGCGCCGCCACTACAGCCGCACCCGGCGAAGGCGCTCTCGCCACAGGCAGACCCGCCGAAGCTGCTCCCGCCACGAACACGCCCGCCGAAACCGCTCCCGCCACAGGCACACCTGCGGCGGGCGCTGCCGCCACGGTCGGACCTGCCAGGGGCGTTGGCGCCACAGCCGCACCCGCCGAAGCCGCTCCCACCACGGGCACACCCGCCGGAGGCACTCCCGCCACAGGCGCACCTGCGGAGGGCGCCGCCGCCACGATGGGACCCGCCGGGGGCGTTGGCGCCGCAGCCGCACCCGTCGAAGCCGCTCCCGCCACGGGCACAGCCGCCGAAGGCGCTCCCGCCACAGGCGGACCGGGCCGGGGGGCCGCCCCCCGGACCGCCACCTTCCGGGCTGCCGGCCCCGCCGGAGGCGGACCGGCGGAAGCGCGGGCTTCGGGGGGCACCTCCCGGACAACCGCCGCCGCCGGAGGCGGACCGGGTCGGGGGGCCACCCCCGGAACAACCGACCCCGCCGCAGGCGGACCAGGCCGGGGGGCCACCCCCGGAACAACCGCCCCCACCGCAGGCGGACCAGGCCGGGGGGCCACCCCCGGAACAGCCGACCCCGCCGCAGGCGGACCAGGCCGGGGGGCCACCCCCGGAACAACCGACCCCGCCGCAGGCGGACCAGGCCGGGGGGCCACCCCCGGAACAACCGCCCCCGCCGCAGGCGGACCAGGCCGGGGGGCCACCCCCGGAACAACCGCCCCCGCCGGAGGCGGACCGGGCCGGGGGGCCACCCCCGGAACAGCCGACCCCGCCGGAGGCGACCTGGCTCGGAGGGCTACCGCCGATCCCCTCTTCCGGCTCGTCGCCTACGCACTCGAAGCCGCGCACGGGCGGCCCCCGGCCGCCGTCTGGAGCGCCCCCTACGCCTTCCACCTCGGCTCGCCCGGGCTCGTCGCGGCCGCCGGGTGGCCCACGGCCGCCGCCGCGGCGCCCCGCACCGACGGGCTGGTGCGGCTCAGCTCCCTCTCCCACCCCGCCGACAGCTGCGATCTGCCGCTGACCCTCTCCGGGCCGCCGCCCGCCGCCCCCGCCTGGGCCGTCCGCCCGTACGCCGTGCTGCGCGCCCTGGCCCGGGCCGGCCACGGCCGCGGCGGGACCGACCTGCACGTGCAGGGCTCGCTCACGGCCGCCGCCGGGCTGGCCACCGCGGAGCCGGCCGACTGCGCGGTGGCCCTGGCGGTGGCCGACGCCCACGCGCCGGCGGACGGGCAGCCGGACCGCGCCCACCTGGCCCGGCTGCTCGCCCAAGCCCTGCCGGACGGCGACGACACCCTGCGCCGGGCGGTGTTCTTCGCCCGGCCCGGGAAAGCCCTGCTGCTCACCGCGCCACCCCAGCGGCACCGGTACGTCACCTTCGACCCGGCCGCCTCGGGCACACGGCTGGTGCTCCTCGCCGTGCGCG
The DNA here is from genome assembly GCF_044750905.1 of Streptomyces sp. NPDC088762. NCBI lineage: Bacteria > Bacillati > Actinomycetota > Actinomycetes > Kitasatosporales > Streptomycetaceae > Streptomyces > Streptomyces sp. NPDC088762. The sequence continues at coordinate 202,631 of NZ_JBIVKT010000014.1, forward strand.
GCGAACCGGCGGACCGGCCGGCCGACCTGGCCCGGGCGGTGGCCTGCGCCCGCCGCGCGGGAGCCCTGAGCGCCTGGCCGCCCGGCCCGGCCCCACGGCCGGGGCGCGGCGTACTGGTGCTGCTGCCCGAGGCCCGACTGGCGGCGGTGCGGGCCGCGGTCGCGGAGGACTTCCGCGGCCGCGCGCGGCCCGTACCGCGGTTCCTGAACATCGCCGTGGCCGGTGCGGCCCGGCGCGAGGAATGACACGAGAAGGAGGAACCACCCATGCCCACGCCCAGCCCCACCCCCACCCCAACCCCAACACCAACAACACCGGCGGCCCACGCCAGACGCCGCGCCCGACGGTCCGCGATCGTGGCCGCGCTCGGCGCCCTCGGCCTGCTCGGCGCCTTCACCGTCGCCAACTCCCAGGCGGCGGAGAACGCTTCCGCGGCCCCCGTGACGAGCACGGCGACGGCCGCACTGCCGACGTACGACCACGTCGTGGTCGTCGTGTACGAGAACAAGCAGTACGGCGAGATCATCGGCAGCGCGAACGCCCCGTACATCAACCAGCTGGCGAACGGCGGCGCCAGCCTGACCGGCATGAAGGCGCTGACCCACCCCAGCCAGCCCAACTACTTCAACCTCTTCTCCGGCGCGACCCAGGGCATCACCGGCGACAGCTGCTACACCCCGCAGTCGATGACGGCGCCGAACCTCGGCCAGGAGCTGATCGCGGCCGGCAAGACCTTCGTCACGTACAACGAGGACCTGCCGGCCGAAGGTTCCACCGCCTGCACGAACGGCCAGTACGCCCAGAAGCACAACCCGTGGTTCGCCTTCAAGAACGTGCCGCTGAACACCGGCAAGACGTGGGCGCAGTTCCCGCAGAACAACTTCGCCGCCCTGCCGGACCTGTCCTTCGTCGTCCCCAACCAGTGCAACGACATGCACTCGTGCTCGGTGGCCACGGGCGACACCTGGACGAAGAACAACATCGACGCCTACGCGCAGTGGGCGAAGGCCAACAACAGCCTGCTGGTGCTGACGTGGGACGAGGACAACTACCTCGGCTCCAACCAGATCGCCACCGTCTTCTACGGAGCGAACGTCAAGACGGGCAAGTACACCACCGCCTTCAACCACCACCACCTGCTGCGCACCTTCGAGGACCTGTTCGGCACGGCCTCGCACGCGGGCAACGCGGCCAACGTCCAGCCGATCAGCGAGGTGTTCACCGACTCCACCCCCACCCCGACCCCGACCCCCACCCCGACACCGACACCGACACCGACACCGACACCCACCCCGACCCCGACCCCGACCCCCACCCCCACCCCCACCCCCGGTGATCTGAAGCTGGCCAACCCCGGCCCGCAGACCTGCAAGTTCAACCAGTCGTGCACCATCCAGCTCACCGCCACCGGAGGCAAGTCCCCCATCCGCTACGCGGCCACCGGCCTGCCCTGGGGCCTGACCGTCGACGCCACCACCGGCCGGATCAGCGGAAAGCCGTGGGGCAGCGGCACGGTCCAGATCACGGCGACCGCCACCGACTCCGCCGGCTCCACCGTCACCGCCGCGTTCCCGCTCACCGTCAACTGGTTCTGAGGGAGGCATCCGTGTACCTGTCGACCACCCGGGCCGCCGACACGGCCGGGCAGCGCGCCCCGGTCCCGAGAGGCCCGCTGCGGGCCGTCCCCGGCACCGTGTTCGCGCTCGGCCTGGTCAGTCTGGTCACGGATGTCTCGGCCGAGATGGTCACCGCCGTCCTGCCGCTGTACCTGATGGCCGGACTCGGCATGTCACCGCTCGCGTTCGGCGCCCTGGACGGGCTCCACCAGGGCGCCACCGCGCTGCTGCGCCTCGCGGGCGGCCGCATCGCGGACCGCACCCGCCGCCGCAAGCTGGTGGCGGGCGCCGGTTACGCGCTGTCCGCCGCCTGCAAGGCGGCGCTGCTCGCCGTCGCCACCCCCTGGTCGGTGGCGGCGGTGCTCGCCGCCGACCGGACGGGCAAGGGCCTGCGCACCGCCCCGCGCGATGCGCTGATCTCGCTGTCCTGCCCGCCCGAGCAGCAGGGCCGCGCCTTCGGGGTGCACCGTGCGCTGGACACGGCGGGCGCGCTGCTGGGCCCGCTGGCCGCGTTCGGGGTGCTGTGGGTGGCGGTGGACGGGTACGAGGCCGTGTTCACCGTGAGCTGCTGCATCGCGGTGCTGGGCGTGGTGGTGCTGGCCCTGTTCGTACGGGAGACCCCCGCGCCCGCGACCCGTACCGCCCTTCCCCCCGTACGCACCCTCCTACGGGTCCCCGGACTGCTCCGCCTCTGCGCGACCGCCGCCGCCCTCGGCCTGTTCACCGTCGGCGACGCCTTCCTCTACCTTCTGCTCCAGCGCCGGCTCGACCTGCCGGCCGCGTACTTCCCGCTGCTGCCGGTCGGTACGGCGGCCGTGTTCCTGCTGGCCGCGCTGCCCCTGGGGCGGTTCGCCGACCGGCTGGGCCGGCGCCGCGTGTTCCTCGCCGGGCACGTGCCGCTGCTCGGCGCGTGCCTGCTGCTCCTGGCTCCCGTACCGGCCGGTGCACCGCTCGTCTGCGGCGTGCTCGCCCTCCTCGGCCTGTTCTACGCGGCCACCGACGGGGTCCTGATGGCCGCCGCCGGCCCGCTGCTCCCGGCCGAACTGCGCACCACCGGGCTCGCGCTGCTCCAGACCGCTCAGGCCCTGGCCCGCTTCGCGGGCTCCCTCCTCTTCGGGGCGGCCTGGACCCTGTGGGGTCCGGCCACCGCCCTGGCCTCTGCGGCAGCCTCCCTGACCGCCGTCCTGGCCGCCGTCTGCCTCCTCAGGGGCGTTCCTCGTCCTCCTCTTCCGTGGGGTCGTCCTCCACGATCTGCCGCAGGGCCGCCCGGTCCGCCCCGGCCAACGGCAGCCGGTCGCCGTTCTCGTTCCGGACGACGATGACGACCTCGGACGCGGCGGCCCGCTCCCCGGCCTCGTCCGCGGACCGGAGGCGCCTGAGGTGACCCTGCAGGTCCAGCAGGCCGTTCACCAGGGTGAGGACCGCGCCGGCGATGACGACCACACTCATCGGGTCGACGGCTCGCGCACGGCCGAGCCGGCTCACGCTCAGGTCCGTCAAGCCCTCGACCACCGAGTCGACCACAGCATCGTCGGGTGTGTAGATGACCAACTCAACCTCTTTGTAGTCGTCCAACGGAGGTCCTCTCCTTGTCGTCCTGCTCGTCGTCACGAAGGAAAGCCGACATAACTGAAGGCGGCCCAGTGCTCCACGCCCAGCTCGGCCCGCAGCACGCCCTGCGCCTCGCGCACCGCGCCCTGTGCCGACGCTCCCCGCCGGACGGCCGCGTGAAACAGCCTCATGAAGGCCAGCGCGGTCCCGTCGTGGACGGGCCACCGCGAGGCCACGATCCCTTGCGCGCCCGCCCGCAGGAACGCGCCCGTGAGTCCGGCCGCGTCATTGATGGCGCTGCCTCCCGTCAGCGCGGAGGAACACGCCGAGAGCACGACCACCGGTGCACGCTCCAACCGGATCCCCAGCAGGTCGGAAGCGGTGACCCGCCGGCTGTCGACCTGGGGGTCCTCGACGAGGTGCAGCGCCGAGTTCCACGGGTCGTCCTGGTCGAAGGAGCCGTGGCCCGCGAAGTGGATCAGGTCCCATGGCCCGGAGAGCCGTTCGAGCACCTCCCGCTTGGCGGCGAAGCTGGTGTCGAGGACGGTGAGGCGCCCACCCCACGTCCGCTGCAGCGTCCTGGCTTCCTCTGCCGTCGACGGCAGGTCCGCGCCCTGGTACGTGACCATGAGGACGTTCATCGGCGGTCCCGGCGGTGCGGCCTCGCCGGCCGCGCGCAGGTCCTCCGCCACGCTGAACGACGGCAGGTACGTGATGCCCTCGAGCGGCGGGGCACCCTCCTCCTCGGCCAGCGCGGCGAGCGCTTCGAAGGAGATGCCGCCGACGACTCCCGGGGTGCTGATGACCACCCTGGTGAGCGCCTCCTCGCGCAGGGTGTCCGCCAGGGGGCGCCACAGCGCCCGGTACGCCTTGGTGAAGAGTTTCCGGAACCGCTTCTCCCGCCAGTTGCTCTGGTCCTTGGAGGTGAGCGCCATCGCCGCGGCGAGCCCGGCGAGGTCCGCCTGCCACAGGTGCGCCCGTACGGTCCTGCCGACGACGACGGCGAGGACCTGGTCCCTCCACAGGGAGAGGCTGACGAAGCCGGTGCCGGCCGCCGCGGCGCGCCACTGCCGCAGTGTCGCCTCCAGGCGGGGCCGCAGGACGTCGAGGTGTTCGGAGAAGGGAGGGGTGTGTGCGACGACCGGCGGCTCGCCCAGCAACGCCGCCAGCACGCCCACCGACTCCTGCAAGAGCTGTGCCGACGTCTCGGCCTCGAGCGCCGACCGCTCCTCCTCCCCCATGGTGTGGAAGCGGATCGTCGCGGCCCGCGACCATTCCACGGCGCACAGCGCGTCGACAGGACGGCCCAGCCGGGCGTAGACAAGGGCCAGCGTGTCGAAGTATTGGACGAACTCCTCCGCGTGCGCGTGCAGCACCCGGACGTCGGAGATCCGCCGGCGGCCGAGGACTCCTCCCGCGCACACCTCCTCCAGCAGCCTCAGCGCCTCGTCCAGCCGGCCGTCCTGCAGGTACAACTGCGCCAGGTTCCCGATCATGACCCAGGAGTCCGGCTGGTCCCGCCTCGCACCGAGGCCGGCGACATTGGCCTCGAGGTCGTCGATCGCCTGACGGCGGAGTGCGGTGCCCGGCTCCTTGCTGCCGAGGATGGCCGCCGCCCGGGAGTTCCGTGCCGAGAGCACCATCCGGTCGGAGAGGTGTCCGCTGTCGATGGCGTCGGAGAGGTAGCGGACGGCCCGGCCGACGTCCTCGTCGGAGAGACCGTGGAGGACCCGCGGGTCCGCCTCCCCGACGGCTTCCATCGCCTCGAGCATCCACGGCTCCACCGCACGGCGCGCCTGGAGGACCGTGGTGACGGGCAGGCCCAGGAGGTCGCCCAGGGCCCAGCGGAGGCGGGCCGACTGCTCCGGTGCTTCGTGATGGCCGCGGCCCGGCCCGCTGGTGAAGTACTCCAACGCCTTCTCGGCGACCTCGATCGCTTCGGCGCGCAGTCCGGGCCGGTAGACGATCGCCAGCAGCCCGTCGCCGATCTCGCGCAGCAGACTGAAGGCGTACAGGGCGAAGTTGTGCTCCGCGAACGCCAGATGGAGCGGCGCACGACCTGCGAAGCCGGCCATGGCACGTGCGCAGAGTTCCACGGCCTCCACGCCGTCCGCCGGGTCGCGCACCAGCCGGAACAGTCGATGCCGCAGAGAGGACTCGTAGTTCACCAGGAGCGCGGTGTCCCCTTCCGCCGGGTGACCGCCGAAGCTCCACAGCCTTCGGACGAACCGGGCGAGGAGCTGCAGCTCCTCGAAGAAGTCGGGCCGGAGGGAGGGGATCTCCAGCTCCCGTTCGGACTCCAGGATGTCGTCGGAGGCCGACAGCCCCCAGATGTGCTTCGGCCGGCGCCGCACGTCCTCCTGCGCTTCGGGAGGAGCCAGACCCTCGTCCCAGCCGGGGCCCTGCCGGCACTCCGGTGTGAACGGCGGGTCGATCTCCGCCGCCTGCAACTCCAGGCGTCGGCTGCCGCAGTTCACGCAGGCGAGCTCCTCGAAGCCTGCGAGGGCCACCTCGAAGGCGGTGCCGCAGTCGGCGCAGGTGAACAGGCACACCGCCAGGTGGACGACCGGCTCGTGGGGGCCGGCGCCGCAGTGGGCGCAGTACCCCTCGGCCGTGCCGGTTCCGGCGGCGAAGCCGGGATGGGTACGGGTCTCGCGCCCGCAGCGGGCGCAGCGCCGGTAGACCTGGCCGTCGTAGGAGATCACGGGTGCGAGCTCGGCGTACCGGTCGGGCAGCGACCAGCACCGGACTTCGTCCAGGGACTGCTGTGGCTCGGGCATGGCGGCCTCCCCCGCGGTGGTGGGCCGCGCTGCCACCCCGCTCCTGGAACGATACGGTGCCGGACCGGCCGGAGTCAGCCGGTCGCGTCACCCGCGTGCGGAACGGGGGCCGCGGTGGCGTCGTGTTGGTTGCCCGCGCCCGGCCGGGCGTAGGCTCGCCGCATGGCTGGAACTCTTGAGGGCAAGGTCGCCCTGGTCGCGGGCGGCACGCGGGGAGCGGGCCGGGGCATCGCCGTCCAACTGGGCGCGCAGGGCGCGACGGTGTACGTGACGGGCCGCAGCACGCGGGGCCGGCGTTCGGAGTACAACCGGCCGGAGACGGTCGAGGAAACAGCCGGGCTGGTCACGGCGGCGGGCGGCACGGGGATCCCCGTGGTCACCGACCATCTGGTGCCGGCCGAGGTCGAGGCGCTGGTGCGGCGGATCGACGCCGAGCAGGGGCGTCTGGACGTCCTCGTGAACGACATCTGGGGCGGGGAGGTGCTCTTCGAGTGGGAGAGCACGGTCTGGGAGCACGACCTGGACAAGGGGCTGCGGCTGCTGCGGCTGGCGGTCGAGACGCACGCCGTCACCAGCCATTTCGCGGTGCCGCTGCTGCTGCGCCAGCCGGGCGGGCTGGTGGTGGAGATGACGGACGGCACCGCCGAGTACAACGCGACGCGCTACCGGGTGTCGTTCTTCTACGACCTCGCCAAGTCCTCGGTGCTGCGCATGGCGTTCGCGCTGGGCCACGAGCTCGGGCCGCGCGGGGCCACGGCGGTGGCGCTGACCCCGGGCTGGCTGCGTTCGGAGATGATGCTCGACGCCTTCGGCGTGACGGAGGCGAACTGGCGCGACGCGCTGGAGAAGGTCCCGCACTTCGGCATCTCGGAGACCCCGTCGTACGTGGGCCGCGCGGTGGCGGCCCTCGCCGCGGACCCGGAGGTGGCGCGCTGGAACGGGCAGTCCCTCTCCAGCGGCCGGCTCGCCGCGGTCTACGGTTTCACGGACCTCGACGGCAGCCGTCCGGACGCGTGGCGCTACATGGTCGAGGTCCAGGACCCCGGTCTGCCCGCCGACCCGACCGGATACCGCTGAGCCCGGTCGCCCGTCTCAGCCCTCGTCGACCGTGCCGGCGGGGGCCGCGCCGTCCGGGAGCCCCAGTTCGCGGTCCTGCCCGAGGGGGGCGAAGAACCGCTCCACGTCCGCGTCGGACACGTCCGCCAGGGCCGGGGGCGACCAGCGCGGCCTGCGGTCCTTGTCGACGACCTGGGCCCGGATGCCCTCGACCAGATCGGGCGAGCGCAGCGCGTTGCAGGAGACCCGGAACTCCTGTGCCAGCACCTGCTCCAGCGAGCCGAGGTCTCCGGCGCGGCGCAGGGCGGCGAGGGTGACCTTGAGCGCGGTCGGGGACTTGGCCAGGATCGTCTCGGCGGCCTCCTTGGCGGCCGGGTCGCCCTCGGCGAGCAGCCGGTCCACGATCTCCTCGACGGTTCCGGCCGCGTAGCAGCGGTCGATCCAGGGCCGTGCGTCCGCGAGCCGGCCGGGCGGCGGCGTGGCGGCGTACCGCGGCAGCACTTCGTGGACGGGGGCCGTCGCGAGCGCGGCGGTCAGTTCCGGGAGCCGGGCGGCGGGGACGAAGTGGTCGGCGAGCCCGCACAGCAGCGCGTCGGCGGCTCCCACGGCGGCGCCGGTCAGGGCGAGGTGGGTGCCGAGGCGGCCGGGGGCCCGGCCGAGCAGCCAGGTCCCCCCGACGTCGGGGACGAAGCCGATGCCGGTCTCGGGCATGGCCACGCGGGAGCGTTCGGTGACGACGCGGACCCGGCCGTGGGCCGAGAGCCCGACCCCGCCGCCCATGACGATCCCGTCCATGAGGGCCACGTACGGCTTGGGGTAGCGGGCGATGCGGGCGTTGAGGCGGTACTCGTCGCGCCAGAAGCCGGCGGAAGCGGTGGTGCCGGCCTTGGCGTCGTCGTGGATCGCGCGGATGTCCCCGCCCGCGCACAGCCCGCGCTCGCCGGCGCCCCGGATCAGGACCTGCCGGACGGCGGGGTCGGCCTCCCAGGCGGTCAGGGCGGCGTCGATCCGCCGCACCATGGGGTGGGTGAGGGCGTTGAGGGCCTTGGGGCGGTTAAGGGTGACCACCCCGGTCCGGCCTTCGGTGTGGAGCAGGACGGTGTTCTCGTCTTCGGTCTTCACGCGCACCAGTATCTCCGCGCCGGTCTCCGCGCCCCGAGCCGCCCCGGTGCGGTTTCCGGGGCCGCTCGGGGCGGCTTCCGGGGCGGCTTCCGGGGCGGGACGGTCCGCGGGCGTACAGTGGACGCCCATGCGGAAGATCATCCTCATGGCGTCGGTGTCCCTGGACGGATTCTTCGAGGGCCCCGAGCGGCAGATCGACTGGCACTTCGTCGACGACGAACTGCACCAGCACTTCAACGACGAGATCCGCACGATGGGCGGTCTGCTGGAGGGCCGCGTGACGTACGAGCTGATGGCGGACTTCTGGCCGACGGCCGACGCCGATCCCGCGAACGCCGGGACGGTGGCCGAGTTCGCCGGCATCTGGCGCGACATCCCCAAGTACGTGTACTCGCGCACCCTTCAGCGGGCCGACTGGAACACCACCATCGTCCGGGACGTGGTCCCGGAGGAGGTGGCCGCCCTCAAGGCGGCCCCGGGCGGTGACCTGGTGATCGGCGGGGCCGATCTCGCCTCCGCGTTCCTGCGCCACGACCTGGTGGACGCGTACCGGATCTACGTGCACCCCGTACGGATCGGGCGCGGGAACCCGCTGTTCAAGCCCCTCCCCGAGGGTCCGGACCCGGTGCCCGTCCCGCTGCGGCTGGAGGGCACGCACACCTTCGGCAACGGGGTCGTGCAGCTGCGCTACGAGCGCCCGTAGGCCCCCGGGGTGTGCCCGAACGCCCGCCGGAACACGTCGATGAACGCGCTCGCCGACGACCAGCCACAGCGGTGCGCGACCGCGGTGACCGGGGTGTCGACCGCCAGCAGCCTGAGCGCCTGGTGCAGCCGCAGCTGGGTGCGCCACTGCGGGAAGGTCATGCCCAGCTCGGCCCGGAACAGCCGGCTCAGCGTCCGCTCACTGGCCCCGGCCCCCGACTCCGCGCCGAGCGCGGCCAGTCCGCGCGGGTCCGCCGGGTCGGCGTACAGCAGGGCGCAGACCGCCGCGAGCCGCGGGTCGGCGGGGGCGGGCAGGTGCAGCGGCTGGAGCGGCGAGGCCCGCAACTGGTCGAGGAGGACCCCGAGCATCCGGCGGCGCGCGGGGCTGCCGTCGTCGGGCGTGCGGGTGTAGGCCAGGATCAGCTCGCGCAGCAGCGGCCCGACGGCAATCACGGCCGGCGCGTCCAGGGACAGCGGGTTGAGGCGGGTCGGCAGGCCGACGCAGTGCAGGTCGGTGCGTCCGAACGCGCGGTGCTCGTGCACGGTCCCGGCCGGGATCCACAGGGCGCGGGTCGCGGGGGCCACCCAGGTGCCGGCGTCGGTGGTCACCGACAGCACCCCGCGGCCGGCGTAGGCGATCTGGTGGTCGTCGTGGCGGTGGGGGTCGATCCCGGTGTCGGTGTCGAGCTCGCTGACGTTCGTCGCGGCGCGCGGCGTGTGGCGGATTTTCTGCATCACCCGGCAATTTATCGGAAGCGCCGCCCACCCGCCGCCGGTGATCCTCGACCGGTGAAGAAGAACAGCATCCGCATCCGTACCGCCGCCTTCGCGGCGGGTCACTCGTGCGTGGACGTCTACCAGGGCGCCGTCGCCGCGCTCGTACCCTTCCTCGTGGCGGAACGCGCCTACGACTACGCCGCCGCGTCCGGCATCGTGCTCGCCGCCTCGCTGCTCTCGTCCGTGGTGCAGCCGCTGTTCGGGATGCTGACCGACCGGTGGCCGATGCCCTGGCTCATACCGTCGGCGGCGGCCGCGGCCGGGCTGGGCATCGCCCTGGTGGGGCTCGACGCGGGCTACCCGGCCACCGTGGCCGCCGTCGCCCTGTCGGGGCTGGGGGTGGCCGCGTACCATCCGGCGGCCGCCCGGCGGGTCCGCACCGCCCCGGGCGGGGCCGGGCACACCGCGATGAGCTGGTTCGCCCTCGGCGGCAATGTCGGCTTCGCCTGCGCGCCGCTGCTGGTCGGGGGCGCCCTGGCGGTGCCCGGGCCGGCCGGCTGGTGGCTGCTGGCGCTCCCGGCGGCGCTCGGTGTCCTGCTCACCCTGCCGCGTCCGGCGGGGACGCGCGGCGCGACCGGCTTCCCGGAGACGAGCGCCCCCGGGTCACGCGCCGGCGGGGACGACCGGCCGGCGTTCCTGCGGCTCTCCCTCGTCGTGGTGGTCCGCTCCGTCGTGTTCATCGGCCTGAGCACCTTCATCGCGCTGTACGTACGCGAGCGCGGCGGTGGGGGAACCGCCGGCGCCGTGGCCCTGTGCGCCCTGTTCGCGGGCAGCGCCGGCGGCACCCTGCTCGGCGGCCGGCTCGCGGAGCGCTGGGGCCGGGTCACCACCGTCCACCGGTCGTACGCCGCGGCCGTGCCCGCCATCGCCGGGATCCTGCTCCTGCCGCTCCCGCTGGTGTACGTATGCGCGGCGCTGGCGGCCACCGCGCTGTACGTGCCGTTCTCCCTCCAGGTCACCCTGGGCCAGGACTACCTCCCCACGCGCATGGGCACCGCGAGCGGTGTCACCCTCGGCCTGACCGTCAGCGTCGGCGGCCTCGCGAGCCCGCTGATCGGCGCCGCCGCGGACGCCGCCTCCCTGCGCACCGCGCTGATCCCGCTGGCCGTGCTGCCGGTGCTGGCCTGGGCCCTGTCGCGGCGGCTGCCGGAGCCGTGCCCCGACCCCGGGGCCGCTCGGGTGGTCCCGGAGGCCGGGGCGGCGGCCGTCGCCAAAACCGAGCAGCCGGACTTGCCCGCCTGACGGCACTCCCCCTAGGGGGTGTCTTACGGATCAGGCCGGGCTCCCGGTGTCCGGCACCGCGCCTCGCCGCGTTGTCCTCACTCGCCGACGCTCCGCGTCGACTCCCTCGTCCGCCTTGCGATGCACGGCACCAGCCACCGCTCCCTC